>JBNLGT010000001.1:0-148878 GCA_050306195.1 Ensifer sp.
GGCAACGAAAAGTATATTGAAGGCTTCGGGCCGAAAGCGCCTGGATTTCACAAAGTGCCGTTCGGCGATATCGAGGCGGTCAAGGCCGCCGTCAGTGACGACACTGCCGCGATCCTGATTGAACCAGTTCAGGGCGAAGGTGGCATCCGTCAGGCTGATCCCGCCTTCCTTAAGGCGCTCCGCGCGCTTTGCGATGAAAAGGGCATGCTTCTTATTTTTGATGAAGTTCAGTCGGGCGTTGGCCGCACGGGCAAGCTTTTTGCTTATGAATTAAGCGGCGTTGAACCCGATATCATGGCGATTGCCAAGGGCATTGGCGGCGGCTTTCCGGTTGGCGCGTGCCTGGCGACCGAAGAGGCAGCATCCGGCATGGTGGCGGGAACCCACGGGACGACCTATGGCGGCAATCCGCTGGCCATGGCTGCCGGAGAAGCCGTTCTTGATGTCGTTTTGCGCGACGGCTTTCTGGAAAATGTGCGCGACGTCGCGCTGGTTTTCCGCCAGGGGCTGGCGTCGCTGAAGGACCGCTTTCCCGACGAGATAGAGGACGTGCGCGGCGAGGGACTATTCATCGGCTTGAAACCGAAAAAACCGGCGGCCGAGCTGCTGACCGCTATGCGCGGTGAAAAGATTTTGGGCGTGATGGCCGCAGACAACGTGATCCGCATCCTGCCGCCGCTTGTCACAACGGCTGAAGAGGCGCGCGAGGGGTTGAACCGCATTGAACGTGCGCTCAAACATCTTCAAGCTGCCGACTGATCACGAATTTCAGGAATAAGACTAATGACATCCGTAAAACACTTCTTGGATCTTTCCGCAGTTTCCGCCGGCGATCTCCGGCTGATGCTGGATGATGCGAAAACCCGCAAACAGGCGTTGAAGGCCGGCAAGGGCGACAAGCCGCTGGCAGGAAAAACGCTGGCGATGATCTTCGAAAAGCCGTCAACCCGTACACGTGTTTCGTTTGATGTCGGCATGCGTCAGCTCGGCGGCGAAACGCTGTTCCTTTCTGGAACGGAAATGCAGCTTGGTCGCGCCGAAACGATTGGCGACACGGCGAAGGTTCTGTCGCGTTTTGTTGACGTGATCATGATCCGCACGACCGACCACTCTCGCCTTCTGGAGCTGGCGGATGCCGCGACTGTGCCGGTCGTCAATGCGTTGACGGACGAAACTCACCCTTGCCAGATTATGGCTGATATCCTGACATTTGAAGAGCACCGTGGCCCGGTGGAAGGCAAGACAATTGCCTGGACCGGCGACGGCAACAACGTGCTGCATTCATTTGTCGAGGGCGCTGCGCAATTCGGCTATCAGATGAATATGGCCGTGCCGATGGGTTCAGAACCGGATGACAAGTTCCTCAACTGGGCGCGCAACAATGGCGGTAAAGTTATGCTGACCCATGATGCCGACAAAGCGGTCGCAGGGGCCGACTGCATCGTGACCGATACCTGGGTGTCGATGAACCAGGAACACAAGGCGCGCGGCCACAATATTTTCATGCCGTACCAGGTGAACCCGGAATTGATGAAAAAGGCGAATGAAGACGCGCTGTTCATGCACTGTCTGCCCGCTCACCGCGGCGAGGAGGTAACTGATAGTGTGATCGACGGCCCGCAGTCGGTTGTTTTTGACGAGGCGGAAAATCGCCTTCACGCACAGAAATCCATTCTGGCCTGGTGCTTGGGGGCAATCTGACGTCGCGATCTGGATGAAGCCAAATGTTGGTCTTATAGGGTCGTCGACAGGCCGTCTTGCGGTGAAGGTTGAAATTCTGTCGCCGCATGACCATCTAATCGGCAACTTTGCCATGTCTGGCAACAATCCCGATACATGTGCGGCGGCGAGCTGAATTGCGAACGGTTTCGAAGCCGCAGGAGTTTCTTTGATGAGTGACATGATGACCGGTCTCGGCGAGTTTGACCACGCCGGTGACGACAATGTTGTACCATTTCAGGTGGAGGCGCTGGATGTGCGCGGTCGCGCTGTGCAGCTCGGCCCCATGCTGGACGCTATTCTTGAACGTCATAACTATCCTGCACCCGTCGCCCGACTGCTTGCAGAAGCCGTCGTGTTGACCGTGCTGATTGGCACCTCGCTGAAGTTTGAAGGCAAGTTCATTGTCCAGACCCAAAGCGATGGACCAGTGGACCTGCTGGTTGCGGACTTCGCCGCGCCCGATTCCGTGCGCGCCTACGCCCGCTACGACGAAGAGCGCCTTGAAGCCGCCGTTGCCGCCGGTTTGACCGAACCGCAAGAGCTGCTGGGTAAAGGCGTGTTGGCTTTCACAATCGATCAGGGTGCACATATGCAACCCTATCAGGGTATTGTGCCGCTGGCCGGTGATAGCCTGGAACGGATTGCGGAAACTTACTTCCGCCAGTCGGAGCAGATACCGACAGCCGTTCGGCTGAGCGCTGCGGAACTGTTTGATCGCGATGAAAACGGCAAGCCGCGTCACGCGTGGCGTGCGGGTGGTCTCATTGCGCAGTTTTTGCCGGAAGCGCCTGAGCGGATGCGTATGGCGGACCTTCCTGGTGGCGACGGAGAAGAGGTGTCGCACAGGATTGATGAAGACGATCATTGGGCGGAAGCTCGGGCAATGGTGGAAACCATCGACGCGGATGAATTGACCGATCCACAGGTGACTGCCGAACGCCTGCTTTTCCGTCTCTTCCATGAGCGCGGCGTACGTGTTTACGAAAACCATGCGGTTTACGATAAATGCTCCTGCTCGCGCGAAAAGATCGGCGGTGTTTTGGCGGGCCTGTCGCCACAGGAGGTTGAAGAAAGCCTCGAAGATGGCCTGGTCAGTGTGACTTGCCAGTTTTGCTCCACGACTTACCGGTTCTCTGCCGAAGAAGTAGAAAATATGAACGACTGAAATTGTTGAGCCGAGCGGTCCCGGCAAGGACCCCGCTCGGTTTGCAATGAAAATGACTGCCTTACGCCGGATCGCTGTATTCGCCCGGTTTCAGGCTTGGACTATACTTTTTGTCTTGCTGCATATAGAAGCGCGGCAAACTTCATGCAGCGGCTCGCTGACTTGCCGCACTGACCAATTCCGAAAGAAAACTTAATGGCTCTTTTTGATGGCGTTGCAACGCCACTCGTTCGCGCACTTGAAAAGCGTGGCTATTCCAGCCTGACCCCGGTTCAGGAGGCTGTTCTGGCCCCGGAACTGACATCGCGCGACGCGCTGGTTTCGGCAAAGACCGGCTCTGGAAAGACGGTTGCCTTCGGGCTGGCGATCGCGGCTGATGTGCTGGGCGACGGCGCGCATTTTGGCCCTGCCGAGGCCCCGCTGGCGTTGGTGATTGCGCCAACACGCGAACTTGCCATGCAGGTCGCGCGCGAACTTGAATGGCTCTATGCTGAAGCCGGTGCTGTGATTGCAACATGCGTTGGCGGCATGGATGTGCGCAACGAGCGCCGCGCGCTTGAGCGCGGCAGCCACATCGTTGTCGGTACGCCGGGTCGCCTGCGCGACCACATCGGTAGACAGAACCTGGATCTAACCAACCTTCGGGCCGTTGTCCTCGATGAGGCCGACGAAATGCTTGATCTCGGTTTCCGTGAGGATCTGGAATTCATTCTGGAAGCATCTCCGACGGAGCGGCGGACATTGATGTTCTCGGCCACCGTGCCGAAGTCAATCGCGACCTTGGCGAAGAGCTACCAACGCGATGCTCTGCGCATTACGACGGCGGCGGAAGAAAAGCAGCATAGCGATATCGAATACCGTGTGCTGGTTTGCGCCGGCGCGGACCGCGAGAATGCCATATTGAACACGTTGCGCTATTATGATGCCGCAGCAGCGATAGTCTTTTGTTCCACGCGTGCAGCGGTTGCGCATCTCACCGCGCGCTTTTCCAATCGCGGATTTCCTGCTGTCGCCATATCCGGTGAGCTAACACAGAGTGAACGAAGCCATGCACTGCAGGCCATGCGCGATGGCCGCGCGCGTGTTTGCATTGCGACGGATGTCGCGGCCCGTGGCATCGATCTTCCAGGTCTCGAGCTTGTGGTTCATGCTGATCTGCCGACCAACACTGATACCTTGAAACACCGCAGCGGTCGTACAGGCCGGGCAGGGGGCAAGGGTGTGTCAGCGTTGATTGTGCCGCAGCCTGCGCGTCGCAAGGCGGAACGACTGTTGTCGATTGCCGGGATCCAGGCAGAATGGGCCAATCCACCATCTGCAGACGCCATCCTGAAGCGGGATGATGAGCGGCTTCTTGCTGACGCACAGCTGGGTCTGACGATTGAAGACGGGGAGCGCGATATGGTCGGCGCGCTCGTAGAAAAATATGGAGCCGAGAAGATCGCGGCGGCCTACATTCGGCAGTTTAGGGCAACGCGTTTTGCGCCGGAAGAAATTCAGGAAGTGCCGATCACACAGCCTAAGTCACGCGATGGTGGAAAAGAGGGCGAAAGACCGCGCCGGGATAACAAATTCGATGCGCAACCCGCACGCGCCCGCGAGGAGTTTGAGGAAAGCGTCTGGTTCTCTCTGTCCGTTGGTCGCAAGCAAAATGCTGAACCGCGCTGGCTGATCCCGATGTTGTGCCGGGCGAGCAATCTTTCCAAGCGCGATATCGGCGCAATCAAGATGCAGCCGGTCGAAACCTTCGTCGAAATTCATATCAGCGCGGCGGATGACTTTGCCGCCGCTCTCGGGCCAAAAATGACCATTGAAGGTAATCTGCGGGTCAAGCGCCTCGACGGTGCGCCAGATTTGCAGCCTCGCCAAAAGCGCAATGATCGGGAACGTGACGACACTTCAAAGAAACCCGCATGGAGCAAAAAGCCCGCTGGCAAAGAAGGGAAATCTTTCAAAGGCAAACCGGCAGGAAAGGGTGGCAAGCCCGATTGGAAGAAAAAGCCACGCAAGCAGGGTTGATGACGCAGCAGGATACTCTTGCCTTTGTTGAGGCTCAGAACCGCCCGATTACAGGCTATAGTGTCGCGGAAAGAGCAGTCCCCGGCTTGTCTTGATGTTTGGCCCATGGGTGAACCCGTATTATAAGGGTTCCGTGATCCATTGTGGTTCGAAGGAGAGCATGGTGGCCAGTGGATGGGCGCAGGATGGTGCGGTAAACGATCAGATTGATGCCTCGATCGAGGATGAATTGAAACGTATGCGGGCGCGGCAAAACCCGAACCTGGTGAGCCGATCACATTGCGCTGACTGCGATGAACCAATCCCTGAAGCAAGGCAAAAGGCCGTCCCGGGTGTGAAGCTGTGCATTGAATGTCAGAACGAGACAGACGCTGTGCCAGTGATGCGGGGTGGTATTAACCGGCGCGGGTCGAAGGACAGCCAGTTGAAATAAGAATGACCGTTCGTCTGGCGGTTTCATTCAAATCTGAAAACCCCATGATTGGGGATTTGCGGGATGTAACTTGCTCTAATTCAGCGTGCGCGCGTGATTTGGCATGTCCAGGGAAAAGGCCGGGATATCGACCTCGAAGGTCTCGCCTTCTCCCGTCTGCATCGTATAGCGGCCAAACATAACGCCTGAAGGCGTGTCGAGCGGGCAACCTGAGGAATATTCGTATGTGTCTCCGGGGCCAAGCGTAGGCTGTTCACCAACAACACCAGGGCCTCGAACCTCGTCCACCTGGCCGGTTTCGTCGGTAATGTGCCAATAGCGGTGCATGAGGCGCACAGTGTTTTCCGAGAGGTTGGAAATCACGATCCGGTAGCCCCATACAAAACGGCTGTCTTCCGGGTCGGATTGCTCCGCCAGGTAATAGGGCTCCACTGTAACTTCGATGTCGCGGGTAAGCGAACGATACATTTGGACCTTCCAGGACGTTTCCGCCAAGCCTTTTTCAGGGCCGGACAAACCGGAATATGACGAACGAAGCTTGCCGGGAACATGCAGCGCTGCAGGCCGCCCGGCAAATTCAGGTGCGGCGCTAACCGCACCTGAGATTTGTGTCTACACTTTGACCTTGTCAAGCGCCTGTTCAAGATCGGCGATGAGGTCACCGCCATCTTCAATGCCCAGCGAAAGGCGGACAGTGCCTGGCGAAATCCCGAGCTCTGCACGCGCCTCTTCGGAAAGGTTCTTGTGGGTTGTCGTCGCCGGATGAGTGATCAGGCTTTTTGCGTCGCCCAGATTGTTGGAAATCGTGATCACGTCAAGCGCGTCCTGAAGTGCGAAGGCCGCATCCTTGCCGCCCTTCAATTCAAAGGCCACAAGGGTCGAGCCGCCGCTCATCTGCTTGGCGACAATGTCAGCCTGCGGATGGTCTGCGCGGCCCGGATAGATAACGCGTGAAACAGCCTTTTGCTCGGCCAGAAAATCGGCAACGCGGCTTGCATTTTCCGTCTGCTGGCGCACGCGCAAGGGCAGTGTTTCCAGACCTTTCAGTAGTGTCCAGGCATTGAAAGGCGACATGGCGGGCCCGGTATGACGGAAATAGTCATGCAGGTTTTCATCAATCCATTCCTTCGAGGACAGGATAATGCCGCCAAGGCAACGGCCTTGGCCATCAATATGTTTGGTTGCGGAATAGCAAACCACATGCGCGCCGAGTTCCAGTGGCTTCTGGAAAAGCGGCGTCGCAAAAACATTGTCGACCACCAGCTTCGCCCCAATCTGGTTTGCAAGCTTTGCAACACCGGCGATGTCGATGACTTCAAGTGTCGGATTGGTCGGGCTTTCCAGGAACATGACCTTGGTATTCGGCTGAATGGCCGCTTCCCAATTGGCCAGATCGCGTCCATCCACCAGCGTGCAGCCGATGCCGTATTTTGGCGCCAGCGTTTCCACGATGTAGCGGCAGGAGCCGAACAGCGCGCGCGCTGCAACGATATGATCTCCAGCCTTGAGTTGGCAAAGAATGGCGGCGGAGATAGCGGCCATGCCCGACGCCGTGGCGCGTGCATCCTCTGCGCCTTCCAGCATACACATGCGCTTTTCAAACATGTCATTGGTGGGGCTGCCGTAGCGGGCATAGATGAAACCATCATCCTCCCCCTTGAAGCGGGCTTCTGCAGCTGCTGAATTTTCGTAGACAAAACCCTGAGTGAGGAAGATTGATTCAGACACTTCGCCAAATTGAGAGCGCAGCGTTCCGCCATGCACGAGTTGCGTTGCCGGTTGCCAGTTCTTGCTCATTTTTGTTCCAATCGTTCACAACAAAAAAAGCCGGTCGCAAGAGAGACCGGCTATTCGCCCCGGCCTCTTTAGCTACTTGTTTAACGTGGCTGCAAGCCGACCGGCCAAATCACCACGGGATAACGTTTCTTTACTGTGTAGACGTGCTTGCGTCAATCATCCGAGTTTGGTTTTGTCGCGGCAAGAGGACAGGATAATGATACGCGAAACCGGAATTCTGGCTGACAGGGCCATCAGACAACTGTTTGACAGCGGACGCCTGAGCAGCGAGGCGCCGCTGGACGATGATCAGATTCAACCCGCAAGTCTGGACCTGCGGCTGGGCGCAAAAGCCTTTCGCGTGCGGGCAAGCTTCATGCCGGGCCCCTCGCATCTGGTTGCCGATAAGCTGGAACGCCTGCAGCTTCATGTGATTGACCTGTCTGAAGGCGCGGTTCTTGAAACCGGCTGTGTTTATGTCGTGCCGCTGATGGAAAGTGTTGACCTTCCGGCGGACATGTCGGCTTCGGCCAATCCCAAGAGCTCCACCGGCCGCCTCGATATCTTCACCCGTGTTATAGCTGACCGCGCCCAGGAATTTGACAAGATACCGGCGGGCTATAAGGGGCCACTTTATCTGGAAATTTCGCCTAGAACGTTCCCTATTGTTGTGCGCAAGGGATCGCGCCTGTCGCAGATCCGTTTCCGAACCGGCAACGCGCTTCTCAGTGAGGCGGAAGTCATGGCGCTTCATGCAAGCGAAGGGCTTGTTGTATCCGACGTGCCGAATGTGTCTGGCGGCGGCATTGCGCTGTCGATTGATCTGGAAGGTACCGGCGACGATGGCCTGATCGGTTATCGCGGCAAGCATCATACCTCGGTTGTTGATGTGGACCGAAAAGGCGCTCACGATGTTTTGGACTTCTGGGAGCCAATTTATGGTCGCGGCGCTCGCGAGCTCATCCTCGATCCAGACGAGTTTTATATCCTTGTCTCACGCGAAGCCGTGCACGTCCCACCGCTCTACGCTGCGGAAATGACGCCTTTTGATCCGCTGGTTGGCGAATTCCGTGTTCACTACGCGGGTTTCTTTGACCCCGGGTTTGGCCACGCGGCGGTGGGTGGTTCAGGCAGCCGGGCGGTTTTGGAAGTACGTAGCCACGAAGTTCCGTTCATTCTGGAACATGGCCAGATCGTCGGCAGATTGATCTACGAGCACATGCAGGAGAGGCCGGAAGCCCTTTACGGCACCGGCCTAGGTTCCAATTATCAAGCGCAGGGCCTGAAGCTTTCAAAGCATTTTAGGGTCTAGGTAGCAGCCGTCTGCCCATCACGCGACCTTTGATTTCTGCATATCAAGGTATTGCTTCAGCCCTCGGCGCTCCGGCCCTTTGTAATTAGCGTCTTGCTTGCCGCTGCGTGTCTTGAATGTGGACAGGCGCGTGTTTAGTTGATTGACCTTTTCCGTCAGCTCGTGGATCGCCTGCGAATTGCCAATGACCATTTCCGTATTCTTGTGGGTCAACTGTTCGATTTCATGAACGGCGTTGTTGACCTCGGAAAGCTGGCCGGATTGTTCATTCGTGTTACCCGCGATGAGCTCGACGAGACCGTTGGTTTCATTGATATGTCGGATAATCGCATTGAGCGCTTCGCCGGACTGCTCAACTAGCGCAACGCCGGATTTGACCTGCTCCGAGCTTGCTGAAATCAGTGTCTTGATCTCCTGCGCAGCCTCGGCGCAACGTTGCGCAAGCTCGCGGACTTCCTGGGCGACAACGGCGAACCCTTTTCCTGCATCCCCCGCCCGAGCAGCTTCAACCCCGGCATTCAGCGCTAGCAGATTAGTCTGGAAGGCAATATCATCAATGACCCCAATAATCTGCCCGATCTGTTCCGATGATTCATTTATGACGCTCATTGCGTCGACTGCATTATGAACGACCTGCCCTGAACGCTCGGCCTGATCCTTGCTGTCGGCGGCCGATTTCAATGCCTGCTGGGCGTTCTGAGCTGTGGACTTTATGCTTTCCGTCAATGAACGGAGCGCCTGAGAACTTTGTTCTAGTGAACGCTGTTGCTCTTCGGTTCGCACAGAGAGTTCGTCAGCATTCCCAGCAAGGGTATTGGCGCTGTTGGTGACAAAGACCGAGGTGCTGCGGACTTCCGACATTGCCACGCGCATCAGCTCAGACGCGGTATTGTAACGTGTCGCCATTTGCTGGAAATTTGCTGAAACCGAAGCTTCTTCCATTCGGGATTCAAAATCTCCGTGAGACAGTTCATCGAGAGCTTTGCCAAGTGCTGCTATGGCTTCTTCCTGCTCCTGGGCCACACGCGCGCGTTCGGCATTTTGCGCGTCCTCCTCTTCCGCTTTTTCTGCAGCCAGACGAAGTTCGGCCTCACGTTCTCTGTCGATGCGCTCTTGAGTCTTGTCAACAAAGGCCCGAACCGAGTTTGCCATACTACCAATTTCGTCATTTCCAAGCGAAGGAATGGCACTGATATCGCATTTGTCGTCCACAAGATCGCGCATGGCTCCGGTGAGTTTCTTCAATGGACGTAGAACCGTGAAGGCCATGGAGACGGGGATGAAAACGGAAATAATAACAGCGATGCTGAGAATTGTGGCGATAATGACAAATGCTGACCTTGATGCCGACGCATTACTATCTGCGATTTGCGCGACATCTTCGAGCGAAGCGTTCAACAATGCGCCGATCTGACCCATGCGTTTGGTGGCCGCGGCAAACCACTGACCAGCATCCAGGCCTTCGATATTGTCCGCCTCACCTTTGCGGATAAGCGCCTCGCGGATCGTATCGAATGTCCGTACATCTGCAGATTTGAGCGCTGTCTTGATCTTTTCGGCGTCATCGGGATCCTGCAATTCAACAAACGTATTGAGTAGGGATTCTTGTGCACCACCGAATTTTGAAAAGGCATCGAACTGCCCCGGGGCGTATTTGCCCGAGGCTATTATCCCGGCGCCCTGGCCGCGTTCTTGTCCTGCCAGCTCGCCAGCTTTCATCAACTGGACAATTGCCATCAGTTTGAATGCGACACTTTCTTCAGATGCCTGCACAGCCATTGTACGGTTCAAGTCCAGCATGTCGCCAATAATGCCCGTATAATATTGGAATGCCTCATTTCCCGGCATGTTGAGCGCATCGACACGACCACGGGTGTTTTTCAACTCGGCCAATTTTTGGACAATTGCATTCCATTGCCTGGAAACGCTGTCTTGGTGGAGCGATGTCAGCCCTTGGGAGAGCGGATTGACGGTATTCAGAATTTCATCTGTGGCGGTCCGAGCTTTTTGCATCTCGCCACTCATTTGCGCTCCCTTCGAGCCGACGAAGCCGGCAGTTGTGCCCCGCTCGACCTGAAGGCGTTTCATGATAGCGCCAATATCACCGACAAAACCGCTTACCTGGACAACCGAGCTCATATTCGACCGGTCATTCTCAAGCGTTTTGAGAGACGAAAAAGCAAGCGCCAGCGCCATGATCAACGGAATGGACACTGCGACCAGAAAACGTGTTCCCACTGAAATATTCGACATTTTCCCCACCCCGCCGCACCCTGTCATGCGGTCTAAAACAAGTATTTCAGGATTTGCTGGCGAAAGTGGCCCTTGCTGGTTAACAGTGTATTTATGGCAAATCGCTAATTTTAGGTTGTTTTTGGCTTACGAATTCTATGTTCGGGTGTATTCTCAACGCTTGACAAAGAACCGGTATTATTGAATTTGCTGATCAGACAAATCGCGGGTGTAGCTCAATGGTAGAGCAGCAGCTTCCCAAGCTGACGACGAGGGTTCGATTCCCTTCACCCGCTCCAGTCACGTGCTGTCGTCTTTGCTTGCTGCGTTCACAGTTGGTTTTGTCCCGGGGGAAGGGTATTTTTAGAAATATCATGGACGGGACGTGGCAGATCAACAGACAAGACCGGATCATGTTAGACAAGATCACAAACACAGGCATGCGCAGGCGTTCTACGGGCTGGAAATTCCGTGCGCTGTACACGGTTTTGGCCGTCTTGTTTTCGATGTTTTGTGGCGTCGCCGCCGAAGCCGATGACATTGAACTTACGGTGAATGTGAAGGAACATCGTTCTGCACCCGATCTATCCAATGTTCCCCGGATACGATTTCTCACGACGGCCGATTTTCCGCCTTTCAGCTTTGTAGATGCCGGCGGTAAGCTGGCCGGGTTCAACGTGGATCTGGTGCGCGAAATTTGCGATCACCTCAAGATTGATGAAAAATGCCAAATTCAGGTTCTGCCCTTCGGCGAACTGGAAGATGCGCTGAACGCGCGCGCGGGCGAGGCGGTGATTGCCGGTGTGGCGGTGACTGACGAAAGGCGTCGGCGATTTGCATTCAGCCGGTCCTACCTAGCTTTGCCAGCGCGTTTTTCTGCCAACGGCAGCGATGATGGCGATTTGGTTGGGCCGGAAAGCTTTAATGGTCGCGAAGTCGGAGTCGTTGCTGGCTCCGCCCAAGAGATCATGCTGCGGGCCTTTTTCCCGAGGGTGAAAGCCAAGCCCTTTGAAACGCTGACATTGACGCTGGATGCGTTGAAGAAGAAGGAAGTGCCCGCTGTTTTTGGATCGGGCCTACAGCTTGCTTTTTGGCAGATGAGCGAGGAAGCGGAGGGCTGCTGCCATTTCATCGGCGGGCCATTTTATTCGCGTTATTTTCTAGGCGAGGGCATGACAATCATGACCCGCAAGTCGGAACCTTTGGCGCGGGCTTTTGATGCTGCATTGATAGCGCTCGCGGCCGACGGGACGCTGAACGAGTTGTTTCAGCGCTATTTCCCTGGCGGCCTGTAACGCAAATTAAATTTTACGGAAGCGTGCGACAGCAGAGCGTTCGATGGCAGCGGCAGAGAGTTTGTCAACGCCGAGACGGTCGCGCAGCAATTGCAATATGCGTAGTTCTTCGGTTTTCAACACCAGATCGGCCGCCGCGATTTCAACACCCAGCGCATAAGCAGTATCGTAAAGGCGCTCAGGCACCGCATCCTTGATAACCTCAAGCAGAATATCGAGCCCTTCAGGTCCATTGATGATTGCCGTGCAATCGCGCGAGACTTCGATCAAATTCTCGTCGTCGAAATTGTCGAAGACGGGCAGAAACCTGGTCAGCCGCCCGATTCTGGCGAGCTCTTCGTCGTTCATTGCGCGGTCCGATGCCGACACCATGATCATAACATAAATAAGGGCTTCTTCGAGTGTGATCTGCTTTGCCATTGGTTCCATTTCTCATTTTCGGTTGAGATGCAGATAGTATAGGCGGGCCGGTGCTTCAAGCGGCAAGTGGGTGGAACGAATTCCTATTGGCTGGCCCAGATAATGCGTGCCATCCATTCCACCTCCGCCAAGTCGAAGGCGCGGTTTTCGTGCTCGGGATTAACCGACAAGAGCTCAATCATCTTCGGGCTTTGGCGCATCAGAACCTTGGCCATCACCTCGCCTTCGCGGGTTTTGACCACAACACGGTCCCCGCGGCGGACTTGCGCTCCGGGCTCCACAATCAACACGTCGCCATCGCGATAAAGAGGCATCATGCTATCCCCTTGAACCTCGAGCGCGTAGACTGAAGCCTGTTTTTCCGGCGAGGCCGGGAAATCAATCACATCCCAGCCTTGCCCGGCGGGGAAACCTCCGTCGTCGAAATAACCACCCGCACCAGCCTGCGCGAAGCCTAAAAGCGGAATTGATAGCTGTCGCGATGATTGTGCGCTGCGGACCTCGTCATTGCCTGATGAGACCAATGCCATGAATTCTTCAAGCGTAGCGCCGGTGGCGTCCAATATTTTGGCCAGGGATTCAGTCGAAGGCCAGCGCAAGCGGCCATCGGCGCTCAGGCGTTTAGATTTGTTGAAGGCGGTGGGGTCAAGTCCAGCTTTTCGGGCAAGGCCAGATGCTGAAAGGTCATAGCGTGCGGCCAGGGCATCAATTGCGCCCCAAATGCCATCATGTGAAATCATTGCTCAAAACCCAAGCTGCGACGCACAGCTGCAGGTAGCGGGCGCCAAGTTGGGCCGAACCTAGCCAAGGCCCGCCGGGCAGTAAAGCGCGGCAGGAATAAAATCCTCCCGGTTCACTGTTTTTCGACTTGATCAGGCACTTTGGGCTTGCGCAATTTTTGAAAGCTGAATGACCGCTTGCGTGCGGCTGTCGACATTGAGTTTGAGAAGGATAGCGGAAACATGCGCCTTCACGGTTGCCTCGGAGACGCCAAGCTCATAGGCAATCTGCTTGTTGAGAAGCCCTTCTGAAAGCATTCCCAATACGCGCGACTGTTGCGGCGTCAAGGTTTGGAGCCGTTGCAGAAGATCTTCGATTTCAGGATCCTGATCACGTCCGGCTACAAAGTCTTCCGGCTCCGCAATCCCTCCCTCGAGTACGATGGTGACCGATTTGCGGATATCGTCAATGCCTGACGATTTGGGGATGAAACCTGCAACGCCAAGCTCGAAAGTCCGCTGCATGGTGGCCTGATCTTCGCTGGCTGACACAATGGCAACCGGCAAGCCTGGAAATTCCGAGCGCAGCGCCATGAGGCCTGCAAGTCCATTCATCCCGGGCATTGTCAGATCCAGAAGCAGGATATCGGCCTCGGAATGCTCTGCAACGGCCTTGCGAACCGAAGCAAAATCCTCTGCCTCGATAATCTCCGGCTGTGGTTGCAAACCGCTGACGGCCTGCCGTAATGCGCCGCGAAAAAGCGGATGGTCGTCCGCTATAATAATGGTCAAATCTGATGCCATGAGCCCCCTCCCAAGAGCATCTGGACACGTGCCCGTACATGTCCGCGCCGAACTATATACCGCATCAGGTCTTTTGCGGAAGAGCTTCCTCAGGGATTTCGCGTTTGTCCTCGCCCAACTCGTCGGCGAGGCCTTTGAAACGGCGGAAAAATTTCTCCATGATTGAAAAGCTGCGCTCAAGTTCATCGTCAGATGGCAGGCCCTTGGCGGGCGGCTTGCCCTCCAGGACGGCAATGCGATCCTCCAGTACCTGCAACCGTTTTTTGACGGCTTCGTCCGGCATAATCGAGTTGCAACTCAGCGCTCCATCGCTCTCGCGGCAATAGGCAAGTTCGCCCGTCTCGGTGTCCAGCCTGACGACGCCACCGGGCGTTGGTTGCAGTTGATACCGCCCCAGCTCCGCGGCGGGTGCAGGGATTGCGGAAATCAGAACCGCAGAACAAAGAATGGGAAAGATCGCAGGTTTCATAAGAGCCTCCCTTGCCGTATGCCTGTTCCTGTGCCTTATGCACCATGAGCAAGGCGAATAGATGATAACACACAATCAAGTCGTTCGGTGGGACCCTTGGGCTTAGCTATGGACACATTGATATATAAGATCCTGCCTGAGGCGCTCTGGCGCGACGCGCGGACAAAAGGGCTCTTTGAAGGTGCAGGCATAGATTTGAAAGATGGGTTTATCCATTTTTCAACAGCCGAACAGGTCAGGCGCACGGCCGAATTGTATTTTGCCGATCAGCAAGGACTGCTGCTGGTAGCAGTCGATGGCGCCATGCTTGGTTCAGCGCTGCGTTATGAACCTTCCCGCGATGGCGATCTCTTCCCGCACCTTTACGCAAATTTGCCGCTGGATGCTGTCGTCTGGGAAAAGCCGCTGCCGCTCGGCCCTGATGGGGCGCATGAATTTCCGGAGAATTTGGGCGCATGACTTTACTCTCAAAGCTGGGGCAGAAAGCCCTTTTCACTCTCGACCCTGAAACCGCGCACGGACTCTCGATCAAAGGTTTGAAAAGCGGCCTCTTGCCAGCCTGCTCGCCCTCGGCAGATCCCAGGCTTTCCGTCGAGGCTGCGGGCCTGCATTTTCCCAATCCGTTGGGGCTGGCTGCCGGTTACGACAAAAACGCGGAAGTTCCGGCGGACATTCTCAAGCTCGGCTTTGGTTTTACCGAAGTGGGCACCGTGACGCCGCGACCGCAATCAGGCAATCCGAAGCCACGCCTCTTTCGTCTCACGCGCGATATGGCGGTCATCAATCGTATGGGCTTTAACAATGAAGGCCATGCAGCGGCGCTCGCCCGGCTTCAAAAGATTGATCCCGGGCTGATGGTTGGCGTGAACATCGGCGCGAACAAGGATAGCAACGATCGGGTGGCCGATTATGTTGCGGGCATCCGGATATTTTACGGTGTCGCGCGTTATTTCACAGCCAATATCTCCTCGCCCAATACGCCGGGCCTTCGCAACTTGCAGGATCGTGAGAGCCTTGATGAACTGTTGGCTGCGGTGCTGGGGACGCGCAATGAGGAAGCTGCAAAATCAGGCAATTCCGTTCCGGTCTTCCTGAAGATCGCGCCAGATATGACCGAGGGCGGGCTCGATGATATTGCCGATGTGGCGCTCACGCGGGGGCTCGACGGTCTTATCGTATCCAATACGACCCTGAAGCGCGAGGGTCTCTCCGACCCGGCGCTTGCCGCAGAGGCAGGCGGGCTTTCGGGCAAGCCGCTTTTCGAACTTTCAACCACGGTACTTGCCAAAATGCGCAAGCGGGTTGGCAAGGATATGCCGATCATTGGCGCGGGCGGTGTGTCGGACGCAAAAACCGCAGCGGAGAAAATCCGTGCCGGGGCTGATCTGGTGCAGTTCTACTCCTGCATGGTTTATGAAGGGCCGGGATTGCCTGCCAAGATCCTGCGTGGTCTCTCCAGCCTGGCAGACCGCGAGGGCTTTTCATCCATCAGGGAAATTCGCGACACGCGCGTCGATGACTGGGCTCAGCAGAATATTTGACGCATTTTTCCTGGCAATATAGCAGCAAGCGTCAGGCCTCTTGCCGCCAGGAAAACGTTGAGTGCGGCCCAGACCCCGTGATTGCCCCAGATCGGCGCGGCGAGCCAAAGTGCGGCGCAAAAGCCGATGAATGACAGGATCATCATATTCCGCATTTCTGCGGACCAGGCTGTGCCCATATAAATGCCATCCATCTGGAATGCGAGCGCGCCCGTAATCGCTGTAAGCGCCATCCAGGGAAGGTAAGTGCCTGCAACCGAGCGGACAGTTTCAGCTTTGGTGAGGAAGGCAATTGCCGCCTCGCCGCCTGAAAGAAAAGCAACGGCCAGAATGGTGGAAAGACCAAGCGACCAGATGAGCGTCAGGCGTACGGCGTCGCGAAAGGCCGGACGATGGTGCGCGCCAAGCGCACGGGCTGCGATCTGTTCTGCAGCAGCAGCCATCCCGTCAAGGAAAAATGCGGCCACCAAGAAAAAGTTCATCAATAGTGCGTTGGCCGCCAGAATATCCGTGCCCAGCTGAGCGCCTGCACGAGTCATCAACGCGAATGAGCCAACCAGCAACAGTGTTCTGATCATGATGTCGCGGTTGATGGCCAGAAGAGCCCGAAGCTTGGCCCGGTCGAAGATCTGGGCCAAGGGCGGATAGGGTGAACCTCTGAAAGCGGAAATGACAACAGCGAGCCCTACAACGGCGCCGACAATTTCCGCCAGAACGGTGCCCCAGGCAACACCGCTGACACCCCAACCGGCCATAAGCCCGAGAGCAACGGAAAGGGTAATATTAAGGCCATTGATCAGAATTTGCAGGAAGAGCCCCATTCCCCCGCGCCCCATGCCGAGAATATAGCCCAGCACCGCGTCGTTGATGAGACGAAATGGGCTGGATAGAATCCGGATATAAAAATAGGCGCTTGCGACGGCGGCGGCGGCAGGCTCGGGCGCGATGAGCCGTAATCCGAGATAAAGTATCACGGAGCTCGCAAGGATAATGCCAAGCCCGCCCACAAGACCGGTGATGGCTGCTCGCCAGAATACAGCGTGCTGCTCGCCCAGGTCGCCGCGGCCAAATGCCTGCGCAACAAACGCTGTGGTTGACGTGCGAATGAAGCCAATGATGGAGAAGACGAGATCAAAAATGACGGCGGCCACGCCAAGTCCGGCGAGATCCGCCGCGCGGCCCGTTTGTCCAATGACCGCCGTGTCCGTCAGTCCCAGAAGTGGTGTCGTCACAAACCCGATCGTCATCGGTACGGCAATGGAGAGGACCAGCCGGTGGGTAACCCGGAAGGGCTTTTCGTTCATTCAGACCTCGGATGCGTTGAAAATGGCGATGCGATCAACACTTCATATTACATGATTGTGGGGGCTGGAAATCCCCCGCAGCGTAACCGGTCAAAAGACAACGGCGTCCGCCGTCGACTTCAAAAGGCTGGCGCTCTTGTTGAGTGCTTCGCGTTCTTCTGAATTCAAATTGGGCATGACATCGGTTTTTATACCGCCTCTGCCAATGACACGGGGGATCGACAGCGTGACATCACGCACGCCTGCCGTTTCAGAACTCAGTCCCGAAACCGTCAGAATATTGTTTTGATCCAGAAAAATGGCTTCCACGATGCGGGCAAGCCCAGCGCCAATACCGTAATAGGTCGATCCCTTGCCGTTGATGATCGTGTAGGCGGCGTTGCGCACGCCGCTGTCGATTTTCGAGCGTACTGTGCCGTCAATCGGCTGCCCAATCTGCTCAGCCAGCGAAAATACCGGGACCGAACCGGCGAGTGCAGACGACCAGATGAGGACTTCACTATCGCCATGTTCTCCAAGGACATGAGCATGTACGGATTGCGGAGAAACGCCCAGATGTTGCCCAAGCAGACTTCGAAACCGGGCCGTGTCGAGAATGGTTCCCGAGCCGATAACCCGATTGGAAGGAAGGCCGGAGAGCTTGAGCGTTATGTCGGTCATGATATCGACCGGATTGGTCGCAATCAGAAGAACCGCATCTGGCGCAGCGCGAAGGACGTTGCCGACCACATCACGGAAAATCGTAGCGTTGCGGCCAAGAAGTTCAAGCCGCGTTTCTCCCGGTTTCTGATTGACGCCGGCTGCCAGAATGACAACGCTTGCTCCCTTCAGCGCCTCATAATCGCCTGCGCTGACCTGTGTTGCTGAAACAAAGGGAACGGCGTGAGAAATGTCTTGCGCCTGCGCAAGCGCAAGGCGTTGGTCGATGTCCACAAGAACAACGGAACTGGCAATGCCCATTATGGTCAGTGCATAGGCAGCCGAACTTCCGACCATGCCTGCACCCACAACGCCGACTTTCATCATGGTTCTCCGAAATTTTCCCGTTGTCGCGTTACTCTAGCTGGAAAGCACCATCGCCCAAAAAGGCTTGTTTGCGGAAACTGAATTTTGCGCTAACGCGACTCCGAGACCGTGATAATTGCCCAGCATATTGACCAGATGTTTGTGCGAGTTGATCCATGCTGTGACCGCGCGTTCTACGCTGTCCTGTCCCATGGCAATATTTTCAGCCGCAGGCAGCCTGACATCCTGCCGTTTCATGCGTTTGGCAAAATCGGCGCCAATACCGATATTGTGTTCCATCCGGTTATGTGCGGCCATGCGCGCCGCCTGATCGGCGGCAGCGCGGGCGGCGGCCCTGTCAAAGCCGAGTTTGGAAAGACCGTTCTTGCCGCGCAAGGTATTGACCATGGGAAGGGCCTCCAATGTCCTGTCTTCTGCGCCGACGGTTGAAGGCTTCAGATCGAAAATGGAGGTGCAGGCCGACAACCCCGCCAGTGATCCCGCGCCGGAAATGAGCACAAAGTGTCGCCTTGTGATGCCTTTCATAGCTATTTGCGGTAATTCATGATGCGGATAATGATGAAGGCTGGAATAACGATTGCGGCCCCGAGAAGGAAATAGTCGCCGATGGCGCCAAGCGCCTCGAAGCCTGTATTCCACAAATCCACGAGGAAATTGCGGATCGCGCGGAACACATCAAGCGGATACCAGCCGAATACCTTCATGATGAAGCCGACAAAAATAGACACTGCAATCAGCTTGAAGCCGGTGCGCATCGGGCTGTCACCGAGAAATTTGTTGACCTGTTCGCTCATGAGGGCATCGCTCCTTGTCCTGTCCTTCGTCAGATAGGCTTTTCCGCCAATGGCTGCAAGTTGTGGCAATTTCTGGATGCGGTCCAAAAATTTGCTTGAATTTGGGCAAAAGCGGCGCCTATAGGCGGCGTCTCGACCGGAAACCGATATTCCATGCATAGTCACACCCTTTCCTCCGGCGATCTGATTGCAGACCGCCGGGCTGAATACGCGCGTATGCTCGCTGAAAGCGGCGACTTTTTATCCGCAGCGGACCTGATGCAGCAGGCCCTGGAAATTACGCCCCATTGGGCGGCGGGCTGGTTTCTGGCGGGCGAATATTGGCAGAAAGGAAAGTGTGATGCCGATGCCGTCATCGCCTTCCGCAATGTGCTGGCCAACAGCGAAGATGATATTTTTGGCGCGGTGCTCAAGCTCTCGCTCCTCGGTGAGGAGAATATCCCTGATCAGCCGCCTGTGTCCTATGTCGAGCAGCTTTTTGATGATTATGCCGACTATTTTGACGAGGCGCTGGTGGAGCGGCTGCATTATCAGGTGCCTGAGCGGTTGACGGAGCTGGTGACAACATTGGCAGGAGATCGTTTTTCCTGTGTGATCGATCTTGGCTGCGGCACCGGCCTGTTTGGCGAGAAGATCCGTGACAATGCGCAGCGTCTTGAGGGCTTTGACCTCTCCGCCAACATGCTGGCCAAGGCCGAGGAAAAGGCGATCTATGATCACCTGTCGCAGGCGGATCTGTCGTTGGGCGCAAGCGAGAGCCGTTTCTTTGAAAACGAGCTCCCGCAGAACCGGGCAGATCTCGTGGTGGCAGCCGACGTGGTAATGTATCTTGGCAATCTGGAGCCGCTTTTTCAGCTTGCCCGCAAACTGACCCATCCGCTGGGGCATTTCGCCTTTTCTGCTGAACTGGCGCAAACCGAAGAAGATTTTTCACTGCTCGCTTCCATGCGTTATGCACATTCGCCCGAATATGTGGCGGCGCTGGCAAGTCGTTATGGGTTCCGTCTCGCCGCTACCGAAAAGCTCGATATCCGATGGGATGCAGGCTCCCCTGTGAAGGGAATTCTGTTTCTGTCGCAGAATATGGCCAACGCGTAATTTTATTGTCCTAAATGCGTAAAATACGTCAGCAATGCTGACATAAATTTCTTGATTTCTCGAATGCTGCGACGCACAATAGAAAGCGTTGAATTCGAGGATTTCCCTGTGCCACATCTAAACTTGAATGAACTGCTGACAATATGGACGCATAATCCATCGCGCCATACTCTGTTTGAAGATGTGCAAGGCATTACCTTCGGCAGCATCATTGCTTCGCTTGGGCTTTTCTTTCTCAATCAGGCGGGCTTGCTGACCGGCGGCACGGCAGGGCTGGCCTTTCTGGTTCACTACACAAGCGGTGTCAGTTTCGGCCTGCTCTTCTTCCTCGTGAACCTGCCTTTCTATTTTCTATCCTGGCGACGGCTGGGCAAGGTCTTCACGGTCAAGACATTTATTGCGATCGCGCTAACGTCCGTTCTCGCAGATCTACAGGCCCGCTTCCTGCACATTGCCGATATTAATGGTCTCTGGTCGGCATTTCTCGGAGGGGTGCTCCTGGGGTTTGGTCTGCTGGCGCTCTACCGCCATCGTGCGAGCCTTGGAGGTATAGGTATTTTGGGCGTTTACCTTCAGGACAAGACGGGTTTTCGCGCGGGCCTTACCCAAATGATTTTTGACGGGATTATTCTTGTATTCGCGCTCCTGATACTTGACCCTCGCGTTGTTCTGGCATCCGTTATCGGCGCTGCGACACTGAACATGTTTGTCGCAATCAACCACCGCGCCGACCGATATATTGCCCTCCAGTGAGACTAAAGAAGTCAATGAACAAGCCATTTTCCGATTACCTGAAATCGACACCCGATCAACATTCGGCGCTTGAGGATGCGCAAGGCTTGGTCACGGGTGCTGCGATGGCGTCATTCGGGGTGCTGCTTTTGTCATCAGCGGGCCTTTTGACCGGTGGCACGGCAGGCGTGGCTTTTCTGCTGCATTATCTGACAGGCTTTTCCTTCGGCGTCGTTTTCTTTTGTCTGAATCTGCCGTTCTATTATCTGGCCTGGAAGCGCCTGGGACTGGCTTTCACGGTCAAGACATTTGTCGCTGTCGCCTTGACGTCTGCTCTGTCGGAAGTGGTGCGCCATTATATCGGTTTCTCGAACCTGAACCCGTTGGCAGCCGCACTTTTCAGCGGATTGATGATCGGCGCTGCGATGCTGGTTCTCTTCCGCCACCGGTCAAGCCTTGGCGGCTTTGGCATTTTGGCGCTTTATATACAGGAACGTTTTGGGATGAAGGCGGGGCTGGTTCAGCTTGGGCTTGATCTCACCGTGCTCGCTCTCTCTTTCCTTGTGGCCCCACCTTACATCATTGCTTGCTCCGTGGCCGGTGCGGTCGTCATGAACCTTCTGCTGGCGATCAACCATCGCAACGACCGCTATATAGCCAGATAGTTTCTCTTCGCTCCGTTTGGCTTTACCGTTGCAACTGTGAGTGATGATTCTGAAAGCATGTCAGACCTGCTTCCCGAGACCTTCCGGCAATGGTTTGCCGAAAGGGGCTGGCGGCCGCGCACCCATCAGATAGAACTGCTGGCAAAGGTCCGGGACGGGAAGTCTGCCTTATTGATAGCGCCCACCGGAGCGGGAAAGACGCTTGCCGGCTTTTTGCCGTCATTGACCGATCTTGCTGCGCGCGGACCGGTCCCACCGGGCTCTGCATTTCAAGGTATCCACACGCTCTACATATCACCTCTCAAGGCGCTGGCCGTGGACATTGAGCGCAACCTCATGAAGCCGGTTCGCGAGATGGATCTGCCGGTTTCAATAGAAAACCGGACCGGCGATACGCCTCAGCACAAAAGGCAGCGGCAGAAACAACGTCCGCCGGACATTCTTCTGACAACGCCGGAGCAATTGGCGCTGTTGATTGCCAGCGATGACGCGGCGCGTTTTTTTCGCAATCTCAAATATGTTGTGCTCGACGAGTTGCATTCGTTGGTCACGTCCAAACGTGGACATCTTCTGGCGCTTGGCCTGGCCCGGCTCCGGCGTCATTCTCCGGGCCTGAAAGCCATAGGATTGTCGGCAACGGTGGCTGATCCGCTCGACCTGCAAAGCTGGCTGGTGGAGCAGAAGACCAATACGCCGACGCATGCCGCCCTTGTGGCAGCCCCCGGCGGCGCAAGGCCGTTGATCACGATCTTGCAATCCGATGAACGGGTGCCGTGGTCAGGTCATTCTGCACGTTATGCTGTCCCGGCGATTTACGAGGAAATCAAAGCGCATAAGACGACGTTGCTCTTCGTGAATACACGGTCTCAGGCAGAGCTTCTGTTTCAGGAATTGTGGACGATCAATGAGGACAGCCTGCCGATCGCGCTCCACCACGGCTCACTCGATGTTGGTCAGCGCCGCAAGGTGGAGGCGGCGATGGCCGAAAACAGGCTGCGTGCAGTGGTGGCCACATCGACGCTCGATCTTGGTATCGATTGGGGCGATGTCGATCTGGTGATCCATGCGGGCGCACCTAAGGGCGCAAGCCGTCTGGCACAGCGTATCGGCCGCGCCAATCACCGCATGGACGAACCAAGCCGGGCGATCCTCGTGCCCGCCAATAGATTCGAGGTACTGGAATGCCAGGCGGCTCTCGACGCCAATTATATCAATGCGCAGGATACGCCATCTTCCGGTGAAGGTGCGCTGGATGTGTTGGCGCAACATATTCTGGGAATGGCCTGTGCCGACCCTTTTGACAGCGACGCTCTTTTCAGCGAGGTGACAAGCGCGTTGCCCTACGCCCATCTTGACCGCGAAACATTCAACCGGGTTCTCGATTTTGCGGCAACGGGCGGCTATGCCCTGAAGAGCTATGAGCGCTATGCAAAAATCAGGCAGCGGGCGGATGGCACATGGCGGGTTTCCAATCCGCAAACGGCGCAGCAATACCGGCTGAATATCGGCACGATTGTCGAGATGCCGATGCTGAACGTGCGGCTGGTCAAGCGCAACAAACTGGGCTCCCTGGGGCGCGGTGGTCCTGTGCTGGGCAAGGTGGAGGAGCATTTCCTCGAAGCGTTGAGCCAGGGCGACACCTTCCTGTTCGGTGGCAAAGTTCTGCGATTTGAAGGCATGCGCGAGAACGAATGCCTGGCAAGCACCGCCTATTCCTCGGACCCCAAGATACCGGCCTATGCGGGCGGCAAATTTCCACTCTCCACCTATCTGGCAGAAGGTGTAAGGCGACTGCTTTCGGGGCCTGACCAATGGGCGAGCCTGCCGGAACAGGTGCGCGACTGGTTGGCCGTGCAAAAAGATGTATCGGTCTTGCCCGCCCGCGACCAGATGCTGGTTGAGACATTTCCTCGCGCCAGTCGGTTTTTCATGGTGATCTATCCGTTTGAAGGGCGTCTGGCGCATCAGACCTGCGGCATGCTGTTGACGCGGCGTCTCGACCGCATGGGGGCAAAACCACTCGGTTTTGTGGCAACGGACTATTCCTTGGCTATCTGGGGGCTGGAAGATATGGGCGCGATGATTGCGTCGAAGAAGCTCTCGCTTTCCGAGCTTTTTGACGAAGACATGCTGGGCGACGATCTGGAGGCGTGGCTGAACGAGAGTTGGATGCTGAAGCGCACATTCCGCAATTGCGCGGTGATTGCCGGGCTGATCGAACGACGCCATCCGGGCCAGGAAAAAACCGGGCGTCAGGTGACCGTTTCGGCGGATCTGATCTATGACGTCCTCCGCAGTCACGAGCCTGATCACATATTGCTGCAGGCAACGAGGCAGGAAGCGGCTGCCGGATTGTTGGACATTGGCCGCCTCGCAACTATGCTAAAGCGAATCAAGGGGCATATCCTGCACAAGCCTCTCGAGCGGATTTCACCACTTGCCGTTCCGGTTTTGTTGGAAATCGGGCGTGAGCCGGTTCAAGGTGAAGCACAGGAAAGCCTGTTGGCGGAAGCCGCTGAAGACCTGATCGAGGACGCCATGCGGCAGGGTGCATGAGTTTTGTGAACGGACGCGAGGATACATGAACCGCCTGACACAGGTCGAAGCGCAGGAGCATCTTTCAGATGCGACATCGACCACCGTTATAAACGGGGTCGAATGTGTCTGTGATCTGATGGGTGGGCTCTATGCTCCGGCGCTCCGGCTTCTCGTCGTTTCTGATTTGCATTTGGAAAAGGGGGCCGCCTTTGCGCGGCGCGGCAGTCTCCTCCCACCTTACGACACGGCCGCGACCCTAAAGATTCTTGCCGCACTGATACGGCGGTATGATCCGGTGACCGTCATTTCATTGGGCGACAATTTTCATGATCAGCCTGGATCCCGCTTGATGCCGAATGAGTTCCGTGGTGCGATTGAGGACATGGCGCGCGGGCGCGAATGGATATGGATTACAGGCAATCACGATCCTGACGGCGTGGACAGCCTTCCGGGATTGGTTGCCGAAAGCCTCGTTTACGACAGGCTGACGTTCCGTCACGAGCCGCAGCGCGGCGCGGCTGCCGGAGAGGTGGCTGGGCATCTGCATCCAGCCGCAACGATTAGACGCCGCGAGAAGTCTGTGCGAAGGCGTTGTTTTGCGACAGACGGTGAGCGCCTTATCATGCCGTCATTTGGCGTCATGACGGGCGGATTGAACCTCTCACATCCTGAATTTCATGGCCTGTTTAATCAGCAAAAGCTTGTTGCGCACATGCTCGGCCGTGACCGCGTTTATGCAGTACCGTTTTCCCGGCTTGTTGCTTGACCTGTCTTTGTGTGAATCAGTCGCGACGGAAAACATAGGATGCGCCCCATCCCGTGAACAGCGCCAGTAAAACTGTAAACAGGCCGTAGTAAAAGGAGTGTTCTATGGACGCGTTGGTGACCGCATGCTCCAGCCCGGTTTTGATGACCCTCAGTCGCAAACTGCGCTCTGTAACAAATTCACCGCTCTTGAAAAGATAGGCATGCAATGTGTGAACACCGTTTGGCACATCTGCGGGAAGGCGAAGTGTTGCGCGGAAGAGATTGGAGCTCACAAAGCGGATTGAACCGGGGCGTTCCTGATAAAGGCCGGTGTTTATTTTTTGACGCCGAAAGGCATCGCGAAATGACACCACGTCAATTGTGCTGCCGGTGAAGCGGATCTTGCGCAGATTAATGTTCTCGATATTGGCTTCGATGTCGCCAATTCGCAATGGCGTTAGGGATGTGTCTTCCGCGCGCGTACTGGCCATTGAAAATGAGGTTGGCACATTCAGAAAACGCATTGATTGCGTGTTGATCCAAATGCCAAAAACGTGGGTCTTTTTGTGAACGGTGGCATTTTCAGGCGGCCCGGAAAGGGTAACGACTATGTCGTATTGTCCAATTGCCTGCAAAAGCGGATCCGTGTTGCTCAGCGCGCCAAAAACGATGATGTCCGCGCCCGCAAAGTCGGACGCGATGGCAATCTCGTTTGACGATACGCCGATGTCGATTGTTTCGCGAAGGCTGCTACCCGCGACGGGCGATTCCGTGAGCGGATTTTGGCTGTATGCCTGTCCGGCAAGGGTCAAACCCAATAACGCAGCCAGAGTGGGGAGAGTTCGCATCAGCCGTTCTCCCCCTCGACAATTGAATAGACGTCTTTCGGTTCAACAATCAAGTCCACCGCAAGGCGCACACCAACCGCCAAAACCAGAAGAGCAAGAAGCGCACGTAACTGCTCAGCACGAAGGCGTTGCCCGACGCGCACGCCGTATTGCGCCCCAATGACACTTGCCGACATCAGCAGAGCCGCCAGCGCAATGTCGACTGTGTGGTTGGCCGTTGCCTGCACCATGGTCGTGTAGGCTGTCACGAAAACGATCTGGTACAGCGATGTTCCGATCACAACGTTGGTGGGAATACGAAGGAGGTAAATCATGGCCGGCACCATGATAAAGCCGCCGCCGACACCTAAAACGGAGGTCAGAACACCGATGATAAGGCCAAGCACGGCAATCGGAATGACGCTCAGATAGACCTTCGATTTCTTGAACCGCATCTTGAAAGGCAGGCGATGAATCCAGTTATGCTGGCCTGGCTTGCGCATGGTGGGCGGTTTGTTTTGGGAGGCCCTGCGTATAGCCCGGATGCTTTCGGTCAGCATCAGTGCTCCGACGGTGCCAAGAAGAATGACATAGGCGCCCGAAATGACCAGATCGAGCAAGCCGAGGGCGCGCAAATAGGCAAAAACCCCGATGCCTCCTGTCGAGCCAATCAGGCCTGAAGCAAGCAGCATTGTCCCGAGCTTGAAATCGAGCGAGCCACGCCTGAAATGCGTAATTGCCCCCGAAACGGAAGACGCGACAACCTGACTGGCTCCTGTCGCCACGGCGATTGCAGGGGGCACATTATAGAAAATAAGCAGCGGTGTTATCAGGAAGCCGCCGCCAACGCCGAACATGCCCGAAAGGAAACCCACAGCAGCACCCATGCCAAGAATGACAAAGATGTTGACCGACATTTCCGCAATCGGCAGATACAGCGACACAGGACGACCTCGGGTCGAAGCCGCTCCGGTTCTTTGCAACCGTAAAAAGGCTCCGTATTCAGTGTTATTTTATGCACTCGGAACGGTGAATGCTGTCAGCTTCCCGCACCAGGCCCATGTCAATAATGCAATCCGTGCTGCCCATGGGATGGCTTTGTTCTGCGCCTCGTAGCTCCGCGTGTCAATTGCGTATTTTCAATAACGTCTTCAACCGGGTGCGGCCGAAAACTGGCTCGATTACTTGTTTCGAGCCAGAAGTTCGCGCACCAATGCCTCGTTGATTTCCCCTGTTGGCTCTTGCCCCACGGACGTCTGGAATGCCTTGATGGCGCCAAGCGTTTTTGCACCCATGATTCCGTCAGGTGAGCCGGCGTCAAAACCGTTATTGTTCAAAATGGCCTGTATGTTGCGGACGGCCCGCTTCATATCCACCGTTGAGGTTGTTCCCTTTTCGCCAGCCCATTCATCAGGGAGCGTAATGTCGTTCGCCTTGTTATCAACGGGGGCTTGCTGCCACGATGCGGATTTGGTTTGCGCGGCCTTTAATTGCTCCGGCGTCAACGCCTTTGCAATCTCATCGCGCTTCTGTTCCGCATCCTTATCGCCAGCGCGAGCCGCAACATCAAACCACTTGAAAGATTCGCTTAAATCCTGGGGTACGCCGCTTCCCTTGGCATAAAGAATAGCGAGGTTGAACTGGCTGTCTTTTACGCCATGATTGGCGGCGTCGGTAAACCACTTGGCGGATTGTTCATAATCAGGCTGACCATCGATGCCGACGGCGAAGACGACCGCCAGATTGTGCATGGCGCTGATGTTGCCCTTTGCTGCCGCCTCAAGATAGTAGTCACGCGCCTTTTGCAAATCTTTGGAGACGCCAGCGCCTTTTTCATAAATGTTGCCAAGCCGGTATTCTGCTGGCGCAAAACCCAAGGCGGCTGCCCGTTCGAAAAGCGTGATTGCCTTGCTCATGTCAGCCGTTACGCTGCGCCCTTCAGCGTAGCGTGCGCCGACCTCGTAGACAGCAAGCGGATCATTTGCATTGGCCGCATCAACCAGTGATTTGGGGCCAATCTCTGCAGGTAGATCCAGTGCGGGAAGGGCAGGCGATACGGCAGCTTCGGGGGCTACCGATGCGGGCGCGGTCACGTCACGCACGCCTTCGGCCATAGATGCCGTTTCGCTGTCGGCAGTATCGCCGATTTCGTCGGCGGGCATTGCCGGTTCAATAGCGGGATTCGCGGCAGTGTTCGTATCAGCGTCAGAAGCAAGCGGAGCACCAGCCTCTGGGGCTATGGGAGCCATGCTTTCTTGTTCCGGCGCCGTTGTTTCACCGGCAGGCGGTGCGGTTTCAACGGTGGCCGGCTCGTCTGAACCGCCAAGCAACGGCCCGACAAGCTGATAAGACATCAGGGCAAGCAACGCTGCTCCAGCAGCCAGTACAATTGGACGCCGGGTTTTGGATGCTTCAGCAGGTTGCTTCTCTGCTTTTGCTGAATTTTTCGCTGCCTTTTTCGCGCGGCGGCCCTTGCTTTCTTTCTCGGCGGCTTCGACCTGTTCGGCTGCTGCCTTTGCCGCACGCCGGGCGGCGGCTATATAATCAGCCTTCTCTCCGTCATCAGATCCGTCGGTTTCCTGGCTTGCGCGCACTTTCTCCAGAATTTTCTGGATGTCCGGCGCGCCTGAACCGGGCTCAAGGAGCTGATTTTCCATGTCTGGCGCAAGTGCATCATGTGCATCCAACGGCGGTGATGGTTCCACCAGGTCTCGCGCGCCTGCGGTGGTTTCTTCGTTGCGGCCCGACCTGAATTTGCGTCCAAGGCCTGCAAGCAGGCTCTTTTTGCCTTCGCTCTGCAATGCAGCTTGAGCCGGAGTTTCGCCGCGTGGTTCCGGCGCGTCGAGGACCATATTTTCCTCAAGCGCCAATTCGTCGGCAGCTTCATAAGGTTGCCCGGTGTCTTGTGCGACCGCTTTGGCGTGTGTCTGGGAATAGGCCTGTCGGTCGTCATATGACGGGCTGGGCGCTGCAGGCATGGCCTGGGCGCTCATTGATGGGGCGCCGATTTGATCAATCCGGTCAGCGATTTGCACCAGAGTTTCGTGTAGCGCTTCGAATGTACGCTGGTTGCGCTCTTCAGATGACCGTGTCAGCTCTTCCAATGTCCGCAGGTCGTTGGCGAGGGCTGCAATATGAGCGCCATCTGCGGCCTCTCCGCCGGATGCGGAAGCATCTCTGCGCGAATAGGCTTCGGCCACCGCTTCGGCTGCCTGACGGGCCGCCTCCACAATATATTCGTCGCTTGCCGCCATATAATCTTCAAGCGTGTTCATCCGGCTTTCTAGGTCCGAATTGCCCGTGTTTGTCTGCTCAGGAGATGAGATCAACGCGGAAAGATTGGCAATCTGTTCTTCCAGGTTGTGCAGGCTGGCCACATCGCTTGCAGGCTGGGCCACCGTTTCGTTGAGATGGGCGGCAATATCGTTCAGGCGGCTTTCCAGACGGTTGAACACGGCGTCATCGCCGGAGACATGAACCGGCTGGACATCGATTTCTTCAATGCGGCGGGCAAGTCCATCCAGGCGATCTGCAAGATCGCTGCTGACCGAGCCGCTTTCCAGTGCATCAATTTTACGGGAAATATCCGAAAGGACCGGTGTCAGGTCTTGCTGAATACTGGCCGTTTGCGCCTGTTCGACAAGTGCGGATAGATGCTCCAGACGCTCTTCAAGCCGTGCGGCGGCTTGAGCGCTGGTGAGTTCCTCGATTTTTGCCGAAAGTGCCTCTAGCCGTTGAACCATGCCGTCCGGTTGGCGTGGTGACATGACATGTTCAATCTGCTGTCCCAGTTCGGTAATGCGCTGCTCAAGGAGTTGCATTGCACCATCATCGGCCCGTTGTGCCGAGGGTTGCAGGCCCGTGGCAATTGAGCGGTTGATGTCCTCAAGCCTCTGGTCAAGCTCTGAAAGCTGATTGGTCAGGGTCGCCTGGTCTGGCGGCAGGTGTTTTCCAAATGCCTCCACTGCTTCTGCAATTGAATATAGTTTGTCCTCAAGTTGCCGGATAGCAGGCGCCGAGTTTATGCCGCCAAGCTGCGCTTTGATCTCGTCGATCCGTCCGGCCATGTTGAGAATTTCGCTCTCCAGACCCTCAGGATTAAAGCGGCTCAGCTTTTCCTCGACGCCGCGAATGGTGTCCTGACGCGCCAGACCGTCAATCATGGCGCGTAGCTCGTCAAATTCTACGCGCAGGGTTTCCGCATCAGCAGGGGAGGCGTGCGTGCTGAGTGCGTTGATACTGGAGGCCAATTGCTCCATGTCATAACGTAGGCTTGCCGCAACATCGTCGTCACCGGCATTTGCCCGAATATCGCGCATTTCAGCCCGCAACGTCGCCATTTCCCGGGACAAGCCATCACTGATATCGCGTTTCAATTCCTCGCGCAGGCCGAGCAAAGCCTTAGCAATATCGCCGGTTTCCCGTTGGGCGGGCGCTGAAGGTTTTAAGATGGGGCGTTGCATAACGTTGCGCTGAGGGCCACCGTTCGCCGACTGATTGAAGCGCGCTCTGACATCGTCAGCAAGCGAGCGTCCGCCGCCGCTACCCGGCAGGGATACGTTTTCCAGCGCACGCTTGCGTTGCATAATTCCAGACGTCTGGGCGTCGTTGCGCTGGGGCTGTCTCTGCCGCTGGTCCACTTTGCCGCTGCCCATTAGGCCCTCAATGCGCGCCTCCAGGCCTTCAATCGTCCGGTTCAACGCGTCAAGTGACGGCTTGTCGCCTTGGCGTGGAGTATTGCGATTTGTCCCAGTCATCGTTTCGCTCACTTCAGCCGACTTTTGCGGCGCAAATTCGTTTGGTCATCAATCTTGCGTTTGGGTCACCAGGCTAGCGGTCTGACCTCGTTCGAAGCTTGAGTGTTGCCCACCCTGGTTTGCGGATTCACAGTTGGCGCAAATCAGAGGTTTTCACATGGGAGAATTCGCCAGACATGGTAAATAAGCCGTTAACTTCTGCCTCGTTTTTAACGATTTGGAGAGATTCTTTAACGGCAAGAGGCCGCACGGATGAGTTGAGCCCCGGTCGCCGCGCAAAGAAATTTTCAACAATCATGTATTTTGACGTTTACGCAAACGTCAAAATTTTGTAAGAGCTAATGCGATTGATAACGCATAATCTGGCGAGGAGACTCTTATGCCCGTATTTAAGGCGCCGGTGGAAGACACCCTGTTTGTTCTGAATGATGTTCTTGGCATTGAAAAATACAACAACCTTCCCGGCTTCGCAGACGCTACGCCCGATCTTGTAGAGGCGATCCTGACCGAGGCGGCCAAGCTGTCGGAAGAGGCGATGGCTCCGTTGAACCTTTCAGGCGATCAGGAAGGCTGCAAGCGTAATGACGACGCTTCGGTGAACGCGCCCAAGGGGTTCAAGGCGGCCTATGACACCTATTGCGAAGGTGGCTGGATGGGGCTTTCCATGCCGGAAGAATTCGGTGGCCAGAACCTGCCTTACACACTCCATACAGCCGTTTCGGAATTCATGATTTCCGCCAACCTCGCGTTGATGATGTATCCGGGTCTGACGCAAGGGGCGATTGCAGCTATTCTGGCGCATGGTTCCCAGGAGCAGAAAGAAAAATACGTCCCCAACATGATCGCAGGCACCTGGACCGGCACCATGAACCTGACTGAGCCGCATTGCGGCACCGACCTCGGTCTCCTGCGCACCAAGGCTGTGCCGCAGGCTGATGGTTCCTACAAGATTTCTGGCCAGAAGATCTTCATCTCTGCCGGTGAACACGACATGTCGGAAAACATTATCCATCTTGTTATTGCCCGTATCGAAGGAGCGCCGGAAGGCACCAAGGGTATTTCGCTCTTTGTGGTTCCGAAATACATGGTCAATGACGATGGTTCGCTGGGTGCGCGAAACAGTGTTGCCTGCGGCGCGCTGGAGCACAAGATGGGCATCCATGGCAACGCAACCTGCGTCATGAACTATGACGATGCGACTGGTTACCTGATTGGCACTGAAAACAAAGGCCTCGCGGCCATGTTCGTCATGATGAACGAGGCCCGTTTGGGCGTCGGCCTCCAGGGCCTGTCCATGGGTGAAGTTGCTTATCAGAATGCCGCCAACTATGCGCGTGAGCGCATCCAGGGCCGTTCGCTGACCGGACCGAAAGCGCCTGAACAGAAGGCCGACCCGATCATTGTTCATCCGGATGTGCGCCGCGCATTGATGACCATGCGTTCGATCAACGAGGCTGGCCGGGCCTTTGCCCTGTGGACCGCGTTGCAATCGGATATCGCACACCGTTCGGATGATGCTGGAGCAAAACAGGCGGCTGATGACCTTCTGAGCCTGATGACGCCGATTTTGAAGGGCGTGATGACCGACAAGGGCTTTGACACGGCTGTTGCCGCACAACAGGTTTTTGGCGGTCACGGCTACATTGAAGAACATGGCATGAGCCAGTTTGTCCGCGATGCGCGCATCACGCAGATTTACGAAGGTGCGAACGGCATTCAGGCGCTCGACCTCGTTGGCCGCAAATTGCCTGCTAACGGTGGCCGAGCCGTTATGGCTCTGTTCAAGGAAATCGGTGATTTCTGCGAAGAAAACCGCAATGATGAAGCCATGGCAGGGTTCACCAAGGCACTGAAAAAAGGCCTTAACGATGTGCAGGCGGCCACGATGTGGTTCATGCAGAACGCCATGGCCAAGCCGGATAACGCTGGAGCGGGCTCTACTGACTTCATGCATCTCTTTGGCCTGGTTATTCTTGGCTATATGCATGCACGCATGGCCAAGGTTGCAACGGAAGAGCTTGCCAAGGGCGGTTCCACGCGCGAAGATTTCCTGAAGAACAAACTGATTACGGCACGTTTCTTTATGGACAAGCTGATGCCTGAAACATCGCTGCGCAAGGCTCGCATTGAAACCGGAGCAGACACGATGATGGAACTGGCTGCTGACGCTTTCTGATTGAAAATGTGATCGGGCGGGGCTCTTGAAGGGCCCCGCGCCGTTTATAAATTCCGAGATGATGCGGCACGATGGCCGCAATGGGAGAAACATCATGACCGAAGCATTTATTTTCGACGCCGTGCGCACACCGCGCGGTCGCGGCAAAAAGGACGGCGCTTTGCACGAAGTGCCACCGGTGCGGCTTGCTGCCCACGCATTGGAGGCCGTGCGTGATCGTAACGGTCTCGACACGTCCACCGTGGATGACATTATTTTTGGCTGCGTGGATCCGGTCATGGAAGCTGGTGCGGTCATTCCGCGTGGTGCAGCTTTTGAAGCGGGTTACGACTTCGCCGCACCCGGTGTCCAGCTTTCACGCTTCTGCGCTTCAGGTCTTGATGCCGTCAACCTCGCCGCCTCCAAAATTGCATTCGGAGCAGACGATATTGTTGTTGCAGGCGGTGTCGAAAGCATGTCGCGTGTTGGCATGGGCATGTCCGGCGGTGCTTGGCCGCTTGATCCTTCTGTTGCCTTTCCGTCCTATTTCATGCCGCAAGGCGTGTCCGCCGACCTGATTGCCACGAAATACGGCTTCTCCCGCGATGACGTGGACGCCTATTCGGTGGAGAGTCAGAAGCGTGCAGCGAATTCCTGGGAAAAGGGCTATTTCGACAAGTCCATCATTGCGGTGAAGGATATCAATGGCCTGACGATCCTTGACAAGGACGAGCACATGCGTCCGGACACGACCATGCAGTCGCTGGCCTCGCTTAATCCGTCGTTCCAGATGCCGGGTGAAATGGGCGGTTTTGAAGCCGTTGCCATCCAGGCGCATCCTGAAGTCGAGAGCATCAACTATGTCCACCACGCTGGCAACTCTTCGGGCATTGTGGACGGCTCTGCCGCCGTGCTCCTGGGCTCTGAAGAGGGTGGCCGGAAAATGGGCCTCAAGCCGCGTGCAAAAATTCGCGCCTTCGCCAATATTGGTTCAGATCCTGCTCTGATGCTGACCGGCCCGGTCGATGTCACAAACAAGCTTCTCGCGCGTGCTGGCATGACAAAGTCTGACATTGACCTCTTCGAACTGAACGAAGCCTTTGCCGCCGTCGTTCTGCGCTTCATGCAGGCTTTTGAAATCCCGCATGAGCAGATCAACGTGACGGGTGGCGCAATCGCACTTGGCCACCCGTTGGGTGCAACGGGCGCGATGATCCTCGGGCAGGCGCTCGACGAACTGGAGCGCCGCGATCTCAATGTTGCTCTGGTCACGCTGTGCATCGGCGCTGGCATGGGCACCGCGACCATCATCGAGCGCGTATAAGGTTTGGGAGAAAGAACAATGGCTTATAACAACTTCACCGTTGAAACCGATGCCGACGGCATTGCGCTTGTAACCTGGGACATGCCCGGCAAGTCCATGAATGTCTTCACTCAGGAAGTGATGGACGAACTGGATGCGATTATTGATGCAACCTCCGCAGATGAAGCGGTTAAGGGTGTCGTCTTCACTTCCGGCAAATCTTCGTTTTCTGGCGGCGCTGACCTGACCATGCTGAAGGGCATGTTCGCCGTTATCGAACAGGAACGTGCATCTGATCCCGAAGGCGCGACCAAGAAGCTCTTTGATGCTGCGGGCCGCATGAGCTGGCTTTACCGCAAGCTGGAAACCAACGGCAAGCCTTGGGTTTCAGCCATCAACGGCACATGCATGGGCGGTGCGACCGAACTTTCTCTCGCCTGTCACGCCCGTGTTGCCGCCAACTCCAAGGCTGTCAAAATCGGGCTGCCTGAAGTCAAGGTTGGCATCTTCCCGGGCGCCGGTGGCACGCAGCGCGTACCGCGTCTCATTAATACGCAGGAAGCCCTGCAATTCATGACCACGGGCTCCTCCTTCTCCGCATCCAAGGCCAAGGCCGTGGGCCTGATCAACGAAGTGGCTGAGCCTGAAAATCTCGTGCAGGCCGCCAAGGACTTGCTCAAGGCGGGTGTCGATCCGGTTCAGCCTTGGGACAAGAAGGGCTTCAAGGCTCCCGGACCGGCAATCTGGTCGCCGGGTGGCGTGCAGCTTTTCTCCGCCGCCAACGCAATCCTGCGCCGCGAGACCTATGGCAACTATCCGGCTGCACTGGCCATCGTGAAATGCGTTTACGAAGGCCTGCAGGTGCCAATCGACATGGCGCTCACGGTAGAACAGCGGTATTTCACGCATATCCTGCAGACCTCCGAAGCCTTCTCGATGATCCGCTCACTGTTCATTTCCATGCAGGAACTGAACAAGGGCGCACGTCGCCCGGCTGGTGTTGAGAAGTCGGAAATCAAGAAAGTCGGCATTGTTGGCGCAGGCTTCATGGGCGCATCCATCGGCTACGTCACAGCTGCTGCCGGTATCAACGTCGTGCTGATCGACCGTGATCAGGAAGCAGCCGATAAGGGCAAGACGACGTCTGAAGGTCTGGTGGCTGACGCGGTGAAGAAGAAGCGCATGACGGAAGAGCAGGGCGCAGGCCTCCTTTCCCTCATCAAGCCGACAGCTGACTACAATGATATCGCTGACTGCGACCTCGTCATTGAGGCTGTTTTTGAGGATCGTGGTATCAAGAAAACCGTGACCGAGCAGGTGGAAGCTGTGTTGAAGCCCGATGCGATCTTTGCGTCAAACACTTCAACGCTGCCGATCACCGGTCTTGCTGAAAACTCCAAGCGGCCGGAACAATTCATCGGCATTCACTTCTTCTCGCCCGTTCACAAGATGATGCTGACGGAAGTCATCCTCGGTGAAAAGACCGGCGACAAGGCGCTTGCCGTTGCACTTGATTATGTTGCCGCTATCAAGAAGACGCCGATTGTCGTCAATGATACGCGCGGCTTCTACGTCAACCGCTGTGTCATGCGCTATATGAACGAAGCCTACAGCATGTTGGTGGAAGGCGTTCCTGCAGCCATGATCGACAATTCCGCCAAAATGGCAGGCATGCCGGTCGGACCGCTGACGCTGAACGACGAAACGGCGGTTGACCTCTCCTACAAGATCATGAAGGCCTCGATTGCCGATCTTGGCGAGGGTGCCATTGATCCGCGTCACATGGCGCTGATCACCAAGATGGTGGAGGACGAAGGGCGTCTGGGCCGCAAAGCGGGCAAGGGCTTTTATGACTATCCGGCAAAACCGGCCAAGAAGCATCTCTGGTCCGGTCTGAAGGATCTTTATCCGCAGCTCGATCCCGACACGGTCGATGTCGACGTTCTGAAGAAACGGTTCCTGACGACCATTGCGCTGGAAGCAGCCCGCACCATGGAAGAGGGTATCGTAACCGACCCGCGTGAAGCCGATGTCGGCTCCATTCTGGGCTTTGGGTTTGCCCCCTATACCGGCGGCACGCTCTCCTACATCGATGGCATGGGTGTGAAGGCGTTTGTTGCACAGTGCGAAGAACTGGCCGCACAATATGGCGATCATTTCAAGCCAACAGCACTGTTGCTGGACATGGCCGCCAAGGGCGAAACCTTCTACGGCCGTTTTGATCCCTATGCTGAAGCGAAGGCCGCTGCCTGATCTGGCTTCAGTCTGAAATGCGAAAGGCCGTGCATGTCGCGGCCTTTTTTGTGTTCTTGATCAGGGCCTAATCTCACGCTGGTTTCATCCAGCCCTACGCCTTGCCCGAAGCAGGATGCGCCCGTCGATAAGGGCAAGACCAGCCCCAATCAACGCCATCCCCATCATGTGTTTTGCCTCAAGAACTTCATTGAGGAAAGCAACGCCCAGCAGAATGGCGGAAACGGGGATGAGGAACGTGACCAGCATCAGATTGGTCGCGCCGGCTGACGAGAGAAGCCGAAAATAGAGGATATAGGCAAACACGGTAGACAGCACGATATAGCCGGCCACCGCCAGCCACACATCCATGCCGGGCATCGCCAGTGAAAAGGGGTGATCGACAAAAAGCGCGATTGGCAAGGCCATGACCGCTGAGGCAGTCACCTGACCGGTTGCCGTTTCCATTGGTTGTACGCCCATCGCCTTGAAGCGTTTCCCAAATACGCTTGCGAAGGCGTAGGACAATGCGGCTGCAAGCACGGCGGCTTCGGCCAGCAGGTTTTTGGAGATGCCCAAAAACAATTCCGGACCGAGCATAACGGCGACACCTGCAAATCCGACCAGTACCCCAGCCAGCTTGTTGCTGTGCATCTTCTCGTCCCCCGTGAGGAAGTGAGCCACGATCACGGTTGAAAGCGGGGTGGTGGCGTTGAGAATGGCCGCCAAGCCGGATGCAATGTGAGTTTGTCCCCACACGATCAGCGAAAAGGGAATGAAGTTATTGAGCAATCCCATAGCAAAAAAGGCAAGCCAGACATTCTTTCCCCCGGGCATGCGCCGGCCGCGCAGAACAATGATGGCATGGAGAATAAGAGCCGCGCCAAAAACACGCAGGAAGACCAGTGTGAGAGGCGGCAGTCCCTTAAGCGCTATACCGGTAAAGAAGAACGAACCGCCCCAGACAATGGAAAGTGTTATCAGGAGGAACCAGTCGAGTTGACTCATTGAGGCTTGTTTGTGCACGGAAAAATCCCGGTTTGATGTGACGTTGAAAAATGACGCAGGTCGCGGTGTATCGCTCGCCGGATTCGGACTCGATTTTTCTGATCGCTTTTGGTCTGGTGTATCATTGCCCCATGAAACTTGATCTTGCTATTTGCGAAGAAGCCTGGGCGAAGCGCGATCCGGCATTTGACGGCCGGTTTTTCATCGGCGTCAGAACAACCGGCATTTATTGCCGCTGTGTATGCCCGGTGCGTCAGCCTTATCGGCGGAATATCGAATTCTTGCCAAGCGCCGCCGCTGCGGAGCTTGCGGGCTACAGGCCTTGTCTGAGATGTCGCCCGGAAACCGCCCCCTTCTGCCCGGCATGGAAGGGAAGCCTTGCAATCGTTGAACGCGCCGCGCGGTTGATCAAGGAAGAAGGGGCGCTTGACGCACCCGGTGCGACCGTGGATGGGCTTGCTGGAAGGGTCGGTGTTGGCGGGCGGCATCTTGCGCGCCTGTTCCGCAAGCACCTGGGTGCCAGTCCGACGCAGGTCGCCAAGACGGCCCGTGTGCAACGGGCCAAACAATTGTTGAGCGACACCCAGCTGCCGGTAACCGAGATTGCTTCGCTCTCCGGTTTCAGAAGCATCAGGCGGTTCAACGCGGCTTTTCATGAGGTCTACAAACGACCACCAACGGCAATAAGACGCGGCATTGCTTGAAGACGGCCGGCAAGACCTTGTTTGGAATGATACGGGTGAAGCCGCAAAGCCGGTGGAAATAACGCTGAATATGGCGAAGACAAAAATGCTCCCACGGCGTGTACGGGGCGTACGAAGTCCTGTAATATCAAGTCGAGGTATTGAAGTTTAGGATTCCTGGAGGATGAAGCCCAAACTGACCCCGGAAGAGGCGCGCAGGGACCATCGTAAGATGCTGATGTTTCTCTTCCGCTATTTTTTGCTTGGTGTGGCCGCTGGTATCGTTGTTTCCAGCGCCATCTTTTATTTCGATATTGGAAATCTCGGCACCCATACGGCCCGCGCGTCCAACAAATTTGTGCCGGTATTTCTCATCACCCTGCCAATGTGCATTCTGCTTGGCGGGTCGGCGCTTGGCGGTGCATTGATGATGATGCCCTATGGCACCAAATACAGCGACGAGGATTAGGCAACAGCCCGACGGGCAGTAAAAATAGTTGCATATATACATACGAAATTTAATATGAGTAATCTGCTGAACCATACGGAACAATCGATGAAACCCAGATTGACACCGGAAGAGGCGCGTAAGGACCATCGCCAGATGCTGCGTTTCATGGCGATAAACGGGTTGGTGGGCATTGCCGCAGGTCTGTTCATAACTGCGGCGCTTTTCTGGTTCGACATTGGCGGACTTCTGACCCATGCCCATCGCAGCGGTAATCTACCGGCAGCCGTTTTCCTGATCGGTATGCCGCTTTCCATGCTGCTGGGCGGCGTGTCGATTGGCACAGCGCTGATGATGATGCCCTATGAACGGAAATATCGCGACGATTAGGAGGCGTTACTCGGCGGCAAGTCGCCGTTGCGCACCGACATGGGCTAGAAAAGCGCGTAATGCAGCCGGTTTCACCGGTTTGCTTTGCAGGCTCACCGCGTCGGCTTCCGCCAGCGCGCGGACCTCCGGCGTGCGGTCAGCGGTAACCAGCAATGCCGGAATTTCGAAACCATAATAGCCGCGCAGGAGTTTGACAGCATCCAGCCCCGTGCCGTCATCCAGATGGTAATCGGCCACAATGACATCAGGCTTTTCCGTCTTTGTAATAATGCCATGAATTTCAGCCAGAGACTGGGCGGTCAGGACATTGCATCGCCATGTATTGAGGAGCTTTGACATGCCGTCCAGAATGGTGGCTTCATTGTCAATACAAAGGACCTTGAGATCAGCAAGTGCGGTTGCCGCAGGTTGCACAGGCGCTGCAGGTGAGGGGAGTTTCTGCTCCTCAGCTTCTGCCAGCGGCACCGAAACACGAATGGTTGTGCCGCGTTCCTGCACGCTGTTCAGTTTCACCTTGTGATTCAGGACGCGCCCGATGCGGTCAACAATGGAAAGACCGAGCCCGAGGCCTGAAGCCGTTTTAATGCCTTCGTCAAGCCTGGCGAATTCTTCAAAAACCGTATCGTATTTTGACGACGGGATGCCGATCCCTGTGTCGCTGACCTGAATGACTGCGTTGTTGCCCTGACGCCTGACGCCAACCACCACTTTGCCTGTAACTGTATATTTTATGGCGTTTGAAACGAGATTTTGCACAAGGCGGCGAAAAAGTGTCGGATCGGTGCGTACATGCAGACTGGAGGGGACAACCCTTAGCTGGAGATTTTTTTCCCGGGCAATCGGGGCAAAATCGGTTTCGATGCGGCGCAGGAAGTCGTTGAGTGAAAGCGTCGAGAACCGCGCCTTCATCGCGCCAGTATCGAGGCGCGAAATGTCCAGAACCGCGCCGAGAATATGCTCGACTGATTGCAGTGATGAATCGATATTATCGACCAACTCGCCACTGGGCGATTTACCAAGTTGTTCGACGAGGGTGGAAGAGTAGAGCCGCGCGGCATTCAGTGGTTGCAGAATATCGTGGCCGGCGGCGGCAAAAAAACGGGTCTTGCCGATATTGGCTTCTTCTGCCGCTGCTCGGGCGATGGCGAGTTGGCTGTTGACGCGCACAAGTTCGCTCGTGCGTTCTTCAACCCTCAATTCCAATGTTTCATTTGCCTGTTTTAAGGCCTTGTCGGCCGCCACCTGTTGCGTGATATCGGTATAGGTCGTCACAATCCCCTTGCCGGGCATGGGATTGGTGCGAACCTCAACAATGCGCTCGTTCTCGCCAATTGTGAGCGAGAATGGTTTGTTGAATTTCAGGAAATCGGAAAGCAGGTTGCTGCTTCCGGTAGAAGACAGGTCGCCCCGGTTCTTGAGCGTTTCAGTAATGGAGGACAGCGGAAAGCCGACCTGCCCAACATATTCCGGAAGATGGAGCAAATCGCGAAATCGCCGGTTCCAGATCATGAGCTGGTTTGACATATCGAAAACGGCGATACCCTGATCCATCTGCGAAAGCGCAGTATGCAGCATATCCTGATTGTGCTGGATTGCCTCGGATGCCTGCCCTAATAGTCGCGCGGTCTCGGAAGACGATTCCTCCGCCTGTTGAAGAATGAGGGACAGAACCAACCGGGCGGATGATGAACCAATAGCGCCGGTCAGCAATTGCTCGGCAAAATGCACCACATTCATGTCTGCCGGATCGCTATCCAGCAGGACACGGCTATTCTGCCGTTCATAGGTTCTAAACGAACGCTGCATGCGTTCCTCACCCAGATAACCGGCAATAGTGGATTTTAGCTCACCAGTGCTGATCCGGTTTTTCCATCCACGAGAAATAGCGGTGGTATCGGCCTGCCTGAGTATAAACACTGCCGCTTGAATGCGTTCGAGCGCCGTTGGTCTGCGGGTCAGGGAGCCCACAATGTATGCTACGAGATTGAAGATAAGCGTGAGGATTGTCGCTTCCACGAAGGGGTCTTCAATCAGGTGCGTATCGGGAAATATCCAGTCCAGAACATGCGCGGAAAGCGCCTGATCACCATAGCCGAGGCTCGGCAACAAAAGCAGGTAGACCCAGCTTATAAAGCCGAACCCCATGCCCGCAATGGCCCCGCGTGCATTGGCGCGGTGCCATATGAGCCCGCCCAGCATGGACGGCGCAATCTGGGCAATTGCAGCAAATGCAAGGAGCCCTATTGAGGCCAGTGCGGCGGTTTCGTCAGTCGAACGATAATAGGCGTAACCGAGGATCAGAACGACGAAAATGGCGGTTCGACGCACGCGCAATAGAAATTTTGTATAGTCCTCAGTCAGTCCCTGCGTGCCGGTCAGGCGGCGGCGCAAGAGGATCGGCAACACGATATCGTTGGATATCATGATGGAAAGCGCAACGGAGGCCACGATGACCATGGCGGTTGCTGCCGAGAACCCGCCCACGAACGTGATCAGCGAAACCATAGGCGCGCCGCCAAACAAAGGCAGGTTCAAGACATGAAGATCTGTTTCGCCCGTCTGGCCGAACAGCACGATCCCCGCCAATGCAATGGGCAGTACAAAAATATTGATGGCGACCAGGTAAAGGGGAAACAGCAGGCCTGCCATTTTCAGTTCGCCCGGTGTGCGGTTTTCAACAACCGTTACATGAAACTGCCGGGGAAGCATGATGATCGCAAATGCGGAGAGCACAATCAGCAGCAGCCAGCGGCTCACGGGTGTTTGGTAATTGAGTACGCGCATTGCTTCGGCATTGGTGTTTACCGCAGTCCAGAGCGCTGATGGGCCGTCAAAAAGAAAATAGACCACGTAGATGCCAGCCGTGGCAAAGGCCATGAGCTTGACGACCGATTCCATTGCAATCGCAAGTATGAGCCCGTCCTGATGCTCGGTTGCGTCCGTGTGCCGCGTGCCGAACATGACGGCGAAGAAAGCCAGCAGAATGGTAACAAGAAGCGGCAGACTGGAAAACGTAATGCCCCCGGCGCTGGCCGAAAATTCTGTCGCTGGAACCATAGCGGCAACAGAGGAGGACACGGCCTTAAGCTGCAACGCAATATAAGGAATGGCGCCGACGAGCGAGATGAAGGCGACGATGGAGGCAACTGTTGGGTTCTTGCCATAGCGCGCCGCTACAAAATCGGCTGCGGAGGTTATTTTCTCGGCCTTGGCGAGTTCAATGACGCGCCGGACCAGGGGCAGCCCGAGCGTAAACATGAGGATTGGACCTATATAGATTGCAGCAAATTCCAGGCCGCGATCTGCTGCAAGTCCCACACCGCCAAAGTAGGTCCACGAGGTGCAGTAGACCGTTATCGAAAGTGCATAGACAACAGGCCTGCCTCTAACAGAAAGGTGGGCGTGTCCAAGCTTCCGGTCTCCAAAGCTGGCAACCGCAAACAGCAGCAAAAGATAGGCGATCGCCGCAGCGAAAATAATCCAGCCCGGCGGCATTTGGTCTACCGGCACGTCTGCACATCCTCCCCAAAGTCGTCGGGAGCTTAGACTATGATCGTCATAAAGAAAATCCGCGCCTCGTTAGACGATACGCTAAGACAAAACTTTATGCGGAAGGTGGGTATTCACAGCGTGACATCGCTTATATTCATGTTACTAAATGTTTGTATGCCGTGGGGACGCGGCTTCATAGCTGGAGGACATATTTATGTTTGAAGAGTTCAAGACATTCATCGCGAGGGGCAACGTGATGGATCTCGCCGTTGGTGTCATCATAGGTGGGGCGTTTGGCAAGATTGTATCATCATTGGTCGATGATCTGATTATGCCGATTGTGGGCGCAATGACGGGTGGTGTGGATTTCTCCAATCTCTTTTTGCCGCTTTCTTCAGCCGTTACGGCGACAACGCTGGCGGAAGCAAAAGAGCAGGGTGCTGTCTTTGCTTACGGCAACTTTGTCACCGTTGTAATTCAGTTTCTCATCCTGGCTTGGATCATCTTTTTGATGGTCAAGGGCATCAATCGACTGAATGCCAAGGAAGCCGAAAAAGCTCCCGAGGCTCCTGCGGAGCCACCGGCAGACATCAAGCTGCTGACGGAAATCCGCGATCTTCTTGGCAAGCAGGGTTGAGCTCTGGATCACGCACAAAATTTGATCGATTCTCAGTAAATCTCATATTACAAAAATGCAGAAAGCGTATATGGATACGCACAGGAGAGGGCCGAAACGGGCCCTCTCTTTTGTTCGGCGAATGAGCTGGTTCGGAGTTGTAAATGAGCCTGATGGATGATTTGAGCCTGCGGGCAATTCAAGCGCCGGAAAGTGGCATTGTTGAAATTTTCAGCTATGCCCGTGGGCGTGAGGGCCTGTTGCCGCTTTGGGTTGGCGAAGGCGATGAACCGACGGCGGACTTTATCAGCCGGGCTGCCGCAGACGCGCTCATGGGTGGTGAAACATTCTACACGTGGCAGCGCGGTGTACCGGAATTGCGAGAGGCCATTGCCGCTTATTACGCCCGCAAGTTTGACGCCTCGCTGAAGCCTGAAAACTGCTATGTTGTGCAGTCCGGCATGCAGGCGATCCAGCTGTCCGTGCAGGCCATTACCGGCCCCGGTGACGAGATGGTTTATCTTTCTCCCGCCTGGCCGAATTTTCCCGCAGCAATGGAGATTGCGGGTGCTCGGGCCGTACCAGTCACACTTTCCTTTATGGGTGGAAAATGGGAACTGGATATCAACAAGCTTGAGGCTGCAATCACGCCGAAGACCAAAGGCATATTTATCAATACGCCTTCAAACCCGACCAGCTGGACTGCCAGTAAAGAAGATTTGGTCGCCATTCTGGAGCTCGCGCGCAAACATGGCGTTTGGATTATCGCCGACGAGATTTACGCGCTCTATTATTATCCAGGCAAACGTGCGCCATCGTTTCTTGATGTCATGGATCCGGAAGACCGCATTCTATTCGTCAACTCATTTTCGAAGAACTGGTCTATGACGGGCTGGCGAGTGGGTTGGATCGTGGCGCATGAAACCCTCGGGCAGGTTTTCGAAAACCTGATCCAGTATTCGACATCCGGCGTCGCCCAATTTCTTCAGCGGGGGGCCACAATCGCGCTCAATGAAGGAGACAGCGTCATTCAGCGCAATTTTGACAAGGCCGCAAAAGCGCGCGACCTGCTTTGCGATACGGTGATTGCTACCAACCGCGTAGAAACGCTGAAGCCAGAGGCAGCCATATACGCTTTCCTCAAAATCGATGGCATTACCGATTCGCGAAAAGCCGCGTTTGAAATTGTCGACAAGACAAATGTGGGACTCGCCCCGGGCTCTGCCTTTGGGCCGGGCGGCACCCAGTTTTTCCGCGCCTGTTTCCTGCGCGACCCTGCAATCGTTGAAGAAGCTGCAGGCCGGTTGGCTGATTACATCACCGCACTTTAGCGCTTCTTTAGACTTTCGTCTTAGCTCTTTTTGATAATTGCGGCGTTCCAAGCGCTTGATAGCATCTAAGGCACGTTCCAGAGGAGGGAACGGACATCCTGACGCTTGGGAGGATTTCGATGTCAAAATTGATTATCAATCGCCGCGGCCTGTTGAAGGCTGGCGCGATGGGTGGTGTGGCGCTTGCCACGCCAATGCATTTCATTCGCAACGCTTATGCCGATGATATGTCGTGCAACGTGCCGACGGGCGACACGGTGACGCTTGGATTTAACGTGCCCCAGACCGGCGCGTATGCTGACGAAGGCGCAGACGAACTGCGCGCCTACCAGCTTGCCGTGAAGCACCTGAACGGTGAAGGCGATGGCGGAATGCTAGGCACCTTCACGTCGAAGGCGCTGAAGGGCAACGGTATTCTCGGCAAGAAAGTTGCTTATGTAACCGGTGATACGCAGACCAAGTCCGACGCTGCTCGTGACAGCGCCAAGCGCATGATCGAAAAAGAAGGCGCGGTCATGATCACGGGTGGTTCATCCTCCGGTGTGGCTGTCGCTGTTCAGGGTCTTTGCCAAGAAATGGGCATCCTGTTTATGGCAGGTCTGACCCACTCCAACGACACGACCGGCAAAGACAAGAAGCGTTATGGTTTCCGTCACTTCTTCAATGCCTATCAGTCCGGTGTGGCTCTTGGTCCGGTGCTCAAGGAAGAGTACGGCACAGACCGTCGCGCTTACCACCTGACCGCCGACTATACATGGGGTTGGACACAGGAAGAATCGATCAAGAACACAACCGAAGCTCTTGGTTGGGAAACTGTTCAGGCCGTGCGTACCCCGGTTGGTGCGGGCGACTTCTCGCAATATATCACGCCGGTTCTCAACTCAGGCGCTGACGTTTTGATCCTGAACCACTACGGCAAGGACATGGTGAACTCGCTTACGCAGGCGATCCAGTTCGGCCTCAAGGATAAGCAGGTTAACGGCAAGAACTTTGAAATCATCGTTCCGCTGTTCTCGCGTCTGATGGCGCGTGGTGCTGGCGAAAACATCAAGGGCATTCTGGGAACAACCAACTGGAACTGGTCTCTGCAGGATGAAGCCTCTCAGGCATTCGTTCAGTCCTTTGGCGCTGAATACGGCTTCCCGCCGTCACAGGCAGCACACACCTGCTATGTGCAGACGATACTGTATGCCGATGCTGTTGAGCGTGCAGGTTCCTTCTATGCGCCCGCCGTTATCGGTGCGCTCGAAGACTTCGAATTCGACGGTATGGGCAACGGCCCGACCCTTTACCGCGGTGCGGACCACCAGTGCATGAAGTCGGCGCTGGTTGTGCGTGGTAATGAAAATCCGGAATCGGAATTCGACCTTCTGAAGGTGGTCAAGGTCGTTGATCGCGAAACGCTGACCTACGATCCGGCGATCTTTGGCGGGGATCTCGGCCCGGCGGACGCCAAGAAGTGCTGATGCACTGAGCTGGGTATTTCGGAAAATTGGAGGGCCGGCCGCCTTGTAGAGGTTGGCCGGCCTTCAAAACCCCGGTGGAGTGTTTCTCCAAAGGCGTTTCTTGGAGCGGGCGGGTTATGGACGCAATTATCATTCAAATTCTCAACGGACTGGACAAGGGCGCGGCTTATGCCTTGATCGCGCTTGGCCTGACTCTCGTATTCGGCACATTGGGCGTGGTGAATTTCGCCCATGGCGCCATTTTTATGCTGGGCGCATTTTGTGCGGTAACTTTCAACAAGCTGATCACCTGGCCCATCCAGCCTCCCAAGGCCCCCGGTGCGCTTTTTGCGCCCCGCCCGGTGCCCTTCCTGAAGCATATCTGGGGTGATTTCGGCGATGCGATCATTAATTGGTCTGTGCCGCTATCAATCTTGCTGGCAATTCCGGTCATGCTTGTGATTGGCCTGATTATGGAGCGTGGGCTGATCCGGTTTTTCTACAAGCGCCCGCATGCTGAACAGATTCTCGTCACTTTCGGCCTGGCAATCGTTATTCAGGAAATCATCAAGCATTTCTATGGCGCCAATCCCATTCCGCAAGCAGCGCCCGCTGATTATTCGGGTACGGCCAATATTGCCGCCTGGCTGGGAATGACGGATGCCTTCATCGTTTATCCTTGGTGGCGTTTGATCTATTTCATCTTTTCCTTCGTGATTATCGGCGCGGTCTTTGCCTTCCTGCAGTTTACGACCTACGGAATGGTGGTGCGTGCAGGCATGCGTGACCGGGAAACGGTCGGTCTTCTCGGGATTGATATCGAAAAGCGTTTCACGGCGGTATTCGGAATAGCCGCCGTGGTCGCCGGACTTGCCGGTGTGATGTACACCCCCATCCTGCCGCCTGATTTTCATATGGGTATGGACTTCCTGGTGCTGTCCTTCGTGGTGGTTGTTGTCGGCGGCATGGGATCGCTGGGCGGCGCTGTATCTGCCGGTTTCATGCTCGGAATCCTGCAATCTTTTGCCTCTATGAACGAGGTCAAGTCGATTGTGCCGGGCATCGACCAGATCATTATTTATCTCGTGGCCGTGATCATTCTGCTCACCATGCCGCGCGGGCTCATGGGCCGCAAAGGCGTGATGGAGGACTAGGAGCATGTTCAGTAATTTGTCATCAAAAGACTGGATCACCTTCGTGATATTTTCTGCGGTCGTGCTTGCCGCTCCGGTCATATTCTCACCAATAGGCGCCGCCTATCCGGCGCTTTTGCAGAAATTCTGCATTTTCGGCATCTTCGCGCTGGGGTTCAACATACTCTTCGGACTGACCGGATATTTGTCTTTCGGCCACGCTGCATTTCTTGGGGTTGGCTCTTACGCGGCTGTCTGGTCGTTTAAGCTCTTCACCATGAATGTGTTGCCTGCGGTCATTTTTGGCATGATCTTCGCTGGTCTGTTTGCCGCAGTCATTGGTTATGTGAGCTTGCGTAGATCGGGTATCTACTTTTCGATCCTGACGCTGGCTTTTGCGCAGATGTGCTACAATCTCGCCTATTCGGTTCTCACGCCATTGACCAATGGCGAGACTGGCCTTCAGCTCACGCTGAACGATCCGCGCATCATTGATAACGCCATTTCCGCACCGGGTGCGGGCCTTCCGCCGACCGAGCTTTTCGGTGTGGAAATGAGTGGCTACCCCGGTTTCTATTTCACCGCTGTGGCTCTGATCATCTGCTATTTCGTGACGCTTCGGATATTCCGTTCGCCCTTCGGCATGATGTTGAAAGCAATCAAGTCGAACCAGAACCGCATGCGGTATACGGGCTTCAACCCGAGGCCCTATCTGCTGACAGCCTTCATTATTTCCGGTGTCTATGCCGGTCTGGCCGGTACGCTGATGGCCGTAACCGATCCGTTGTCAGGTGCGGAGCGCATGCAATGGACAGCCTCCGGTGAGGTGGTTCTCATGACAATCCTTGGCGGTGCTGGCACGCTTCTTGGACCTGTGCTGGGTTCCGTCGTTATCAAATATTTCGAGAACATTTTCTCTTCTTTCAACGAGAATGTCCTTGCCAACATATTCTCCTTCCTGCCTGAAGGCCTGAAGGACGTGGTCGTGTCCTTCTTCGCGCTCTTTACCGGCGAAGGTTGGGCGCTCACGCTGGGCACGGTCTTCATGCTGATCGTGATCTTCCTTCCGGGTGGCCTGATGGAGGGTTTCCGTCGGATAGCTGCCCGTTTCCGTTCCAAGGATGGAGGCGATTCTGCCTCTGGTGAAATGCAGGCGGCGGAGTAACGAACATGACAACAAGCGAAAAGAATATCGTTCTCCACGTAGCAGACGTTAACAAGAGCTTTGGCGGCCTGCGTGCGCTCTCCGAGGTTGATTTGCAGGTCGAAGAGGGGAAGGTCCACGCGATCATCGGTCCCAACGGTGCAGGCAAGTCGACATTGCTCAATGTTTGTATTGGCCGAATCAAGCCGGACAATGGGCATGTGATCTTCAATGGTCAGGTATTGGACGAGCATCAACCGCACGAAATCAACCAGCTTGGCGTTTCGCGCGTGTTCCAAACGCCTGAAATCTTTGCCGATCTCACTTTGCTTGACAATGTGATGATACCGGCTTTTGCAAAGCGGGATGGCGCTTTTAAATTCAACGCGATCAAGGCTGTTTCGGCTGAGAAGGAGCTTCGCGATGAGGCGGAGTTCATTCTCAAGGATGTCGGTCTTTACGAGCGTCGCTTTGATTTGGCTGGTGCGCTCTCACGTGGGGACAAACGCCGACTTGAACTTGGCATGTGCTTGATCCAGAAACCGAAATTGCTTCTGCTCGATGAGCCGACGGCCGGAATGGCCAGGCACGACACCAATATGACCATCGACCTTTTGAAGCGCATCAAGGCGCGTGGTATGACCAAGGTCATTATTGAACATGACATGCATGTTGTCTTTTCGCTTGCCGATAAGATCAGCGTACTTGCGCAAGGACGAATAATAGCTGAAGGTTTGCCCGACGAGGTAAGGGGGAACCCGAAGGTCAAGGAAGCCTATCTCGGGGAGGCACACGAATGAGTGTCATGCCAGAGGGAGCCGAATTCAGGGGAGAGATCGGGGCCGTGACCGAACAGGTTGAACAAGCGTTTTTTAGTGTACGCGATATACATGCCTGGTATGGCGAAAGCTATATTGTGCAGGGTGTCTCATTTGATGTGAAAAAGGGCGAAGTGCTCTCACTTCTGGGCCGCAATGGAGCAGGGAAGACATCGACGTTGCGAACATTGGCGCGGCTGGATGATCCGGCTTTGAAAAGCGGAGAAATCTGGCTCGATGGCGAACCCTTGCACAAGAAAAAGGCCTTTCAGGCGGCCAAAGCCGGGGTGCAACTTGTGCCGGAAGATCGTCGCATTATCGGCGGTCTGACCGTTGAGGAAAACCTCATCCTGGCGCAGGTTTCCGGCGAAAAGGGTTGGCCTGTCGAAAAGATCTACGAACATTTCCCAAGACTTGCCGAGCGGCGCAATCAGGAAGCGGTGACCATGTCGGGCGGTGAACAGCAGATGCTGGCTGTCGCGCGTGCACTTGCCCGTGAGATCAAGATTCTTTTTCTCGACGAGCCGTATGAAGGACTTGCGCCTGTTATCGTGCAGGAGATTGAAAGTATCGTTCGCCAGATTCGGGATATTGGCATAACGACCGTTATCGTCGAGCAGAACGCCGTTGCAGCGCTCAGGCTCTCAGATCGGGCGGTGATTATGGACACCGGGCAGGTGGTCTTTTCCGGCAGCGCTGAAGAGGTTCTGGGCAACGAGGAGCTGCGCAACGAATATCTGGCAATTTGAGCCATTTTTTGCAGGCGGAAACGCAGAAATAAGTTTCTGATTTTAATCAAAGGGCGTCCCCTACCGGTTAACGGTTCGGGGCGCTCTTAGTTTTTTGTTATCTATAGAAAATTCGCGTTTCCCCTTTATGCAGCGCTTCGCCCCCGTGGTCAGTTGTCACCAATCTTGATGTTATATTCGTTCTGCGACAGGAAACGTTAACCTTCAGGCAAGGAATTAACCATACATATTAAGGTCGGTGGGAAATGGGACAATTCGCAAAAATCCCAGGCATGAAGCCGCTCCGCTCTACCGGTTGGCCGGAATGTATCTGCAGGCTCATTTGCGGCAACGCGATTTACAACATTGCTCTCAATCAGGTTGTGAAAACGGGACGTCCCGGTGCGTATAGCGTCAAGTGAAGGCTGCTCGTTTCAGGCCAGTTTAACTGGTCTTGAAGAATGTATGCGGGGCATAGGGTTTGGAAAGCGGCGCGGAAAACGAACAGCCAAAACGGCCACAGGCAGGCAGCCTGCGTGACCGGCTGCGTTTTGCTGGGCTTGATGCAGGCCAATGTGATTCACTCCGTGACCACCGCCAAGAGTTGCTACCGCATGTGCGTGCAGCGCTTCGGGACCTTTTTGTCCGCTATCAGTCCTATCCAGATGCCGCCCGCCAGTTTGTCAGCGAAAACCAGACCGATCGCCTGCACGATCTGCTCGTTTCGCATTGGGACGTACTGAGCGACGCTCGCTTCGACAGCCTTTACGCTGAACGTGTGAAAGTTCTTTCTGACGCCGAAACGCGCATGGGGCTTGATCCGCGTTGGCACATTGCCGGACATGCCGTTGTCCTCGAACATCTGATCAAGGGTGTTTTGAGCGACGTTCGCCAAGGCGGATTCCTTTCCAGAAAACGCAATCTTCCTTCTGAGATTAGCGACCTGATTGCGACCGTTGTTCGAACAGTAATGGTTGATCTGGAAATCGCCGTTTCGCTCCGCTTCAATGAACTCAGACTGACGCATCAGCAAGACTTAAGAGATATGCGCGAAACCGTTGAAGGTGAGGCGCATGCAACATTTTCGACGGTGGTTCGAGCACTTGCAGAAAACAATCTGTCCGAACGTGTTTCTGAAAATGCGCCGGAGGCTTTCCTCGAAATTGGAACACAGTTCAATACGGTGCTGGACCGTCTTTGCGAGAGCTTGCAAAGTGTAGAAGCTGCGCAAGGCGCAGCGCAGGAAAAACTCCTTCACGCTTCAAACAGGACAGGGGAAATTGCCGCTCGGGCAGAAGAATACTCCACCAGGCTTGGGGAAAATACGCGCGTTCTGGATGAGTTGCTCTCCGGCGTCAGGGAAAATGCCGCGCGCAGTGTGCAAACGGCCGACGCCGTTGGCAACACGAAGCGGGCGGCTGTCGAGACGGGTGAGGCCGCGGGAGCAGCGATCAGCGCCATGTCTGATATTGAGGCCTCCGCCGAGAAGATTGGTCAGATTATCGGCGCTATTGACGAGATTGCATTCCAGACAAACCTCCTAGCGCTGAATGCCGGCATAGAGGCGGCCCGCGCCGGTGATTCAGGACGCGGCTTTGCTGTCGTAGCGCAGGAAGTGCGCGCACTGGCCCAGCGTTCTGCCGACGCCGCCAGGGAAATCAAGGGTCTTGTGTCTGAGACAAAGGCGCAGGTTGAACATGGCGTCGAGCAGGTTGGTCGCACGCAGAAAGCAATCGGCGGTGTTGTGGAGAAAATCGGGGCCATCAGCGATGCGGTTTCTGAAGTCGCTACACAGACCGGGCAGCACGCCGAAGGGCTGGCCGCTGCACAATCTGAGTTCGGAGAGCTTTTCAGCCTTGCCACCGATACGGCGCGGCAGGCGGAGGCAGTGGGCAGCGAGACGGATGACCTGCACACGGTCATTGTCGAACTTGGCAACACCATTCGCGCCTTCTCCATGCAGAAGCGAGAACCTGGACGGCTCCACTATGAGCCACAGCAACAGAATTCGAAATTGGAAGACAGTGAAAGCCACGAGGTGGACGGCGGCAGGCTGATCGAATCGGCCTATCTCGCGGGGCTCTCTGGATAGTGATTTGGGTGATCATGGACCTGAGGTTCCAGACCACCGAAAAAGGAAGGTGAAGTGATGGGTAGCAAGGATTCCGGAAAGAGCATCAGCCTTGCAGCGGTGCTGGATTTGAACGAAGCGACGGAGCTTCATGGAAAGCTCATGTCGTTGCGCGGCAACGATATCACAATCGATGCATCCGCCGTTCAACGTGCCGGCGCTCAGTGCATTCAGGTTCTCTTCGCAGCAGCCAAATGCTGGGAGGAGGACAAGAAGGCCTTCAAACTTGAAAAAGCTTCAGACGCACTGACGGCGACAATGCAGCTCGCCGGCGTCGATTATGAACCTTTGATCGCATAGGAGTATCAGCGATGAAAAAGAGAGTACTAACGGTAGACGACTCCCGGACGATCCGGAACATGTTGCTCGTCACCCTCAACAATGCCGGATTCGAGACCATTCAGGCTGAAGATGGTGTCGAAGGCCTCGAAGTTCTTGAAGAGGCCATGCCGGATGTCATCGTCACCGATATCAATATGCCGCGTCTTGACGGCTTTGGTTTCATTGAAGGCGTTCGCAAGAATGACCGCTACAGAGCCATTCCAATTCTCGTCCTGACCACCGAGAGCGACGCGGAAAAGAAAAACCGTGCGCGCCAGGCGGGAGCCACAGGCTGGATTGTCAAGCCGTTCGACCCGACAAAGCTGATTGACGCAATTGAACGTGTAACGGCCTGACGCAATTGAAAGTGTAACCGTCTAAAAACGGGATAAATCCTATGGATATGAACGAAATCAAAGAGATCTTTTTCCAGGAGTGCGAGGAGCAGCTCGCCGAACTGGAATCCGGTCTTCTGAGTATGAATGATGGAGATCGCGACCCGGAGACAGTCAACGCTGTGTTCCGTGCGGTCCACTCTATCAAGGGAGGAGCGGGCGCATTCGGCCTGGATGATCTCGTCGCATTCGCTCATGTCTTTGAAACCACTCTCGACTGCGTTCGATCCGGAAAACTCGATCCTGATCAGGACGTGATGAAAGTCATGTTGAAATCGGCCGATGTGCTCGCCGACCTCACGGTCGCGGCACGTGATGGTGGAACGGTTGAAACATCGCGGACATCGGGTCTTGTGAAGGATTTGGAAGCGCTGGCGAAGGGCGGAAAAGTTTCTGGCGCAGGAGCAGAGGCTCCCGCTCCTGAAGCACCGGCTCCCGCACCGCAAGCCGCTGCGCCCGAAGCGTCAGTTGCAACTGACGACAGTGGTTTCCAGCCCGTTCCGTTCTCTTTTGATGATTTTGGTGGGGACGAGGAGGAAGGTGAGGCCGAAGCTTCTGATGCTCCAAGCTTCGACATCGTGTTCAAACCCCGCCCGGACCTTTACTCCAAGGGCAACGAAGCAACGCTTCTGCTGCGCGATCTCTCCAGAATCGGCGAGATGACCATCTATTGCGATATGGATGAATTGCCCCCGCTGGACCAAATGGACCCCGAGGGCGCGTATTTCACCTGGCGCATTACGCTTAAGACAGACAAGGGCGAAGAAGGTATTCGCACGGTCTTTGAATTTGCCGAATGGGACTGCGACCTTGAGATTAAGGCGCATGAAATCTCGGAAGAGGCTGCAGAAGATGAGCCTCCCATGAAGCCTGTGCCATTTGATCTCTCGATCCTGGACGGTGACGACGAACAGGATGCAGACGAAAACGAAATGTCTGATGTGGCGCTCGCTGTAGAGGCGGCCGATGTTGCAACAAATGTAATGAATATTGCGGCCTCCGCTTCAGCAGAAACTGCTGAGTCCAAGCCCGCCGCAAAGATGGGTACGCCCGTCTCAGCCGCCACGGCAAAGGCGGCTGTGCAGGCCGATCCACAGGCGACGGGCCAAGCCGCCGCCGTCTCCCAGACCATTCGCGTTGACCTTGACCGCGTCGACCGTCTCATCAACCTTGTTGGTGAGCTGGTGATCAACCAGGCAATGCTGTCCCAGAGCGTGACGGGCAATGATCAGCCCGGTGCGACAACAGTCAATACCGGTCTTGAAGAGCTGCAACAGCTGACTCGTGAAATCCAGGACAGCGTGATGGCCATCCGCGCGCAGCCTGTGAAACCGGTCTTCCAACGTATGTCGCGTATCGTCCGTGAAATTGCAGACATGACTGGCAAGTCGGTTCGCCTGATCACTGAGGGCGAAAACACCGAAGTTGATAAAACGGTGATCGACAAGCTGGCTGAACCGCTGACGCATATGATCCGTAACGCGGTCGATCACGGTTTGGAAATGCCGGATAAACGCGCCGAAAAGGGCAAAAATTCGGAAGGCACAGTTAAGCTTTCTGCAAAACATCGCTCCGGGCGTATTGTCATTGAACTGTCTGACGATGGTGCGGGCATTAACCGCGAAAAAGTTCGCCAAAAGGCAATCGACAACGACCTGATTACGTCAGAAACGCAGCTTTCGGACGAGGAGATTGATAATCTGATCTTCCATCCGGGTTTCTCAACCGCGGACAAAATTTCTGATATCTCAGGTCGCGGTGTGGGCATGGATGTGGTCAAGCGCTCCATTCAGGCGCTTGGCGGTCGTATCTCCATTCAGTCGAAGCCGGGTGAGGGATCGATATTTACTATGAGCCTGCCGCTGACACTGGCCGTTCTTGACGGCATGGTTGTCACTGTCGCGGGGCAGACGTTGGTGGTTCCGCTCACCGCGATTGTGGAGACACTCCAGCCGGAGGCCTCATCCATCCACTCCTTCGGAGCAAGCCAGCGACTCATCGCGATCCGAGACGGCTTCTGCCCGCTGGTCGATGTTGGGCGCATCCTGAACTTCCGCCCTGGCATGGCCAACCCGACCGACGGCGTGGCTCTGTTGGTGGAATCGGAAGGCGGCGGGCAGCGCGCTCTTATGGTCGATGCGATCCAGGGCCAGCGCCAGGTCGTTATCAAGAGCTTGGAGGCGAACTACACCCATGTTCCAGGGATCGCTGCGGCGACAATTCTCGGCGATGGCCGAGTGGCGCTGATCCTTGACGTTGATGCGGTCGTAGCCGCGTCGCGGGGGCAGTCTTTAAGCACAGATTCGGCGCTTTCAGTAGCAGGGTAGTCGGATGTCGAATGTGGCAAAAAATCTGACAGCAGGAGGGCGCGAACTGATCGCCTTTCGCATTGGTGATCAGGAATTTTGTGTCGATATCATGGGTGTGCGGGAAATTCGTGGCTGGACAAAAGCCACACCACTTCCCCATTCCCCGGGTTACGTGATGGGTGTGATCAACCTGCGAGGCGCGGTTTTGCCGATCATTGATCTGTCCGCACGTCTTGGTTTGAAGGCCGCAGAACCGAGCGAGCGCCATGTCATCATCGTGGTGCAAATTGGTTCACGGTCGGCGGGGCTTTTGGTCGATGCTGTATCCGATATCTTAACCGTCACAGGCGAAGATATACAGCCGACGCCCGAAATGTCTTCTGATCTCGAGCGTTCTTACGCGCGCGGGATCTTGGCAATTGAGAAGCGTATGATTTGTCTGATCGAGCTTGGTGCTCTGATTGACGTGACTGAGAGTGAAGCTGCATGAGTACTTCTTTGGCGACAGATCAAAGACTTAATGGCAACGAGTGCTTGGCGAATGGTGAGTTCCCGCTGACGCGGCGCGACCTGAGCGAGATCGCAGCCATGATTTATGCTGACGCTGGTATCTACTTGAACGAGAGCAAGGCTTCACTCGTCTATTCGCGGCTGTCCAAACACATACGCAGATTGGGCTTGAGCGGTTTTCGTGAATATTGCGAACTGGTTGCCTCAGCAGAGGGAGTGGCCGAGCGTCGCGAAATGCTGTCGCACCTGACAACCAACTTCACTCGTTTCTTTCGTGAAAACCACCATTTTGAACACTTGCGCACCGAGGTCTTGCCGAAGCTGATCGAGAAGGCAAAAAGTGGGGGGCGGGTTCGAATCTGGTCGGCTGCATCCTCGGATGGTCAGGAACCCTATTCGATTGGGCTGACCGTGATGCAAATGTTCCCGAATGCGATGGATTACGATTTCCGCATTCTGGCAACCGATATCGACCCGAAAATCCTGGCAATCGCGCGGCAGGGCGCCTACGACGCCGCGGCGCTTGAAACAGTGAACCCCGATATGCGCCGTCAATGGTTCAAGGAAGTTGAGATTGACGGTCGTAAGAAGTGGCAGATCGACGATCGCATCAAACGGTTGATTACGTATAACGAACTGAACCTCATGGCGCAGTGGCCGTTCAAGGGCAAATTTGACGTAATTTTCTGCCGCAACGTCGTCATCTATTTCGATGAACCTACCCAGGTTAAAATCTGGCAGCGCTTTGCTGACTTGATGACCACTGATGGCCATCTCTACATCGGTCATTCCGAGCGTGTATCTGGCCCTGCCAAGGACCAGTTCGACAATATTGGCGTAACGACATACCGCTACAAAGGCAGTTCAACGGCCAGGAGGGCGTCATGACACAGGCGCGTGTTCTGGTTGTTGATGATTCTCCTACCATGCGTAGCATCATCGCCGCGGTGTTGAACGCTGACCCGGAAGTCAACGTGATTGGCCAGGCGGGAGATGCTTTGGAGGCGCGCGAAGCCATCAAGAGGCTCGATCCTGATGTTGTAACGCTTGACATCGAGATGCCGAACATGAACGGCCTGGAGTTTCTGGACAAAATTATGCGTCTGAGACCCATGCCGGTGATCATGGTGTCTTCACTCACTCATCGCGGAGCTGATGCTACGCTTGCGGCATTGGAAATTGGCGCTTTTGACTGCATCGGCAAGCCAGCCCCAGGTGATGCGCAGCCTTTTGCCGATCTTGCTGAAAAGGTAAAAGCGGCGGCACGAGCGCGCGGTCGCTATCTACCTGCTGGCGGGTACAAACGCGCTCCGAGCGCACCCGCTCCAGCCAATGCAAATAGGCTCACGGACTACCGTGTGGGACGTAAAATAGTCGCGATAGGATCCTCGACCGGGGGCGTTGAAGCGCTCATTACTGTTCTTCAGAATTTCCCCGCCAATTGTCCGCCGACTGTTATTACTCAGCACATGCCCGCGACATTTACAAAGAGTTTTGCGGAGCGCTTGGACCGGCTTTGTTCGCCCGTTGTTGAAGAGGCCACAGATGGAGCCAGGCTGCAGATAGGCAAAATATACCTTGCGCCCGGCGGAGAGCGGCATTTGCAGGTTTGCAATCAATCTTCGCCAAGCTGTCGGCTGTTGGACAAAGAACCAGTGAATGGCCACAGGCCCTCGGTGGATGTGCTGTTTGATTCAGTCGCTGAGCTTGGCGGAAGAAATGCCGTTGGCGTTATCTTGACGGGTATGGGTCGCGATGGCGCCGCCGGTCTTTTGAAAATGCGCTATGCAGGCGCAAAAACAATCGGGCAGGACGAAAAAACCTGCGTCGTCTATGGAATGCCGAGGGTGGCCCATGAAATGGGGGCGGTCGAACGCCAGCTCCCGTTGGGTCTCATCGGTGAAGAAATATTAAAAATAACTGCCGCCCGCAAAGAAGGGAGCGAATAATGTCCATCGCCGAAAAAATTAAGGTCCTCGTTGTTGATGATCAGGTCACAAGCCGTTTGCTGCTGAGTGACGCATTGACCCAGCTGGGCTTCAAACAGATCACCGTCGCGGGCGACGGTGAGCAGGGATATAAGATTATGTCCCAGGCGCCGCATCACCTTGTTATTTCTGACTTCAATATGCCGAAGATGGATGGCCTTGGTTTGTTGCAGGCGGTGCGCACCAACCCGCAGACCAAGAAAGCGGCTTTCATCATTCTCACAGCGCAAGGCGATAGGGCGCTGGTGCAGAAAGCTGCACAGCTCGGTGCAAATAATGTTCTGGCAAAACCGTTTACGATTGAAAAAATGAGGGCGGCTATTGAAGCCGTGTTTGGATCGTTGAAATGACCACAGGACTAGCGCCCAAGCGCGTCAACATCATTCAAGGGGAGTTCAAGGTGTCGACCGACCCGGATGTCGTTCTCACGACCATCCTGGGTTCCTGCGTCGCTGCTTGTATACGTGACCCGATTGCGGGTGTGGGTGGAATGAATCATTTCTTGCTTCCTGGCAGCGCCGAGGCGATGGCCGCTGGTGGGGATGCAACACGTTATGGCGTTCACCTTATGGAGCTTCTGATCAACGGTCTGTTGAAAAACGGCGCGCGCAAGGATCGGATGGAGGCCAAGATATTCGGCGGCGCCAAGACGATTGCCAGTTTCTCCAATGTCGGCGCTCAAAATGCTGCTTTTGCCGAGAAATTTCTGCGCGACGAAGGTATTTCTATTGTTGGCGCCAGCACCGGGGGCGACCATGGACGAAAACTGGAATATTTCCCGATTTCTGGCCGCGCACGACAGCATGCGCTGACCGGCGCCGAAACGCAGCGTACCGTTGCGCTTGAACAGCGTCCGGCGCCCGCACCCAAGCGGACAGAAGACACCTCGATCGAGTTTTTTTAGTATCTGGAGTAGAAGGACAGTCACATGCATGTGGATAAAGAAATTGGCGAAACGCCAGGGGATGAGGCCCTTCCCGAAGTCCTCATGCGGATTGTCTCCGAGCTGCACGACGTTGCTTATCTGATTGAGCGCATTGAGCCTCAGATCGCAAGTTCAGAGCATCCCGGTGTCATGGCTGAAAACGATCGCATGAAAGTTTTGCAGGGAATAGACTTGGCAGTGCAAAAGACCCGCGGTCTTGCAGAGTTTATTGATACCATCACTGCAGACATCCCGGAAGAATGGCTGGTCGATACAAGCATCGCAATCAGCTTGGTTAAGCTGGCCGACATGAAAAAAGCCTTGGCGTCCGGTAGCCAGCGACACGGTCATTCGCAGCCGATTTCCAAAGCCTCCGGTGATTTCGAGTTCTTTTGACGTCATGGGCGCGGCGCTCCACCGCTGCCCGAAACGTTCGCGCAAGTTTCATTCCTTACCTTCAATGCTGGCGGTATGATAATCGGCGGCGCGGGGCAGAATGAATCTGTTGAATCAACTCATGGCGATCGGGCGGAACCTTGGAGGTTTGGGCCCAGCAAGGCTGGTCGCACTCGGAGGCGTCGGCCTTCTCACAATCTTTCTCATCCTCGGGGCGGCGATCTATCTGAATAAGCCCACCATGGAAACGCTCTATGTGGGGCTGGAGACGACAGACGCCAACCAGATCAGCATTGCTCTCGCCGAAGCCGGAATCCCTTTCCAGACCAGCGCCGATGGAAACACAATTCAGGTCGGTGTAGGCAAGACATCGCAAGCCCGCTTGCTTCTGGCAGAGCGCGGCCTGCCAAACAGCACAACATCAGGTTATGAGCTTTTCGATCAGGTAGGCTCTCTCGGGTTGACCTCCTTCATGCAGGAGGTCACGCGCATTCGTGCGCTTGAGGGCGAAATTGCGCGCACCATTCTCGCAATCAATGGCATTACTGCGGCGCGTGTTCACATCGTATTGCCCGATGTAGGCAGTTTTCGCAGGGGCGCGCAGAAGCCCACCGCGTCTGTCATGATCAGGGCTGGAACGTCGACGGGCCGAAAAGCGGCAGTCTCCATTCGCCATTTGGTCGCAGCATCGGTGCCAGGGTTAAGCCCAGATGATGTCACAGTCCTCGATTCGACTGGCCAATTGCTGGCCTCGGGGGAGGAATATGGCAATTCCGGAGCCACCCGTTCTTTGAGCACTGAACAGCAGGTGCAAAGCGACATTGAGACCAATATCGACAAGGCGTTGGCGCCATTTCTCGGAATGGACAATTTCCGCGCGAGTGTCGTCGCAAAATTGAACACCGATGCACAGCAGATCCAGGAAACGATTTATGATCCTGAGTCCCGTGTGGAGCGTTCGGTGCGGGTCACCAAGGAAGCTCAGAAGTCGCAGAGCGTTGAGGCTAATGCTGCGACAACAGTTGAACAGAACGTGCCCCAGGGGCCGGGCGCCACAGGCGGCGGAAGTGGTCCCAGCTCCAACGACGAATCCGATAAAAAAGAAGAGCTGACAAACTACGAAATCAACTCCAAGACGATTGCAACAGTACGCAACACCTACACAATCGAACATATTTCGGTCGCTGTTGTTGTTAACAAGGCCAGGATCCAAAGACTCGCGGGCGAAAATGCCGACCAGGCGCAGATAGACGCCTATGTCGAGGAGATGAAGAAGATCGTTCAAACGGCGGCGGCGCTCGACTCCGATAGAGGCGACAAGGTCGAAATCACGGTCATGGATTTCCTCGAATCGGAAATATTGGACGAAGCTGCGGCCTCCCCTGGAATGGGCGATACTATTACCCGTTACCTTGGAACGATTATCAACGCGCTTGCATTTGTCGCGGTCGCTTTCCTGATTGTCTGGTTTGGCTTCCGTCCATTGGCGCGTTCTATGGGTGGTGGCGCGTTGGTGCCGGCGGGCGGCGCTTCATTGCCGGGCATGGAGGCCGAATCCGATTCGCTGGGGCTGGAGTTGCCTGACTTTGCTCCTGCCGCAATGGGTGGCGATACCGGCCAGCTGATGGAAGGTTTTGGCGCAGACTTTGGCTTTGACAGCACCGAGGACATTCTTGGTGGAATGGAAGATGCGAACGAAGGCGAATTCAATCGCAAGGTCAAGCAGGGTCCAGAACGGCGCTTGTCCAAGATGGTGGATATCAGCGAAGAGCGCGCCGCCAAGATCCTTCGCAAATGGGCTGCAGATCGCGCCGCCTGAGGCTATGTAGTCGTCATCTGAAATTTAGCCAGATATGCCCTGAGAAAGAATTCCTAAGAGCCGGATTTCCCTTCATTAGCTGTATACTATACGATTGTTTGATTCCATTCTCGTTCGAATTGGCCTACAAACAAAGAGTCGTTTCGGGAACTGGCTCGCGCAATTTGGCGGCGAATTGTGTGGAGGTTTTATTGCTTGCACTGCAAAGCAGGCATGCAGTTCCTGTCTGACATCTGGCGTGAGCCGGATACGAGGAATTCTGGATGCGGTAACAATGGTCTATCATGAACCAAATACCGAGTCAGGAGTGGCGCCGCATATGCTGCCGCCTGCTGTATGCATAACGCAGGAGCAACTTCTGACCAACCTTGCGAATGTGCAAGGCGAAAAAGAGCTGGGTACAGGGCTCAGAGAACTCGCGGCTTATGTTGGGGCGCAGGCGTTTCTGTTGGCGCGATATGACTTGGTCAGCGACCAAAGTCTCTCTAACATTATTTCATCGGACTGGCCTTTCGATATCGTTCGCCGAATAGACGACGAAATCCTGACCGCCTGTGGCAGAACGACCGAAATTGAGAAATGTAACCTGACCCTGCAGCCGGGGTTCAGCATTCTCCCCAATGACCTTACATTGCCAGAAAACATAAGCACTCAATATTGCTGGGTCGATTTTGTTGTCGGTAATCTTCGCTACCGGCTCATGTTTCTGATGCACGAAAACATGGTGGCGTCGGTAGAGCGTATCCGCCACGCGGGCTTGTTTGCCTCATATCTTGTCAGCATCGTCTGGTCGCAGAAAGTGCCGGTGGGCCGGGAAGCTGACCTCACTGACCGAGAGGTCGAATGCCTCTATTGGATTGCCGAAGGAAAAACCAGCGAGGAGATAGCCGTAATCCTGGGCATTTCCCGCAACACGATTAACAACTACATTACCAGTATCATGCGCAAGACCGCGACGCGTAACCGTCCAGAGGCTGTGGCCTATGCCGTGCGCAATCACCTGGTTTGACTATTATGCTGAAATATTGGCGACGCGGAATATAGGTTTGTGATGCAAGGGGCAAGAACTGAGATGCTGGCTACAGGGCGGTCTGGTATGCAGCTTTCCAAAGATATGCAGCAGTCTCTTTTCCTGCTTCAGCAGAAGGCAGGCGCTCGCAATTATGCAGTTGTACGATCGGGCACGCGGAGCAGCAGCCAAGGCGCTGATCTGTCATTGTTATCCGACAATTTCCCCTCGGGGAGCTGTGGCGGCAACGATGTATTGGAAACTTACGGCGACCAGCTTGCAGAGCATGTACAGCAATGCACGTTGCCGGTGATGTGGAATGGGGCGGATGAGGCCAGCACGGCGGAGACGCCGGATCTCAATCATTTTGTTGTGCGTCTAAAGGGGCGTTCCTTGCCCTTTTCCGGACTTGCATTGCCAGTCAAGCTAGGTGCGGCTGGCAATGGGTTTGTTATTCTGACCTCAACCTATCTCGACTTGAACGCTGACACGATTGTTGACCTGCACCTTCAGGCAACGCGTGCAATGATTACGCTTTTGCAAAGCGATGTGCGGTACAGCAAGGCGTCGGAATTGCTTTCTGAACGAGAGATCGCATGCCTTCAGATGGCGGGTGATGGCCTAACAAGCGAAGAAGTCGCCGTCAGATTGGGGCTTTCAGTGCACACTGTGAACGCTTATCTGGGAGCCGCGACGACCAAGCTTGACTCAGTTAACCGTATACAGGCGATCGCCAAGGCAATCCGGCTGGGCTACATTAATTAAAGCCATCCTACTGGAAAACCTTCAGCTCGCGAGCGCGGTAGGTGGGCTGTAGTGAAATCGTGATTCGGCGAGAGATGCCGTCATGAAGCGGGTATTTTCTTCAGGGTTTTCTGAAGGATTCTGAAAGGCAATGTGGTTGATCTCAATGCCTGCAAGATTTTTACCCAAAGTCAGCTTGGCATATATGGAGACACCGCGTGGGCGTATTTCCAGGTCAAGGCTGACCTCCGGTTCCTGATCCCAATCAAGTCGATAGTCACCACCGACGCCAAAGCGAATTGTGCCTGGGTGAAAGTAGAGTTCGGCAGCAGACGAGACCAGGTCTGCCAGGCTGCCGTGACGCTCAAAACGCAGCAGGGCAATGAGGTCAGCGGCGTCAATCAGGCGTAGTTCGGATACAACCGGACAAATTGCATCGGCCAGAATACGCTCACGCTGCTCGGAAAAGGGATTTTTTTTCATCGTCAGGCTTGGGCTCTAATGGTCTTGTTCTGTTTTGCGTAAACGCGGTGGATCAGTTCAGCTACGGCTTTGTAAAACACCGGTGGTATGACACTATCCACCGAGACTTGCGCAAACATGGAGCGAGCGAGCGGCGGATCTTCAAAAATTGGGATGCCGTTTTCTTCGGCAATTTCGCGAATTTTCAATGCAATGAGGTTTTGTCCCTTCGCCACGACAATAGGAGCCTCGTCTTCATTGCGCGCATAGCGCAGCGCAACGGCGTAGTGCGTTGGGTTGGTGACAACAAGCGTGGCGCGCGGCACGTTCTCCATCATGCGGCGCCTCATCAGGGTGCGGGCAAAAGAGCGCTGCTTGGCGCGCACGGCCGGATCGCCCACCATTTGCTTCTGCTCGTCTTTTACCTCCTGCTTGGTCATCTTTAGCCCCTCGAACCATTTATGTTTGGTCCAATAGAAGTCAGCCAAGGCAATAAATGCGGAAAACAGGATAACGATAATCAAAATCGAACGCAGATCATTGATCATGCTGTCAAAAATTCGCCTCGGATCGGAGAACATGAGGTCGAGTGAGCCGATGAATTCGCTTTTCAGCATCAGAAACATGGAAAGCGATACGACAAGAAGTTTGACAAAGGACTTTCCAAATTCAACCAGACTTTGCAGCGAAAAAAGTCGTTCAATGCCTTTGAACAACGAGATTTTTGAAAACTGCGGCCGAATTCGTTCCAGGACTGGCCGCGGCATGTTTTGAAGAACAGACGCGCCGACGCCAAATGCAATCAACAGTATGAAAGCTGGAACCAGAACAGCACTGGCATTCCAGAAAATCCTATAAAAAAGGGAGATCACGTCCGAACCAGTTTCGATATCCCACTGGTCTGCCTGCTCAAAAATATCCCTAAGTGTGTTCGCGGTCTTTCCAGCACCGCTAACTGCGAAAAATACGACAAAGACATAGATTCCGACCGTTGAGGCAAAAGAAGTAACCTCCCGTGAAAAGGGGACATTTCCTTTGTCTGCGGCCTCTCCCAGGCGTTTGCCTGTCGGGTCCTCTGTCTTGCTGTCTTTATCCTGTTCAGCCATTGCTTGCGCTCCGGCCTTTTTCGCCGCACTTCAGGAGGATCGGCACGTCCGATCTTGCCTTACTGAGAGTGGACCGGCGGGAGACTTAAATCAAGCCGCCTCTTCCGGACTTTCACCTGTTTCCTTAAGCTCAATCTGGCCGTTATTGGCAAGCCGGATGGCTTCCTGCGCGACTGTTCTTCGCGCCGCTGCAATTTCGCGGGGGTTGATCCCCGCCGTGCCGGTGGCCAAATCCGATTCAACCATGCGGCGTTGGCGTGCGCCAATGGAAGACAGAACCGCCTCGCGGATATCTGCTGCCGCGCCGCGCAGCGCCAGCGTGATAACATCGGATGAAATGTCGTTGAACAGCATGACGCGGCTGCGTTGCGGCATGGAGAGCAGGTCTTCGAACAGGAAGATTTTCGGGCGAACCTTTTCGACGGTGTTTTTGCTGAGGGATTCCAGTGCGCCCAGCAGCTGCTCCACCTGTTCCTTTTCCAGTTCGTTGAGAAGATCGGCGACCTTCGACGTGCTTGAAGAATTCTTTTCTTCGTTGATTTCCTGAAGCAGCTCCAGGACACGCTTTTCGATAATATCCGCTGCCTTCGGGCTGACCTGTTTCAGGTTGACGGCGCGGTTGACGATATCGGCGCGCCGCGCTTCGGAAAGCTGCATAAGCACTTTGGCGCCAGCTGCCGGTGGCATCATGGAAAGAATATAGGCAACTGTTTGTGGATGCTCCTGCTCCAGAGCCTTCGCAAGCAGAGGTGGATCGATGTCCTGCAAACTGTCCCAAATGGATGTTTCCACACCCTGGAAATTGACGGCGCGGCCAAGCAGGTTGTCCACCTCCTCTGGGGTCAGCCCTTCTTCCAGAATGCCTTCGATCGCCTTAGCGTTGTCCATCAGGCCTGCGCCTTCAGTAAACAGGTCCTCGAATTCGTTGACCAGGGCGTCCAGTTCTTGTGGCGGGATTGGGCGCAGCGCCTGAGCCGCCTGAATAATGATCTGAAGCTCTTGCTGGGTGAAAAATTTAAGCAGTTTTCCTGCGACCGACTTGCCCATCGCCAACAGAACGGCGGCGGCCTTTTCTGCCTGGCTTAGAGGTCTGATCTCATTGGGGTCGTCGAAGTCTTCAAAATCCATCATGGATTTTTGTCTCCCGCAGTGTTGTTATCCGTCCTTCTTCTGGACCTTCATGATCTCAAGAAGCTTGACGCCAAATCGTGAACTATCCTCATCGAGAACAGTAATTTCTCCGCGGCCGATCATCCGCCCGTTAACCAGGATTTCCACCGGTTCGCCGATCCGTCGGTCCAGCGCAATGGTGGCGCCTTCGCTGAGGTTCATCAGCGTAGCGACATTCATATGGCTTGTTCCCAAGACGATCTGAACATCAATGGGAATATCCATAATGAGATCGTAATTTGCGTGAAGTGCGCTTCCTGGCGGAGCGATGTTTGAAATATCGGTCTCCACATCGCCGCCGAAGCCGCCGCCGAAATCGCTACCGCCCAGGTCACCGCCGAAGTCACTGCCACCCAAGTCTGCGCCGAAGTCGCTGCCGCCCAGATCGGCCCCAAAATCGCCACCGCCCAGATCAGAGCCAAAGTCGCCGCCAAAGTCCGAAAGGTCGGCGCCTTCGCCCACCATATCATCGAGATCGGGCACCGTGCCCTCCGCATCATTCTGTAACACACCACGCAAGTCATCTATAGCGCCGTCAAGGGCGGGATCCGCATCGCCATCAGCTGGCGGATCAGCCTCGAATGCCGCCAGGATGTCGTCTTCCGGTTCTTCTGCTTTTTCGTTCGCCATCTGATGTTTATTCCAACTAAAGCTTGTGCGAAGCCTTTTGTCCCCGAGGCATCAACCCATCAAGTGAGACAGAAGCTCCTCTTCGGTCCCATACGTGTCCTTGACCCGTATTGTGTATTTTGCACCTGTCCTGCCGAGTTCGCCAACATAAAGATCCTTGCCATTTGCCTTGACCTCAACCCGAACGTCCTTGACGTCGTGAAAGGGAATAACGTCGCCATTCTGCAGGCGGCTTATCGTTTTAAGCGACAATTCTTGCAGTTTTATGCGCGCTTCGATGTCGACCTGCGAGCGCTCCACCTGATCTTTCAACTGGTTGGTCCAGTCTTTTCGTACACGGTTGGTCTGCCCGGATTTCAGATTGACGATCGTTGTCTTCAGCAATGTTTTTTGCGGAACGATAATCGCAAAGGGAGCCTCGATATCGCCGATCTTGAAATTCATGGTGAGGATCGCCGCATGGGGATCGACGTAACCTTCGGGACGATTGGGGCGCTTGGCGGCATTATAGGGTGCGCCCAATACCGGCTCTACGTTGCCGCTGATAGAAATGAATGACCGCATAACTCCAGATATGCGTTCAAACACCATTCTCGCGAGTTCCAGTTCTATCTTGGAGAGTGGCCGCGGTTCGGGCTCTTCGATCAAATCATTGTCGGCGCCCAGCAGCGCTTCGACGGTAATCATCACGAATGTATTGGCGCATGCCAGTGTATAATCGGAACACCAGCCCCTTAGTGAGGCGTCGCTTAAGACAAATGTATCGCCGAGATCGGCGATAAGCTCATCCAGCATGCCAAGTTCGAAACTGTCGAAACAGACCTCAATGTCAAATGGCAGGTCATGCTGAAAGACTTCGGGTAGAAATTCCGTGAAAGACGATGCGAATTCGCCGAATATCCTGCCGATCGTAGCGTTGTCGCCCAATTCGCCCTTCAATCGTGCAAGAAAATCAGGATCTATCGCAGAAGAAGCCGCGGTTGCGGCTTTGTTGGCTTTAGCATCTTTTTCATCGCCTTTGGCTTTCGCTTTCTTGGCCATTATGCAGCACTCGCGCTACCGCCGCCCGGGGTCATCATTTCTTGCTCTACCGCATCAATGGACGGACGTTCCTTCGAAGAGATGGTTTTACGACCATATTCCAGTGCGACCTGAGGGACAGAGCCATTCATATAGGCAAGCAGCGTTTGCTTCACGATGGCATAAAGTCGATTTTGCTTCTCACGCACCACTTTGACGGCGGCTGCAATCGGCTGAACCAGGCAATAGGACACAAGAATACCAAGAAAGGTGCCCACAAGAGCTGCTGCAATCAGGTGCCCCAGAACATCCGGCCCGTCATTGATGGCGCCCATCGTGTGAATGATACCCAGAACGGCCGCAACGATACCAATAGCGGGCAATCCGTCGCCGACTGCGCTTAACGCGTTGTAGGGTTTCAACTTGTCATGGACAATTGTCTCGATTTCTTCGTCCATCAACGCTTCAATCTCGTGAGAACGCGCATTGCCGATGATGATGAGGCGAACGTAGTCGCAAATAAAAGCGGTCAATTCTGCATTGGCCAGCACGGTGGGTGCAGCTTGGAAAATTGACGATTCTTCCGGGTTGTCGATATGGGCTTCAATTTCGTTGCGGGACTTTGTGCGTAGATCACGCATCAGAGAGTACAACGCGCCAAGCATGTCGAGGTAATTACGTTCTTTCGGCACTTTGTTGGCAAAGGCTTCGCCCAGGGCCTTGCCAGTGTCCTTGATCACTTTTACCGGGTTGGCGACAATAAACCCCCCAAGGCCGGCTCCGAGAATGATCATGTACTCGAAGGGCTGCCATAGAATGTCGAGGTGGCCACCGGAGGCCATATATCCGCCGATCACGCAACCAAATGTGATGACCAGTCCGATGATAATGTTCATGAATCTACTCGCCGCTACTCGATTCGGTCCAATTTGCCACAACAATGGATAGGTGGCCAGCCTTGCGTGAGGCTGTCAGGGGCGGCTTTATTCAATACGAGCGAAATTGCACGGTCCACGAACAGCTTCGCGCAAGCAACATGTTTGAGAGTTTGCGGGGACCTGCATGATGCAGGGTACGGACCGGCATCGAGGGCCGGAACAAGCTGGGGTGAAGCGGCATGGAAACCGGCATATATGTGGCGCTGTCGTCGCAAATTGCGCTTGAGAAGCGTTTGACGACGATTGCGGACAATGTAGCCAACAGCAACACGGTTGGCTTTCGCGCCACCGAAGTGAAATTTGATGAAGCCCTGAGTGATGCCGGTGACAAATCGGTAAAAGGCGATGGCGATGTCGCATTCGTGACCGAGGGTGAGGAATATCTGTCCACCAAGAATGGCGGCCTAACGCGAACAAGCAATCCGCTGGATTTCGCCATTCGCGGGGATGCCTGGTTTTCAATTCAAACCCCATTGGGTCAGGCGCTCACGCGCGATGGGCGCTTTACGATCACCACGACTGGCGAACTCGTGACGGTTGATGGTTATCCTGTTCTGGATTCAGGCGGCAGTCCGATCGCCGTTTCAACAGAGGGTGGAGAGCTGACGATCAGTCGGGACGGAATTCTACAGGAAAACGGAAAGCCGATTGCGGCCTTTGGCCTTTTCAATTCAGATTTTCAGCTCGGTTTCACCCGCGCCGGATCGTCGGCAGTCATTCCTTCCGCTGGCATTACGGCGGTGGTTGAACGGTCTGAAGCAGGCGTTGTGCAAGGTTATGTCGAAGAATCCAACGTGAATCCTGTGCAGGAAATGACGCGCCTCATCACAGTCCAGCGTTATTTTGAAAACATGCAGGCTCTTCTGGGCAAAAGCGAGAGCAGTCTCGAAAATGCAATCAAGACCTTGGGAAGCCGTTGATAAAACGGCCACGTAGGGGAGTTGCTTGAGGCATGCAGGAAAGCGAGACTATTGTAAGTTTGTCTGATGGAGCAGCGCCGGGAAAGCTGGCGAAGCTCGGAGGCACTGTGTCCCGTTTTTCAGCACCTGAGCAATTGGTGGCGCCGGGCGGGCGAGTAAAGACGATTGCTGCGGGTCACTACACCGTAGCCGGAATTTCCAAGCATGTTCGGTTGGGCGAATTTGTGGCCCATAAGACAGCAACAGGAATTCATCTCGGCGAAGTTGTTCGAGTTGAGCCGGAGCTTGCCTATGTCTGTCCGATTGAGCCTGGCGAGCCCATTGGAATTGGTGACGTTGTCATTCGGAAGGGGGCCTTCAGGCTTGCTCCGGAAGAAAGCTGGTGCGGGCGTACAATCAACGCACTGGGCGAGCCGATCGACGGTCTGGGGGCAATCGTTCACGGAGAGAAACGTCGGTCCATTTCGGCCAATGCTCCACCCTCCATGCGGCGGGCCCGGGTGGAAAAGGGGTTTGTGACCGGCGTGCGCGCGATCGACATTTTCTCGCCGCTCTGCCTGGGGCAGCGCCTCGGCATTTTCGCGGGTTCAGGTGTGGGGAAATCGACATTGCTTTCCATGCTGGCGCGCGCCGGTTCTTTCGACAAGGTTGTGATTGCGCTGGTTGGTGAGCGCGGCCGTGAGGTGCGCGAATTCATCGAAGATACGCTCGGCGATAATCTGGCAAAAACGGTTGCCGTCGTGGCGACAAGCGATGAAAGTCCGATGTTACGAAAAATGGCGCCTTTGTCCGCCATTACGATAGCGGAACACTTTCGCGATCAGGGCGACAATGTGCTTTTGATAATCGACAGTGTGACACGCTTTGCCCACGCCATTCGCGAAGTGGCTGTTGCCTCCGGGGAGCCGCCTGTCGCCCGCGGATTTCCGGCCTCCGTCTTTACCGAATTGCCAAGACTTTTAGAGCGCGCAGGCCCCGGCGAGGAAGGAACCGGCTCAATTACAGCGATCATTTCGATTTTGGTGGACGGCGACAATCACAACGATCCAATAGCGGACTCCACCCGTGGTATTCTGGACGGGCATATCGTTTTGGAACGTAGTTTGGCCGAAGAAGGACGCTATCCGCCGGTCAACCCACTGGCCTCCATTTCTCGCCTTGCCCGCAAGGCGTGGACGCCCGAGCAGGAGCAACTTGTGTCGCGGCTCAAGACCCTTATTCACAAATATGAGGAGACAAGTGATTTGCGCCTGATTGGCGGCTACCGGCCAGGCTCGGACCCCGATGTTGATATGGCGATTAAGCAGGTCCCCCATATTTACGAAGTTCTGAAACAAACACCAGGGCAACCGCCGTCTCAGGATGCCTTTGCGGATTTGGCGGCGGCGCTGCGTAACGCGGCGACACCCGGCCAAAATCAGGCGAGAAGGTAGGGGGGCGCGGTGACCGATTTTGATATGGACGAGACTGTCCCTCCGATCAGCAGGAAACGCAACGATGAGCAACTATCGGATTTAACGCTTGCGATAGCCGGCGTTGTTCTTGCAGCTTTCGCGGCCTTCTTTCCCTGGTATGTATTCTTCAATAAGGAGAATTTTGAAATTAAGGGCAATGGCGGCCATATGGAAAGAGATCTGCCCGAAGCGCCCTTTCGCAACGTTGTCTCGATTTCCCCGATAGCGAGCCGGGATAATGATCGCGATATGCGGCCGCCGGAAAGCGTCGACGATGTCAAGACATCCACCGTACCTCAGGTGACGGACACTGTCTCCCGTCAGGAGAGGGACGCGACTGCAATCAGCCAACCCCTGCCTGCTTTTGAAACGCCGCCTTTTCAACTTTTGCACGTGAATGGCGGCAAGGCGCTCATTCAGGATTCCTCAGGCATGTACATTGTTGGGGTCGGCGGGGTTCTGCCTGACAACAGTCGCGTGGAGACAATCGAGCTGCGGGCTGGTAAATGGGCGCTGATCACCAGTAAAGGTGACATCATCGAATAGGAAAAGACGCCACGTTCAGCTGCGCCTTTAGCGTCGCGCATCTAATTTTGTCGGCGGACGAATCTTCCAATATTTCAAAAGGTTATGGGGTTCATCCTCATGGGCAGCGTAAACTGTCCTCAAAGTGCAAGTCCCACGCAAGTTTAGCTTCATAGTCTTGGCCTGCAAAGTAAGGAGCGGGCGATGGAGCCTATTGGCATATTTGCAGTGGCGTCAAAACAGGCTGAATGGTTGACCGTTCGCCAAAGTGTTGTCGCTGACAATATTGCCAATGTGAATACGCCGGACTTCAAAGCGCAGGATATCACGCCGTTCAAGGAAATATTGAACCGGCAGTCCTCCGGCGCAACATCTGACCTGAGCCTTGCGACCACCAATCCGAAACACCTTTCCATTGAAGGCAGTACACCGGCGGGCATCAATGTTTCGGAAGAGGATGGTCTGGCTGTTTCGGCCTCGGGCAATAGCGTGGCAATTGCCCATGAGCTCATCAAGTCCACTGAGATCCGCCACAATTATGAAATGAATACCGGCCTCGTGAAGGCGCTCAACAGTATGATAATGTTGACGATTGGGAAATAAAAATGATCGATCCGCTTGTTGCTGCGCTGCAGATATCGGCTTCCGGTATGGATGCGCAATCTACCCGCCTTCGTGTGGTCTCGGAAAATCTTGCCAATGCGCGATCTACCGGCGACGCGCCCGGAGCGGATCCATATCAGCGCAAGCTTGTCACGTTTGGAGAGCATCTCGACCGCGAAACTGGCGTGAGTTCGGTTCGCGTTGAGAAAATCACCGAAGATCAGACGCCGTTCAATATCGAATATGATCCGGGAAGTCCTGCTGCAGATTCCAACGGCATGGTGAAGTTGCCGAATGTCAATGTTCTCATTGAGATGGCGGATATGCGGGAATCCAATCGTTCCTACGAAGCCAATCTTCAATCCATCAAGCAGTCCCGCGATATGCTCACGGCGACGATCGATCTGCTGAGGTCATGACAATGGTAGATCCGGTTAGCTCACTTGCGTCTCTTTCCTTCACCCGCAACATCGGTAACGACCTTCAGGCAGATAATCCGGCAGAGGCCAACAAGGTCGCAGGCGGGCCCAGCTTTGGCGAAGTCTTGAAGAGCGCGGCCGTAGACGTGGTGAATGATGTCAAAATGGCTGAAAGTGCATCCTTTGAAGGGATTGCCGGCAAAAAAAGTACACGTGAAGTCGTCGACGCCGTCATGTCGGCGGAACGCTCACTGAAAACGGCTTTGGCACTACGTGACAAGGTCGTTTCCGCCTATCTCGAAATCGCCAAAATGCCGATCTGAGGAACTGACAAATGAGAGCTCTTTCCATCGCAGCGACCGGCATGAACGCCCAGCAGACCAATCTGGAAGTGATTGCGAACAATATCGCCAACATCAACACGACCGGTTTTAAACGGGCGCGCGCTGAATTTACCGATCTTCTCTATCAGGCAGAGCGGACAGGTGGCGTCGCCAACCAGGGCAATGGAAATATTGTCCCTGAAGGCGCTAATATCGGCCTCGGCGTCAAGACATCGGCAATCCGCAATCTTCACACCCAAGGTTCACTCAATAGTACCGGAAACGAACTGGATATTGCCATTGTTGGCAGCGGCTGGTTCCAGGTTGAAGGGGCTGACGGCAACACATATTACACCCGCGCAGGCGCGTTCAACACCAACGCCGATGGCGATCTCGTTACAATTGACGGGGCCAAGATCATCCCCAACATCAATATCCCCACTGATGCGGTTGAGGTCACCATCAATCGGTCAGGTCAGGTTTTTGGGCGACTTGGAACAGACACAGATCTGACGGAGTTGGGTCAGTTGACCATTGCAAACTTTGTCAATGACGCTGGTCTTGAGGCTTTGGGCGATAACCTTTTCCGCCAGACTGCGGCTTCCGGCGATCCGTTGGTCGGCGTGCCTGCCGATCCAAGCTACGGTTATTTGCAACAAAATTATCTCGAAGCGTCCAACGTGGATCCCGTCAAGGAAATAACAGATTTGATCTCGGCTCAGCGCGCTTATGAAATGAATTCGAAAATCATTCAGGCCGCCGACGAAATGGCCGGCACAGTGAGCAAGGGCCTGAGATAGTAATCAAAGGAGGGTTGGGCATGATGCGCCAGCTTTTCGATGCGTTGAAAACAGAAGTACTGGCGGGGGCGGCAATAGCGCTGTCTGCGATTGCGATTCCGACGGCAGGGGCAGGCGAATTATTCGCCGTCGTTCCTACGCATACAATCTATCCCGGCGAAATTCTGGAAGCCTCCCGGCTCGAAGAGGTTGAGGTAACGAACCCCAATCTTCGGGGCGATTTTGCTCAATCCATCTCTGACATCGAAGGCAAGGTCACCAAGCGCACTCTGTTGCCCGGCCACGCGATCTATGTTTCTGGTCTGCGCGAACCATTCGCCGTCAACCGTGGCGCACAGGTCAGGCTGGTTTATTCCACCGCAGGGCTGGAAATTTCTGCACTCGGTCTTCCGTTGCAAAACGCGGTGGTAGGGGACGTCATCCGCGTACGCAACATTGATTCAGGCCTGACCGTTTCGGGAACTGTCATGGACGATGGCTCAGTGAGGGTGCTGACGAAATGATGCAGCGCCTGACCGTCTTCGCGTTGAGCCTTTTGCTTACGTTTGCCGCTGGGATTGTTCCAGCGTCGGCGGCTGCCCGGATCAAGGATATCACCTCATTGCAGGCTGGGCGGGACAACCAGCTCATTGGTTACGGTCTGGTGGTCGGCCTGCAGGGCACTGGCGATAGTTTGCGTGCCTCGCCATTCACCGACCAATCAATGCGGGCCATGCTTCAAAATCTTGGCATTTCGACACAGGGTGGTCAGAGCGCAGCCAAGAATGTGGCGGCAGTCATGGTCACTGCAAGCCTTCCGCCTTTTGCCAGCCCAGGTAGTCGTATCGACGTCACGGCCTCATCGCTGGGCGATGCCTCCAGCCTCAGAGGGGGGACATTGGTCATGACATCGCTGACCGGCGCTGATGGGCAGATTTATGCCGTGGCGCAGGGGTCGGTAATTGTTTCCGGCTTCAATGCACAAGGTGCTGCAGCGTCGGTGACCGAAGGTGTCGCAACGGGTGGGCGCATCCCAGGAGGTGCAATCGTGGAACGCCCACTGCCATCGCAATTCAAGGATGCCGTCAATCTGGTTCTTCAGTTGCGCAATCCTGACTTTTCCACGGCAATTCGTGTGGCCGACAGCATCAACGCTTATGCAGCGGCGCGCTACGGAGGTGCGATTGCCGAGGCGCGGGATTCGCAGGAAGTCGTCGTCTCCAAACCCAGGTCTGCCGACCTGACGCGCCTGATGGCCGAAATCGAAAACCTGGTTGTAGAGACCGATGTTCCGGCGCGCGTTGTCGTCAACGAGAAAACGGGAACCATCATCATCGGCGAGGATGTTCGCATTTCAAAGGTCGCAGTCAGTTATGGTTCGTTGACCGTTCAGGTGACAGAATCGCCACAGGTCATTCAGCCCGAGCCGTTTAGCCGCGGAGTGACCGCAGTCCAGCCGCAGACAGATATCCAGGCCACATCTGATACAGGCACCGTCGCCATTATCGACGGGCCTGATCTAAGAGGGCTGGTGGCAGGCCTCAACAGCATCGGTGTCAAGCCTGATGGGATTATTGCAATTCTCCAGGGTATCAAATCCGCCGGCGCTATGAATGCAGAATTGGTGATCCAATGAGCAGGCTGAGCGCGATCATCTATGTTGGTCAAAGGCGTTCGCTAATAAGCGGTGTAGCATTGGTCATTCTGGGCGCAACGCTGGTTAGTTCCGGCAATGCGCAAGAGGCAGACAAACCACCCGTTTCAGCCGTATCGAGCGAGATTGAAAAATATTGTTCCAACATTGCCGATGCGGCGCGTGATCAGCGTTATGCCTTGCAACGCGAGGAATTGCAGAAGCTGCAAGATGACGTCGAAGAGCGTATTCTCGAACTTGAACGGCGAACTGTTGAATATCAGGACTGGCTGGATCGGCGAAACACGTTCCTGAAAAAGGCAGAGGCCGGGCTGGTTGATATCTACAAGAACATGAAAGCGGATTCAGCTGCCTCGCAGCTCGAACTCGTGAACGTCAATGTGGCCGCTGCAATCATCATGAAGCTGAGTGCTCGTCAGTCAAGTCTGGTTCTGTCCGAAATGGCCCCTGAGAAGGCCGCCGAGATCACCGGCATCATCTCCAACGCGACTGACCCCAACACATCCAAGGACCCGTCATGAAGAAGACTATCGCCATAATGTTTGCGGTTGCGATTGTGGCCGGGTGCCAGAATCAGTCGATCAATGAGATCGGCAAAGCGCCATCCATGAGCCCGATTGGAAGTGGTCTGCGGTATGGGCAGACCGAGGCCATGGCCATGTACCCGAAAAAACCTGCACAGGTTGCCAGCGGTTATTCGCTCTGGAGCGACCATCAGGCAGCCCTGTTCAAGGATTCGCGCGCGCTCAACGTTGGAGATATTCTGACGGTTAATATCGAGATCAACGACAATGCCGATTTCTCCAACAATACGAAACGTTCCAGAACAAACAGCTCCAGCCTGTCGGCCGGTCTTTCTGCAACTCTGGGCGGCGTCGACACGAACGGTCTGACGGCGACCGGTTCCAATGATACCGATTCATCGACGGACGGTTCGGGCAGCATCAAGCGCTCGGAAAAATTGACATTGCTTGTTGCCGCCGTGGTCACAGGTATCCTGGAAAATGGCAACCTGGTCATTTCGGGTTCGCAGGAAGTGCGTGTCAATCATGAACTGCGCATACTCAATGTGGCCGGTATCGTGCGCCCACAGGACGTGAATGCTGAAAACTCGGTCTCCTATGACCGCATCGCGGAGGCCCGAATTTCTTACGGTGGTCGTGGCCGTCTGATGGAAGTTCAGCAACCACCATGGGGGCAGCAGCTCATTGACCAATTTAGTCCTCTATAAGGGTTATCGGCATGGCAGAAGATGGCGATGACGAAGAGGAAGGTAAAAAGAAAAGCGGTCTGATCCTTACGATCGGTATTGTCCTCGGCCTCACGGTTGTGGCTGCTGGCGGCGGCTGGGTTCTTGGCGGCATTTTGTCCAAAAACTTCCTGACTGACGAAAAAAAGAAAGAAATAGCCGATGCCGCCGCCGCCGCCGCCATTTTGGCGGAAGGTGGTGGAGGCGAGAAGAACGAAGCGGAAGGCGGTGGCGTCCCGCATATTTCGACCGAGGAAAATGGCGTCTATATGCTGGAGCCTATTACCAGCAATCTGTCCTATCCGTCGGAAAACTGGATACGTGTCGAGGTTGCGCTTCTGTTTAAAGGAGCGCCCGACGTCGCCATGGCGGAAGATATTCATCAGGATATCGTCGCCTACTTGAGGACGGTTTCGCTGCAGCAAATACAAGGCCCACGCGGTTTTGAATATCTCAGGGAAGACCTTGAGGAACGCATCGCATTACGCTCTGAAGGAAAGGTGACCAAATTGATGTTCAGGACTTTCGTGATCGAATGAAAAGACTATTTGGCATTCTTGTCCTGATCGCTCTGGCCGCTGCGCCAGAATTGGCTGTCGCGCAGCAGCTGCCGAACCTTTTCGGAAATGCGCCTCCGACTGGCGGAGGGTCGTTTGCATCCTGGATTGTCAGGGTCTTTGGTCTTCTGACCGTCCTGTCCATCGCACCCGGCATCCTGGTCATGGTGACGGCGTTCCCACGTATTGTCATTGCGTTTTCCATATTGCGGTCCGGAATGGGCCTGGCAAGTACGCCGCCTAATATGGTGCTAGTCAGTCTCGCTTTGTTTATGACGTTCTATGTCATGACCCCGGTTTTCAATAAATCGTGGCAGGACGGGATACGGCCGCTGTTGAACGAAGAGATATCCGAAGTGGATGCGCTTCCGAAAATTTATGAGCCGTTCAACGACTTTATGTTGGCCAACACACGGGACAAGGATCTCAGTCTTTTCATCGAAATTGCGAACGAGCGGAATCTGCAACCGACATCGGAAAACGACAAGGTGGATTTCCGTGTTCTCATTCCAGCCTTTATGATTTCGGAAATCAGGCGCGGTTTCGAGATTGGCTTTCTGATTGTCCTGCCATTTCTGGTCATCGACATGATTGTCGCCACGATTACAATGGCCATGGGCATGATGATGCTGCCGCCGACATCCATTTCGTTGCCGTTCAAAATATTGTTTTTTGTGTTGATTGACGGGTGGAACCTGCTGGTTGGAAGTCTGGTTCGATCATTTTCGTAAGCCTAGCGAATATTAACGAGCAACGATCTGTCAGAAATCCCTACCTAGAAGTACCCTTTGGCGTTAACCCTCTGTTAGCCATTCGTCATGTCGCGGTGTAGCAGGTGCAGCCATATTAATGGTTTGGCAACCTATGACACCAATATTGCCCCCTACATGGTGGGTTCGTCCAGACGGTTTGTGTGGATGATGTGCATGAAGCTACGCCGCCATCGCCGGTAATTTAAGTCCGGTATGTCCCTGTTTGTATCTCGTTTGAGGGACACTAATGACAAGTATTATGACGAACACCGCCGCTATGGCGGCTCTCCAGACGTTGCGCTCTATCGACAACGACATGGAAACGACCCAGAACCACATTTCCTCCGGTTACCGGGTTGGTTCAGCTTCCGACAACGCTGCTTACTGGTCCATCGCAACCACGATGCGTTCCGACAATGCAGCTCTTTCCACCGTGCAGGATGCGCTGGGTTTCGCTGCCGCGAAAACTGATACCGCCTATACCGCGATGGAATCGGCCATCAACGTCGTGACCGATATTAAGGCCAAGCTGGTTGCAGCACGCGAGCCTGGTGTCGACAAGACCAAGATCAACGCGGAACTGAAAGAGCTGAAGTCTCAGTTGAGCTCCATCTCTGAATCAGCGTCCTTCTCTGGCGAAAACTGGCTCTATAACTCTTCGAGCACAGCAGCTGGTACGAAGGAAATGGTGGCATCGTTCACCCGCGACTCCAGCGGCAACGTATCTGTCGGCGTCATCCAGTTCAATACGTCGCAAACGACGCTGATTGACACCAAGACACAGACCGGTGGCCTTCTGACGACAGGAACGACCGTTTCTCAGCCGATTTCCTCCACGACAACGGCAACGACAACCGCAACCTACTTCCTGATTGACGCGAATGGTGCGACGACGAATACCGGCACGGAAGTGTCGCTCTCGACCACGACAACCGACATCAATCTTGAAGGCATGATCTCCGCTGTGGACAAGATGCTCTCGTCGATGACGGATGCTGCCGCAAACCTCGGTGCAACGAACAAGCGTATCTCTATGCAGGACGACTTCGTATCGACCCTCATGGACGTGATCGACCGCGGCGTTGGCCGTCTGGTGGATGCGGACATGAACGAAGAATCGACGAAGTTGAAAGCGTTGCAGACACAGCAGCAGCTCGGCATCCAGTCGCTGTCGATTGCAAACTCCAACTCTCAGAACCTGCTCTCGCTCTTCCGTTAAGAGCGAATCACCTGAGAAGGCTTCCGCCCGACAGGGCTGGACGAAACAAAAAATGGCTCCGGTTTCCGGGGCCATTTTTTGTTGTCTGCAATAGCGTGTTCTTTTTTAATTAAGTCATTGTTATTAAATATTAATAATGGGTAGCCTCTGCGCCTGCCTGTTAATCCTTCCTACATAAAAATTAACAGTTGCTTTATCAGTTAACCATTTGTTAACTATGTCCATCTTAAATTTTGGTTAAGAACTCAGAGCCAGACAAGGGCAAAATAGTCTGGTTGCATGACGCAAATCCTGGGTTGCCGGTATTAATTTACTCCGGAATGTCCCGCATTCAAATTGGGGCTCTAGAACATGACCAGCCTAATGACCAACGCTGCCGCGATGGCGGCGCTTCAAACGCTACGATCAATCGACCACAACATGGAAATGACCCAGGAACGGGTTTCTTCCGGTTATCGCGTGGGCACCGCATCTGACAATGCTGCTTACTGGTCGATTGCCACCACCATGCGATCGGACAATTCAGCGCTGTCCACAGTTGAGGATGCGCTCGGCCTTGGCGCCGCCAAGTCCGACACCGCTTACACCGCACTTGAATCCGCCATCGACGTGATGACGGAAATTAAGTCCAAACTGGTGGCGGCTCGCGAGCCTGGTGTTGACAAAAACAAGATCAATGCCGAGCTGAAAGAGCTTAAGGCACAGCTTTCCTCTATCGCTGAATCGGCGTCCTTCTCGGGAGAGAACTGGCTCTATAACGACACTTCAACAGCGCCGGGCACCAAGGAAATCGTCGCGTCGTTTAACCGTTCCTCAACCGGAGATGTCTCCGTCGCCACGTTGAAATATAACACGGCGAATTCGACCTTGATCGATACGCAAACGGCCTCTAACGGTCAGTTGACCAATGCTATCACAGTTAGCCAGCCAATCTCCACGTCAACCACGGCGACAACAGCGGCAAGTTATTTCTTGATTGACGCCAATGGCGCGACCACGAATACCGGTGCTGAGATATCGCTGTCGACCACAACGACCGACCAGACATTGGACGGCATGATCTTGGCGGTCGAAAAGATTCTCAGCACGCTGACAGATTCTGCATCAACGCTTGGTGCGATCAACAGTCGCATCAGCATGCAGGAAGACTTCGTTTCGAACCTTATGGATGTTATCGACAAGGGCATCGGACGGCTTGTGGATGCCGACATGAACGAGGAGTCCACCAAGCTGAAAGCGTTGCAAACGCAGCAACAGCTTGGCATCCAGTCGCTTTCAATCGCCAATTCCAATTCCGAGAGCATACTCCAGCTCTTCCGGTAAGAGACGTGGCGCATTGACAGCCAATCGAAGGGCGGCCCAGTGAAATAGGCCCCGCCGTCGGTATCGGCTTGCCCGAATTCCGGCAACCCCGGCATGCATCGCCGGCTCCAGAACATCGTTACTCTGCCGTGCCGCCGGTCATCGGTATGGTGGAAAGTTGGACCGCGCTTATTGCCCTAGCGCGGTCCAATGTCTTCATTTTCGCACAAGATTGACTTCATAACTTTACCCCTACGGGGTGCGCCGACTCCATGTCCTTTCTGCGCGCCGAAACGCTGCAAGCAAGGGTTATTGAAAGTCATGAGTGCGAGTCTTGCCCGGTTTTTAAAGGATTTCTCCGAGCCCGAGCTCCCTCCGGTCACCTTTGCTGCCGATCTTAGCCCGGATTTCGATATCGAGGCGTTGAGCGCCGAGCCAGAAGAGCCCCCCGTTGATATTGACGCGGAGCGTAACGAAGCCTTTGCGCAGGGCCACGCGGCAGCGGAAGAACAGCTACGCACCGAATATGAAAGCAAGATTGCAGCTCTACAGGATGCGCACCGAAACGAAATAGAAACCATGAAGGCCGATAATCAAGCTACTTTGGCTGCTTTATCTGGACGGGTCGACGCAGCTAAAGAAGAAATTGTTCAACAAGTGAGCGCGGCCACGTTGAATGCACTCCTGCCATTGATAGACGAAATGTTGGCAAATAAGGCAATTGAAAATCTCGCAACTCAGCTTCGCGACGCATTCAGCGCGGATGATGCCGTAGAGCTTTGTGTTCACGGGCCAAAGGAAATGATGACTGCTCTTGAACAGGCCTTGGGCGAAGCAGGTTTCAGGTTCCGTCATGTTGAAGCCGCAGGTCCTGACCTGACCGTGGATCATGGCGACATGATTTTCGCCACACGGTTGTCAGCCTGGATTGCCGGAGTGCGGGAACTCCTTCAATGAGTGAGAACGAGAGCCAGCATCACGGCAAGCACGAGATTATCATTGTCAAAAAGCACGGTGGTCACGACCATGGCCACCACGGCGGTGCTTGGAAAATTGCCTATGCCGACTTTATGACAGCCATGATGGCTTTCTTCCTGGTGATGTGGCTCATCAACGCCGCCAATGAAGAGACGAAAGCGGCCGTTGCTAGCTATTTCAATCCGATCAAGCTGACAGATTCCAAGCCGTCTGAAAAAGGTTTGCAAAAACAGTCGAAAGAGAAAGACGGGCAGGAAAGCCAGGACAAGTCGAAGACGAAATCTGATGCGGAGCAGAACTCCGCGGGCGAGACGGCCAATACGGGCAACCAGGAAACGACCACTGCGGGAGAAAAAACCTCCTATTCAGAAGCCGATTATTTCGAAAACCCATACGCCGTTCTGTCCGAAATTGCGCTTGAGGTGGGCGAGCAGGCCAATGTCAGTATGAAGGGCGAGGGCGGTGCAAGTGATGCCGGACCTGCAACCGGCGCCAGCGGCGGCGAGGCGTTTCGCGATCCATTTGACCCGGATTTCTGGACCCAGCAGGTTTCTGTGATTAATTCACCCAGCTCTGACGTGTTGGATGGCTCTGAGGGGCCGGGCGGCTTTCCGGATATAGCCAAGCACGGACCGGGTGATGAAACAGACATCGGTGCGGAACCGGCCGATAATCCAGATTCAGTCGATCTATCGCTGACCGGCAAAGGCTCAGATGTGGCCAAACAGGCTGGCGGTGGAGCAGACCTAGAAAAGAACAAGGGTGGTTTGCCACTTTCGGAGGAAGAACTGGCCCTGCAGGCCGCCATCAGGGACGCCGAGGGCAAACCTGAGGTAGTCGCCGACGAAACGCCGTCAGAAGATGCTGGGTCAGAAGACGCTGGGATTGCCGCTGAGACAACCACTCCGGCAAATGACCAGCAACAGGATGCTACGACGGAAGACAAGGGCGAGACCGCATTTGCAATGTTGAAGGACGAAAAGGACCATGGTCCTTCTGCTGCAGCTCAAATAAACGATACCCCTGCGCCAGAAATCAAGGAACCGGATACAGCCTCGGAAACTGGCCGGCCGGAAGCGACAATGGCGGAGGCTGCAGCACAGGAGTTGCGGGCCAGCATCCAAAAAGAAATAGCCGGACAGGAAGGGAAGCTCCTCGAAGGATTGACAGTGACAGCTGCCGAAGGTGGAATTTTGATATCTGTTTCCGATCAAACGGAGACGCCTATGTTTGACGTGGGGTCTGCCGTGCCAAAGCCGGAGACTGTGCTGGCAATGGAAAGGATCGGCAAGGTCCTTTCGGAACGAGGTGGCCGGATCGTAATTCGGGGGCATACGGATGCATTGCCTTTCAAGAACGGTACAGGCGATAACTGGACCCTTTCCGTTAATCGCGCGCGCAGCGCATATTATATGCTCGTGCGGGGAGGGCTTGCCGAAAGCCGGATTGCACAGGTTTCCGGTTATGCAGATCGCATGCCAAAAATAGTCGGCGATCCGTTGAATCCCAAAAACCGCCGCATTGAAATACTCGTTGAAGGCGATGTCTTATCCGGAGGGTAGGAACGATGCGTCATTTGCAAATGAGAATTCTCAAGGCGCTTGCCATTTGTTTGGCGGTGTTGATGGGATATTTGCATGCTGACGCTGAAGACTTTCAGGAGGGGCTGCCGCCATACAAGATGATACGGTCATTGCAGGCGGTGCAAGACAGCATCGCCAACGGTGACACGGGCGCGGTGGACATGCAGCGTTTCATGCTCAGCGTTATCGATCGAAGCCTTCTGAATGCCGATCCGTCAGTCTTCGATGATACACGAAACGTAGATGCCGCGCTGATTTACGCCATGAGCGGTGGTAATCCGGCAACGCTGTACACCCTCATTAGCCGCGACGTGGCGGGCCATTTCGATAATCGTGTGACAGACGCGCTTGTGCAGTATTTCAACGGCAAGGGTGCTTCGGCCAAAAAGACATTGGACCAAACTGTGCCCGAATACCGGACAACGGCAATAGGTCCGTATCTGGCGCTCGTCGCCGCCAATGCGGTCATGCAGCAATACCCCGCTAAGGCGCTTGAATATTTTGACTGGGCGCGTCTGGTCCTGCCCGGAACGATTGTTGAGGAGGCCGCGCTCCGCAGATCGTTGGTCATCACCGTCAAAAACGACATGGTGATGAAGTCGAAAGTGTTTTTCCGTCGCTATTTTCAACGCTTTCCACTCTCACCCTATTCTTCGCAGGTCGCCGACCTGTTTGTTGAGTATCTAGCGACAAATTTCGGCTTGATTACCAGCGGCGATATCGTGGAGTTGCTTGCGCCTCTGTCTGACGATCGCAGGCAGGCTGTCTATCTGCGGATAGCCAAGCGGGCGGCTCTCGATGGCCAACACGAGCTTGGACAATTTGCCGCCACTCACGTCCTTGAGCTGCAGCCCGATGAGGCAAGCGGGGTAAACCGTCTGGCGCGCCTCTATCTCGGGCTGTCCACTCTGCCAGCTGGCGAGGTGCAGCAGGCCGACGAAATTTTATCGCGGCTTTCCAATGACATGCTCGGGCCTCAGGAGCGGCGTTTGAGGAATGCTGCGACCTATGTGCTTGATGAGATATTGAGACCGATTCCTGCGGAAAGCCTGACGCAAGCACCTGTTGATAATCTCCATGCCGATACTCAAGCCGCATTTGATCGGGGCGAAGGCATGGCGTCGGACATGCCCATTGCGCCACCCGGACTAGGCGGTGAACAAACGGCACATGATGCGCCAATGAAGGGTCTTGATCCACAGGTGACGACATTCATCAAGACTGGACGGGACAAGTTGGCAAATATTGACGCCCTGCTTGGAAAGGACGGAGAGTGAGAGTTCTAGAGCAAAATCTGCTTTCCACATTATCGGCGACTTCGCCCAATCAGTCTCCCTCCGTGTCGCGACGGTCCGCCGATGACGGATCGAATTTTGGTGAGGTCTACAAGAAGACCGCGACAGAAAAAAACCGCGACAACGAACAGGCGTCCTCCCGGAAAAGCAAAGAAGCCTCCGACAAAAACGACAATGACAATAAGCAGGTGGAGGCAAAGGATGCCGCACCTGAGAAAAGCGCTGTCGACGACGCTAACGCCGGGGCGAAAAATGCAGATAGCAGGGCCGGGGATTCCGGCAGCAAAGTCGCGGATAAAAAGGCTCTGTTGAAGGCTCTCTCCGATTTTAACAATATGAGTGGGGATGATCTCCAAAACTTGGCCGAAGATCTGGGGCTGAACGCAGATGATCTCAAGGCGGCTCTGGAGGAGTTGGCAAAAAGCGTCCAAGCGGCATCGTCCGAGGCGGACGCAGGCATTTTGTCTGATGTGGATCTCATCGAAGAGGACAGCATAGCAGCCCTTTTCAAGTTGCTACTCGGGCAGAAAAAAGTGAGCGAGCACGCCGACGCTGACAAAACAAATACGGGCGAGAGTACTGACGGCGAGGAGGGGAAGCAGGGTGCAGTGGATGCAGACGCTAAGTCCGTTGACGATATTGCCGATCTGCTGAAAGCGCTTTCCGCAGAAATGAAGGTGCAGGCTGACGATCAGGCGCAAAAGCCGAATGCACATGGTGAGGCCCCCAAAACATTCCGCTTTGAACGTGCGGATGGAAAGGGTGTGCCGGTCGAAATGCAGATTGGCGGGCAGTCCACCGGCGATGCGCTGGAAAGCGGAAACGCCTCCAAAGTTGAAACCGTTACCGTGTTGGATGCTCGGCGATACTTGGCGCCTGTTGATGTCAACGCCACAAACATCGTTTCGAACATGGCGGGCGACAAGGGGTGGGCCTCAGCGATGAAGACTGCCGCAAGCAATCACGTTGCGACAATGGCGCCCGAAAAGACAATTACCGAAGTCAATACGCTGAAAATTCAGATGCACCCTGCCGATCTTGGTACAGTGGAGGCAACCTTGCGTCTTAAGGGCGATGACCTTGTTGTAAACATGAAGGTTCATACGGCGGAGGCCTATAACCAGCTGAACGTGGACAAGGACAAGATTATTCAATCCCTAAAAGCGCAGGGCTTCTCCGTTGATCATATCAATATCCAGCTTACCGCAGCCCCTGACAGGGGTGTTCAGCAGAGTGCGGCGAGCCAGCAACAGCAAGATGGACAACAAATGCAGGGTGGCGCCAATGGCGAAGCCGCTCGTCAGGGACAACAGGATGGAAGTCAAAGGCAGCAATCCGGTAACCAGGATACTTTCCAGGCTGTTGATGATCTTGTTCCTGCCGGTGGCGATGTTGCTCGTGATGACAGCAAAGCTGGACCCGGTCAGATTTATCTCTGAGGCTTCGGCGGCAAACAAACCTTCCAAGGGGCTATGTGAGCGAGAAATCAGAGCGGCGGCGTCAAAATATGGCGTGCCCGAAGGTATCCTTTATTCGGTTGGCTTAACGGAAACGGGTAACAAGGGTTCGTTGCAGCCCTGGGCGCTTAACATCGAAGGCAAGGCTGTTTTTGCAAAATCACCCAACGGTGCGCTTGCAGAATTTGATCAGGCCAGGCGTCATGGCGCTGTTCTCATCGATCTTGGATGCATGCAGATCAATCATCACTATCACGGCGGTGAATTCGCTTCGGTGCGTGAAATGCTGGAGCCGAAAAAGAACGTGGAATATGCTGCAAACTTCCTCGCGCAATTGCATGCGAGGCATGAAACTTGGACAATGGCGGTAGCTAGATACCACGCTGGACCGAATAATGACCCCGCTCAAAAGCGCTATGTCTGCCGTGTGATTTCAAATCTTGTCGCTACCGGATATGGGAAGTGGACGCCAGCAGCGTCGAAATTCTGCCAATAAAGCAACCTTAGGTAGGCATAGTGGCGGCAATGTAGCAGTCGAAAAAAATGTGTCCGCATTATGAACTGTTACGATTTTGTAAATTCACAGTTAATGGGGCGTTAACTTTTCCACAGAAGAATTGTATGTGAGAGCTACAACGCATACTAGATATAGATCAAATCATTACTATTTTCTTAATCAACTATTAATTTCTGTAAGTGACATTGCCTAGTTGTCGCTGATTCCACCGATTCGTACCGATAGTACATCGAGGCACCACACTGATTCGGAGGCGGACGAATGATCGTAGTGGTTGATGAGCGTGAGCTCGTAAAAGATGGGTACACTTCATTATTTGGTCGGGAGGGCGTTCCTTCCACCGGATTTGACCCAGGTGAATTCGGCGAGTGGGTTAACACGGCGGCCGATACCGATATCAAGGCAGTTGAAGCTTTTCTGATCGGGCAGGGGCGTGACACCCTGACCTTGCCAAAAGCCATACGTGACCGATCATCGGCGCCAGTCATTGCGGTTAGCGACTCACCATCGTTGGAAACGACTCTGGCATTTTTCGATTGTGGAGTCGATGACGTGGTGCGCAAGCCCGTTCATCCGCGGGAAATCCTTGCCCGTGCTGCAGCTATTCGGCGGCGCTTTGGGGCTGTTGAGAATTTTACTGACATTGGCCCGATCCGTGTGTTTGCAGATGGGCGTGATCCTGAGATCAACTCGGATACATTCCCCTTGCCGCGGCGAGAGCGCAGAATTCTTGAATATCTGGTCGCAAACCGTGGGCGGCGTGTTTCCAAGACGCAAATTTTCAGCGCGATCTACGGAATATTCGACGAGGATGTGGAAGAAAACGTTATCGAAAGCCACATCAGCAAGTTGCGCAAGAAATTGAGGAAGAAGCTGGGTTTTGATCCGATCGATTCCAAGCGGTTCCTTGGGTACTGCATAGACTGGAAATAACAACTGGTATCGCGTGGCCGGCATGAAGCCGAAGTGGCCATTAGTTCGCTGAAATGTATTAGCGACCACAGAAAGTTTCACGCAAGGCCCGCATCCTAATCTGTAATGACTACGGAAATGAGGATCCGAGATGAGCCTATTTGGAATGATGCGCACCGGTACGGCCGGTATGAATGCACAGGCCAGCCGCCTGTCCACTGTGGCTGACAATATCGCGAACTCCAGCACGACCGGCTACAAGCGGGCGTCCACGGAGTTTTCTTCCCTCATTCTTCCCTCTGTTGGCGGCAGTTATAACTCGGGCGCTGTTCAGACCAGTATCCGTTATTCCATTTCAGACCCCGGCGCGATTGAGTATACCTCTTCCGGTACGGACTTGGCGCTAAAAGGCGAAGGCTTTTTTATCGTCGAAAGCGAAAGCGGCACCCCCTACCTGACACGCGCAGGTTCATTTCAGCTGGATTCCAGCGGAAATCTGGTCAACGCTGCAGGCTACACGCTGCTGGGCTATGACTACAGCGCCGGTACGCCGACCCCGGTTGTGAACGGCTATGGCGGTCTGTTGCCGGTTAATGTGTCGAGCGCATCCCTAACGGCGACGGCTTCGACCGCTGGTAATTTTGTGGCCAACCTGGATTCTCGGTCCAGTGTGGCGACGGGCACTCTACCAAGTGCGAACACGGCAGCGTCCGCCTGGACCCACAAGAGCTCGCTTGTGGCTTATGATAGTCTGGGCAACGAAGTTCTGTTTGACTTCTATTACACAAAGACAGCGGCTAACACTTGGGAAGTTCAGGTGTTCAATAACGCCGACGCAACAAGCGGCGGTCCATTCCCGTATGGCACGGCCTCTGGCTTCACGCCTGTTACCGCGACGCTCAACTTTGATCCGACGACAGGGCGTTTGACAGGGGCGTCGACATCAAATGTCACGTTTACGGTACCCGGCGGTTCTGCTCTTACCATCGATCTGGCTGACATGACGCAGGTTGGTTATGACTTCACAGTTGATACCGCCTCTGTTGATGGTAATGCGCCGAGCCTGGTGGAGTCCGTCGAAGTGTCGGAAGATGGCATCGTCTACGCCAAGTACAAGAACGGTAATCTTGATCCGTTGTATCGTATTGCCTTGGCAACGGTTGAAAGCCCGGACAAGCTGACGCCGCTTAGCGGAAACGTCTACCAGCAGGGTATCGATTCAGGGGTTATCACAACAGGCTTTGCCGGGAACGGCTCGTTCGGATCGATCGTATCGGGCGCATTGGAAAGCTCGAATGTGGACATCGCGGAAGAGCTGACGACGATGATTGAGTCTCAGCGAAGCTACACTGCGAACTCGAAGGTTTTCCAGACAGGTTCTGAACTGATGGATGTCCTTGTGAATCTCGCACGGTAAAGGCTGATGGTATAAGCTTATGTCGCTACAGTCTGCCCTCAATACCGCGCAGAGCATATTTTCAAACACCGGCACGCAAATGCAGGTGGTTTCGAAAAATATCTCAAACGCGAATAATCCCGACTACAGTCGGCGGGCGGCTGTGCTATCTACGTCCTTCTATGGCGCCTACATCTCGCAGGTGGACCGCGCGGATAATACGGTTCTAGATCGCGCTAATCTTGATGCGCTGACCGGTCTGAGCGGGCAAAAAACGCTCTATGAAGGCCTGGAGCGCTTGAAGGAAGCGCTTGGTGGCAACGACTATGAGACCTCGCCTGCGAAATATATTTCAAACCTTCGCGACGCGTTGCAGTCCTATGCCGCCCTGCCAAGTGACAATACTCTTGCCCAGACAGTTATCTCCAGCGCAATCGATGTTGCAAACTCCCTGAATGCGACCTCGGCGGCTGTCCAGACACTGCGCACGGATCTCGATCAGGAAATCGAGTTGAAGGTGTCCGATTTGAATTCGCTGTTGAGTGAGTTCAAGACGGTCAATGACGCGATAAGAGGCGGCACTGCATCGGACAAGGATGTTAATGATGAGCTCGACAAGCGGGATGCTCTGGCCAAACAGATATCCGAAATTGTCGGAATCCAGTCGATCATTCGCGAAAACAATGACATGGTCTTGTTTACCAGTGACGGAACGGTTCTTTTTGAAACCTCTCCTCGCCAGGTAACTTTTTCAGCCAAGACTGGGTACGATGCGACGATTACGGGTAACGCCGTCTATATTGACGGTGTGGCGCTAAAGCCAGGGGTTGGCGGTAATACGACGGCGCAAGGCTCTCTGCAGGCCTATATGCAATTGCGTGATGATATCACACCAGTATTCCAGTCGCAGCTTGATGAGCAGGCGAGCGGATTGGTAACGATGTTCTCCGAGGGAACAAATACTGGACTATTTTCGTGGAGCCTGCCTACTGCGTCGTCGCCGGTCGCCATTACACCCGGAACAATCTACCCTGGCCTGTCTTCCACAATAACGGTTGATCCTGCCTACAATACGGCGGCGGGCGGTGACGCCTCCAGGCTTCGTGATGGCTATTATCTTGTATCCAACCTAACCGGCGCGACCGGCTATACAACGTTGCTGGAAAGCTATGTCGACGCCATGGGGGTCGCTGGTACCTGGGATAGCGGCACTCAGCTGAACACCACGCTGAGTATTCTTGACTTTTCCGGCGCATCGATTGGCTGGCTGGAAGAGCTTCGCAGTACGGCTTTCAACTCGGTTGAGACAAAGGAAGCGACGGCTCAGCGCACCAATGAGGCATTGAGCAACGCCGTTGGCGTCAGCTTGGATGAAGAGCTATCGCTGCTTCTTGATCTCGAACAGGCCTACAAGGCTTCATCGCAACTCGTAAGCGCGGTCGACGATATGATCCAGGCGCTGTTAGCGGCGGCGGGCTAAGATCATGAAGACATCCTTCATATCCAATATCGGTGTTCAGACCTCCATGCGTGATACGATTGCTGACGCTCAGGCGCAGTTGATCAAGGCGCAAAAGGAAATTACCACTGGCACTTTCGCTGACCGCGGCGTGGCGCTTGGCTGGGAAACTGGTCGTAGCGTCAATCTCACCATTGATATTACGCGCATTGAGGCCCTGCAAAATTCAAACGCGATTGTTGACGACCGTCTTCAGGGAAGTCAGGCGGCGCTTGGCGCCATGGAAACCTATATGCAGACCGCGCGCGACGCGCTGATTGCCCTTTCAGGTAGCGATGATGCGACGCTTTTGACCACAGCGGTCGACACAACAACCAATGCCTTGCAGGCTTTTGTGGCGACTGGGAACACATCGGCGAACGGCGAATATCTCTTTGCGGGGATTAATACGGATGTTCAGCCGTTGACGGAATATACCGCGACATCGGCGGCAAAGGTTACGTTTGATACCGCTTTCAATACGTTCTTCGGCTTTCCGCCAACCAGTGCGTCGGTGAATACGATTACGGCCACGCAGATGGACACGTTCATAACGGGCACGCTGGAGCCGCTTTATACTGGCGCCCAGTGGAATACCGATTGGTCGACCGCATCCGATACGAACATGTCGACCCGGATAAGCACGGCGGAGACGGTTTCGACGTCTACCAATGCAAACCAGAAGGGTTTCAGGAGTTTTGCGCTGGGCGGAGTGATCGCTAAGGAATTGCTCAACCTCGATATAGGGTCTGATGTCCGGCAAATCGTGACCGAAAAGTCGATTAGCTATATCAACGACGGTATCACCGGGATAAACGCCCAGAGAACGGTCCTTGGCCTTTCGCAGCAGCGCCTTGCAAGTGCAAATGACACGCTGGCAGCACAAAAGGACATCATCGAGACAAGTTTCAACAACCTCGTTGAGGTTGATGTGTACGAAGCATCGACGCTTGTTAACGCGCTGAAAACCCAAGTGGAGACATCATATACACTCACGGCGAGAATTCAGCAGCTCAGCCTCGTCAATTATTTGTAGTGCTGCTTGGTGGGAGTTACCTGAATGTATCAGTTTTCTTATTCGGAGATCATGGAGGACGGTGTAGCGGACGCCAAAAGCCGCGAACGCCAAGTTCTCGATCGATCGATAGAGCTGCTGCAGCTGGGAGCAGAAAAGGGCCGAAACTCTCCCGAATGCATTGAGGCTCTTTTTTACACGAGGCGACTTTGGATACGTTTTATTGAAGACTTGGCCCTGCCTGACAATCAACTGGATCCCGACTTGCGCGGGAACCTGATCTCCATCGCAATCTGGATTTTAAAAGAGATTGAGAAGATCAGGAAGCGGCAGTCTGACAACTTCCGCGGCATCATCGAAATCACAACCATCATCAAGGATGGACTCAAATGAAAAGTACTCTTCGCATATCGCTGAAATCCGGCGAACGGATTTTCATCAATGGAGCGGTTCTCCGCGTGGACCGGAAAGTGGCTCTGGAGTTCCTCAATGATGTGACGTTTCTTCTGGAGAACCACGTTCTCCAGCCCGAGGATGCGACAACGCCGCTGAAGCAACTCTACTTCATCGCGCAGATGATGTTGATTAACCCGGAAGGCGTCACTCAGACGATGGCCATGTTCCGCAAATCGATCACCATGCTTCTGGCGACATTTGAAAATGAAGAAATTCTCGCCGAATTGAAACGGGTCGACGGGCTGGTTTCCACGGGCAAGGCTTTTGAGGCGCTGAAAGCAATCAGGGCGCTCTATCCTCTTGAAGACAAGATCTTGAACAGCGAGGAAATGACGCCGTCCACGGTTGAAGAAATCCGCCGGGAGATCGCACCATGGTAGAGGCTGTTTCAGCGGCAACGGGCGCATTGGGTGTTTCATCCTCTGCAGCACTGGCGGCAGCTGGTGAGAGCACGTTGAACTACGAGAGCTTCCTGAAGCTTCTTGTTACTCAAATGCAGAACCAGGATCCAACCGATCCGATGGACGCCGGGCAGCAAATGGCTCAGCTTGCTTCATTCTCGGCCGTGGAACAGCAGATCAAGACAAATGCCCATCTTGAAGACCTGCTTTCGCTGAACCTGCTAAGTCAGGCGACCTCAATGGTCGGCAAACAGCTCACCACGGCTGATGGCGCGACGACCGGTATTGTGGCCAGCGTCGAGGTTAATTCTGACGGCCTGAGCGCGACGCTGGAGGACGGAAACCGCGTTATTATCCAGGAAGGCGTTACCATATCCATGCCCGACACCTCATCCGGCACGTAAAATGAATGAAGCCGACGCACTAGACATTGTCCAGGCTGCAATCTGGACGGTTATCGCGTCCGCTGGTCCGGTGGTTGTCGTTGCCATGGTCGTGGGGGTTGTGATCGCGCTCTTACAAGCGTTGACCCAGGTACAGGAAATGACGCTGACATTCGTGCCCAAAATTCTGGCGGTTATGGCCGCTGCTGCAATTTCCGCACCTTTCATCGGTAGCCAGATTTCCATTTTTACAAATATGGTTTTCTCCCGCGTTCAATCGGGATTCTAATACGCTCTTCTAAAAGACCGCGCGGCGGCAGTCCTGCACACTTCGCGCAAGCTTCAAATCGTATTCCTCATAGCCGTGTCCGGGAAAAGGGCGTACGGCGGCAGACTGTTGCCGGTGTCTCATGAAGAGATTTTAGGATATGGCGCAAACAGATCTAGCTCCGGCAACCAAAATAGCCCCCAATTTGACCGATATCGGTTTTGCTGGCGGCATTGTCGTTATTCTGTCCATTCTCTTCCTGCCTATCCCTCCATTCATGATCGATGTCGGGCTGGCCTTTTCCATGGCCTTTTCGATCTTGATTCTGATGGTCGCCCTGTGGATTCAAAAGCCGCTGGACTTTTCATCTTTTCCGACAATTCTGCTGATCGCGACCATGACGCGCCTGTCGCTGAATATTGCGACAACCCGCGTGATCCTGTCCAAAGGGCATGAGGGGGAGGGCGCGGCGGGCAATGTTATTGCCGGTTTTGCCCAGATGGTGATGTCGGGCGACTTTGTTATCGGTGTTATTGTCTTCCTCATTCTGGTGGTCATCAACTTTATCGTTATCACCAAGGGAGCCACCCGTATCGCTGAAGTTGGCGCGCGTTTCTTCCTGGATGCTATTCCCGGCAAGCAGATGTCGATTGATGCCGATCTCTCGGCCGGTATCATTGACGAAAAGGAAGCGCAGGGTCGGCGGCGCGAATTGGAGCAGGAAAGCTCCTTCTTTGGCGCGATGGACGGTGCCTCGAAATTCGTTCGCGGTGACGCGGTCGCTGGTCTGATTATCACCGCAATCAATGTTTTTGGCGGTATCGTCATAGGCTATTTTCGTCACGGCATGTCGATTTCCGAGGCCGCGGACGTTTTTGTAAAGCTGTCGGTGGGTGATGGTCTCGTTTCTCAGATCCCGGCTCTCGTCGTATCTCTTGCGGCGGGTATGCTGGTTTCTCGCGGCGGCAATCTGGGAACAACCGACAAGGCGGTCATCAGCCAGCTAAGCGGTTATCCACGGGCGCTTTCCGTCGCTGCGGGCCTCATGGGTGTTCTGGCGCTCATGCCTGGTTTGCCATTCGTTCCCTTCATTTCGCTAGCAGGCGCAATGGCATTCGGAAGCTGGTTTATCCCCCGCCAGATTGAGGCGGAAAATAAGGCGCGACGTGAAGCCGAAGAAAAGAAGATCAAGCAGGTTCGCGAAGCAGACGGCGATTCTGTGAAGAATGTTCTGAAAACGGCCGAGATTGAGCTTCTCCTCGGAAAACAGATATCGACACGTTTGCTAGGCGCGCATCAGGAGTTGGCCTTTCGGGTTGGAAAGATGCGCAAGAAATTCGCCAGCCAATACGGTTTCGTCGTCCCCGAGATCAAGGTCAGCGACAATATTTCCATTCCTGACAAGTCGTATCAAATCCGCATTCACGGCACCACGGTGGCTTCAAACAATATTCGCGTCGGAGAAGTTCTGGTCATTACCGGTGGTGGTCGCAAGCCCTCCATCCCGGGAGATGATGTGCGCGAACCGGCCTTCGGCATGCCCGCCGTTTCGGTGCTGGAGAATTTTGCTGAGGAGCTGAAGCGCGAAGGCTTCCATCCTATCGATAACGTATCCGTTGTGTTGACCCATTTGAGCGAGGTGATCCGCAACAATCTGCCACAGCTCTTGTCCTATAAGGACCTGAAGATCCTGATAGAACGGCTTGATCCGGAATATCGCAAACTCGCCGACGAAATTTGCACCACACACATGTCCTATTCGGGCCTTCAGGCGGTGCTGAAATTGCTTTTGGCTGAACGGGTATCAATCCGCAACCTGCACCTCATTCTCGAAGCGGTCGCTGAACTTGCCCCGCATGTACGCAAGACCGAGCAGATCGTGGAGCATGTGCGTGTACGCATGGCGCAGCAGCTGTGCGGCGACTTGGCCGATAGCGGCGTGCTGCGTGTCCTGCGTTTGGGCAACAAATGGGATCTGGCCTTCCATCAGGCGCTCAAGCGCGATCCCAAGGGTGAGATCATCGAATTCGACATTGACCCGAGGCTGTTGGAAGAATTTTCAGAGCAGGCGTCGAAAGTCGTTCGCGAATATCTGGATCGCGGCATGCCCTTTGCGCTGGTGACGTCGCCGGAAACGCGCGCTTATGTTCGCATGATTATCGAGCGTCTCTTCCCGACATTGCCTGTGCTTTCCCACGTGGAGCTGGCCAAGGGCATCGAAATAAAGATACTCGGCTCGATATCATGATCAACGACCCGCAGGGAACGGTCCTCGTGCTGATTGCAGTATTTGGCCGTATCGGCGGGTGTTTTATGTTTCTGCCCGGCTTTTCGTCGGCACGCGTGCCTATGCAGCTGCGTCTGTTCGTGGCAATTGCGGTTTCAATGGCCATTATGCCTCTGTTATGGGCCCCGCTCTATGCGCGAGTTCAGGACACACCAATACAATATATAACAATGATCTTCGTGGAGACGGCGATAGGTTCGGTTATTGGGCTCATCGCCCGTTACTTTGTCTTTGGGCTGCACTATGCGGGGACCGTTATCACCATGATGTCCGGTTATAATGCGCCACCCGCGTCCGACATCCTGGATGCTGAGGCATCCAACCAGGTCACCAACCTTCTGACCTTCGGCGCACTGATGGTTCTCTTCTCGCTCGACTTTCACCACGTTATAATCGCTGCGCTTGTCGACTCATATCAAACGCTTCCTGTCGGTGGCGTATTTGATACCCAAAAATCGCTTGTGACACTCACAGATACGCTTTCGGCGACCTTCATGGTCATGCTCAGGCTTGCCAGCCCCTTTGTTGCTTTTGGTTTTTTGTTCAATGTGGCAATCGGCTTCATCAATAAACTGGCGCCTCAGATACCGATCTATTTTATTTCTGCCCCTTTTCAGATCATGGCTGGGCTGACCCTGATTTATTTCGGGATCGCGCTGTTCCTGCGTCTCTTCGCGGATGCCTTCCTACCCGTGTTTAACGGGACTTGAGAAAGGAGCGAGGCCTGAATGAAAAGCAAGGCTGAAAAATTGAAGCGGCTTGTCAAGGTTCAGCGGCATATGGAGCGCATGGCTGAGCTCGAACTGGCGGAGACATCGCGCACAAGGCAGGAAATATCTCTCAGGCAGGATCACGCAATAGAGGCGATCAGTTCCATGGAGCCCATCCATGCCGGGTTGAAAAGTCAGTATGCCCTACAATATGAACGGTTGACGACGCGGGATGCACAGTTGAGCCGACTGCAAGAGGTCCAGCAAAATCAAGTGCTGCGGGAAAAGGCCAAAGCCGACCGGCTGGATGAACACTATGTCGGCGCTCGCGATGACGAGGACCGGGAACAGCAGGAAACTGCTCTGTTTGACATGCTTGAAGTCCGCCTGGCCACACCAGCCTCCAGCAAGCTTGATAAGGCATGATTTGAGCTTAATCGGCGTCTGCGCCAGGCAGGCGTTTGTTTGTTGCATTGTCGGCAGTGGAAAGGAATGGTTCAACGTGTCAATTACACCACCAAGCGATCTGGTGATGGACGTGGTGAATGCTGCTGATCCTGCTAAGCTGGCAGAAGCGCAGGCGCGGCTGGGAAAAGCTGATGCCGCCTTGAAAGCTGAGCGTCTCAACGATTCAGGCAACGGTTTTTCTGCACAGTTGGCAAGCCATAAAGAAATGGCGCTGGCCGGCAACGACACTGCGCACAGGGTCAGCATGAAATCTGACAAGACACCGGAGGCCTACCGCAAATTTGAAGCGATGGTGCTGCAGAATTTTGTGCAAGAGATGTTGCCGTCTGAAAACGAAAGCGTTTTCGGCAAGGGCATGGCTGGCGATATGTGGAAGAGCATGATGGCTGAACATCTTGCAAACGTTATCGCGGAAGGCGGCGGGATCGGCATTGCTGATCGGCTATTACAAAAGGCCAACTATGCGGGCGAGCGTTCTGCTGCGACAAAAGCCCAGCTGGATGGGCATGTAAACAACATTGCTTCCGTCATCGAAAATCGCAACGAGATGGACATATTGTCAGATCTTCTCAACCATACTGATAATGGAGAGGCGTCATGATGGCCGCCCAACAGGAGCTGTCTCCCACTGAACTGCGCATGCGCAATATCCTCGGCAGGCTGGAACTCATCATCGACAACGAGAATGAGCGGCTTGGCCGGGATCCGGAATTTGATATCAAGACATCGAATGTACAAAAAAGTCGGTGTCTTTATGAATTGACGATGCTGATGAAAAATCCTGTCAAGGAGAGGGTTCCGGATGCATTCGTCGGGCAAATGAAAGAGCTGAAAGGCAAGCTTGCTATTAACGCAAGAAAGGTGAAGGCGCATATGGAGGCGGTTCGCTCTGTCGCCGACATTCTTCGCAATGCCGTCCGAGAAGAAGAAGCCGACGGCACGTATAGTCAGGAGCAGTTCCGCTATAGTGAGTTTTAATCGGCGGGCTTTCTTGTAAGGCGTATCGTGCGGGCGAGGAAATAAATGTTCAAGACACTGGCAATTGGCGCTTGGGTAGTTATCGTCGCACTTGGCTCCGTCTACTTTTCTGTCAACATGTCCATGGCTCCGGAAGAAGATCCGGAGGCAGCCAAACAGGCAAGTCTCGAAACAATACGCGGCGATGTCACCAGTCTGCCGGTGATCCAAAACGGTCAGGTTGCTGGATATTTTCTCACCCGGCTTAGTTATGTGGGCGACAAGGTCAAACTCGCTAACGTACATATTCCCATAGATGCGCTGATCACTGACGAGCTTTTCAACGCGCTGGTCGGCGACAACATACTAAATCTGCAAGGCAACTCGGGTTTCGATCTTGATGAGTTCCGGAATGTCATCAAGAACCACATAAACGAGAAATTGGGCGGGGAGGTCGTCGAGGATGTCCTGGTTGAGCAGATCGACTATCTCTCGAAAAATGACATTCGCTCCAATATCGCACAGCGGAATCTCAATATGCAATCGGGCAAGACGTTGCTCAATGGCGGAGTGAGCGAAGATGGTGCACAAAACGCACCGGATCAAAACGCCGGACACTAGGAATTCGTTAACCAACAACCAATGCTGGTTTGCTTAACAAAATAATAATTCGTTATATTTCATATATTTAACTGGTTTGATCTGGCGGATTTTAGGTGCCAGAGGCGATTTCGTTAATGTAATCTTTCCAGGATCTGTAGCAATTGAGCGGTGATTTTAAGTCCGCTTTTAAGGCTCCATATTAGTTTCTCGCGATGAAAGTCAGCCGCCGTGCAGCTGAGTGAGGAACTATGATAATCGGTCGTCAAATCAGACCAGCTTTTTTCAGTGTTGCGGCCTCTTTGGAGGCGTCGCGCGCATGAATCACGTATTTTACATTTCGGCTGCGACCGCGCGCCGCGAAATTCTCGGCTTGGACGTTTGCAAGTTCACCTGGGGCGAGGCCCTGTCCTTTGCAAGCGAAATGGCGTCGTTGCCTATTGGTCAAACAGTTGTCTCTTTTCTCAACGCCAATAACGCAAATCTGATGGTCGCCGACGGCGAGTATAAGGACGTCCTTTCCCGCCAGATTGTGTTCCCGGACGGCGTCGGCGTGGATATAGCCTCTTGGGCTATCCATGGGGAGACATTTCCTGCGAACCTCAACGGCACCGATTTCGTTCCAGCGCTTTTGACCTTTCTGGAGCGAAAGAAGCGGGTTGGTCTGGTCGGCGCTGCACCCGGCGTTGCCGAGCGAGCCGCGGCGGCATTGTCCTCGCATTCTCCCTGGCACGAGTTCATAGCCATTTCAGATGGCTTCTTCGACGAACAGTTAGACACCCCTGCAATCCTTAAACGGATCGATGAAGAAAAACTCGACATACTTTTGGTAGCCATGGGCTCCGCAAAGCAGGAGAAGTGGGTCGACAATTATATTCGTCCACGGCACGCGCGGCTGGTGATAAACGTGGGCGCCTTGTTTGATTTCGTCGCTGGAGAAGTTCCGCGGGCGCCTGAATGGGTGCTGCGCAGCAGGACGGAATGGTGCTTTCGCCTGCTCCAGGAGCCTGCGCGCCTCTGGCGACGCTACATTTTTGGCAACCCGCTTTTCCTCGCGCGGGTAGCGGTGGCAGTGATCAAGCGAAAATTTTCATTCGGACCCAGTGAAAGGGCCGCGAGCCGGACGCCTTAACCTTTTGTTACCCATAAAAACCTAAGTTGGACAGGGTGTCGGCATTCCTACGCTGGCAGGAAACTAGGTTCGGGTAACATGTTCGAAGATATAAAATCCGGCTCGGTCCGCAGCCCTGCTTTTCCTCAGGGCCAGCGCTTTTCATTTGCAAATGATCACGGCGCTTACAACCCCGCTGTTCGCAGAGAACACTTCGCTCCGCATTGGTTTGGACGACGACTAGCGGGCGCAGGCTTGGCTTTTTTGCTTTTGGCCGGGGCGGGTGGTTTGATCGAAGCTTTGATGCCGGGAAATGCGCGTTTTGAAGCGCGCGTTCTGGCTGTTATTCCTGATGATGAAAACGGCGTCAAAGCGCCTATGGGTGATGTGGTGCGCTACGTCTCCGCGCTGTTTTCATCCAGCGAAGTTCGTCAGGCCGCGCGTTCGGAATTCGGCAGTGATATTGTCGACACGGTTAGTGTGTCCAGCGAGGAACGCGCGCCTGTCGTGCTGATTTCCGCGGACGAGAGCGACGCCGCCTTGGCGCGTGCCGCCGTTGACTATTTTGCCGAAAGACTGGCCGCTGTGAAGGTGGACGACGATGGGGCGGAAGATACGCGCCGTGCATTGGAATTGACGTGGCAGGATGCGCAAACCGAGCTGCAAGCATTTGAGGCTGGCAATCCTGCGACTGACAATGCGGACGGGATAGACTCCAGTTTGGTTGATATCACCGCGCTGAAGCGGGCTGTTGAAGCGGCGCGGGAACGCACCGAAGCTGCTGAGAAATTGAATTTAAAAGCGGTTTTGGATGGTCGGGTAGATGATGACCTGGTGACCCCGGCATTGACCGCTCTGACGCTACAATACACCCAGGCGAGTGCGGAGCTTGGTGCGCTTTCGGAAAAGCTTGGTCCGCGCCACCCGCAATATTTGGCGGCAAAATCGGCCGTGGCCGCCACCGGGCAGAAAATCAGGCGGGAAATCAATCTGATCGTCAAGGAAGCGCGCGCTGAAACACAGTCGGCTGCGGGCGCGCTGCTCAAGGCGGAAAAACAACATGCCAAAACCAGGGATCGTGTCAGCGCAGCTGATACAGAACTGCAGCGCCTTCAAGCTGCCGTAAGTGCAGCCAAAGCCAATCTTGATGCATTTAATGCTGAACAGCTGACACTGCCGCCTGCCCGTTTTCGGATGATCTCTCCCGCGTCGCGTGTTGAGGAGCCTCTGTTTGAGCCGGGCCTGATTTCACTGGCCGGCCTTGCGGCCGGAGCGTTGGCGGGGTTGGTGCTTTTTGTCGTGGGCGGAAGGCGCTATGCTGCGCGCAGCGACTATCTTCAGCACGAAGGCTACAGACCTGCAATGCCCGTTGGTCTGCCAGCGAGGGCCGAGCCGGGCATTCTGCAGCAATTTGATGCATTGGAAAAAGCCTGGCCGTCAACGGGGCGCTGGGATGCGATGCCAGAGGCGGCCAATGATGAGGAAGAACAGCAATTTGAGCCGGAAGTCCGTGCGCTTGCCAGGCGTCTTGCGGAATTACGCCAGAGAGCTGAGCGCGCTGCCTACGCAGGTTCTGAATCATCGTTGGAAGCTGCTTTGGCCGATATGCGCCGTCTACGCCGGAAAGTTGGCAATCTCGCCGAGGCCCGCCAGAAGCGCACTTATTGAATTTGGGCTACAAGCATAAATTCAGCGCGTCCCGCTGGGGCGAGATATTGATATTTTTGGGCGTTTTCCGATAAGTACCCCGTCGGCCTATCTTTTAGGCTGCAAGTCTTGAGACAAGCCTTTTTGGACTGGGGGAATAATGGCAACTAGAATCGACGGAAAAGCTGTTGCTGCATCGGTCATCGAGACCGTGAAGGAATCGGCTGCGGCCCTTGAGAGGGAAAAGGGATCCAAACCCGGCCTCGCAGTTGTGCTGGTTGGCGAAGACCCGGCCTCGCAGACCTATGTCGCCTCAAAGGGGCGGATGGCAAAGGAATGCGGTTTCAACTCCATACAGCACACGCTTCCTGCGGAAACGAGCCAGGACGAACTCATGGCGCTTGTCGCCTCCCTGAATGCCGACCCGGCTGTGCACGGCATCCTCGTTCAGCTTCCGCTGCCTAAGCATCTGAACGCAGAGGAAGTGACCCAGTCCATCTTGCCGGAAAAGGATGTAGATGGGCTACATGTCGTGAATGCGGGCAAATTGGCAACCGGCGACCTCGAAGGTGGTCTGGTCTCCTGTACGCCCGCTGGCGCAATGGTTTTTGTTCGCCGGACGCATGGTGAGGATCTTTCTGGCCTCAACGCTGTTGTTATCGGCCGCTCCAATCTGTTCGGAAAGCCAATGGCAGCACTGCTTCTGGCGCACAACGCGACAGTTACAACGGCGCATTCGCGAACAAAAGATCTTCCGTCGATCTGCAAGAGCGCAGATATTCTTGTTGCCGCCGTAGGTCGTCCGCAGATGGTAAAGGCCGATTGGGTCAAGCCAGGAGCAACCGTGATCGATGTCGGTATCAACCGGATTCCGGCACCCGAACGCGGTGAGGGCAAGACCCGGATTGTGGGCGATGTGGCCTATGACGAATGTGAGCAGGTGGCTTCGGTCATCACGCCTGTGCCCGGCGGCGTTGGGCCGATGACAATCGCCATGTTGATGGCGAATACCGTTGTGGCCGCCTACCGTCAGCTGGGTTTGAAAGCGCCCAAGTTCTGATTTTTCCGGATGCGCTAAGCCATTCTTTGAAGGTGGCTTGAAATCTGATGGGTTGACGCCGCGGCGGTCTCGCTGAGCGCGCGGATTTCTTGCGCGATCACGGCAAAGCCTCGGCCGTGTTCGCCGGCCCTGGCCGCCTCCACGGAGGCATTGAGCGAGATGAGCTTGACCTTCATGCTGACCTCGCCAATGGATCTGACTGCGGCCATGGCGGCGCCACGGGCCGTTTCTTCGGCCTTGCGCTGTTCCGCCAGCTGTCCTTGAAGGGCAGCTGTGACACAGTTGTTTAGGGCGTTCAGCGCTGTCAGAAGGTCATGCGCGACAAAATCTGAAAACCGCGCCAGGGCAATGGTCTGGAATTCGCTACCATGAAACTGCTCGCGGATGCCGTTGGCCTCGGTGAGGAATCGGCTGATTGGCTCCTGTATCTCAGGCCTCTGGGCTCCCGTTTTTTCGAGGGTCGCGCCAATTTGGGCTGGGATACCAAGTTTTTCCGATCCTGACCTGACCGCCGCGGCAATATCCTGAAATTCACTCAGCGCGGCCTCGAAAATATCCACCGTCGCATTTGTCTCTTCTGAAATCAGCGCAGCCTGCAGCGCCGCCATAACTGCGCGATGAGACAGCATGCGCATTTTGCCGGACAGATTAATCAGTTTGCCGAGCGCAGCTTCCGTTTCAAAAGGGTCTGTCATTCTAAAGGATTCCCACTGGTGAGGATTGTGATTAGTCAATCACGGGAATCCTACTGAATTCTTACTTTTGAATAGAAATTATACAATAAAATCAAATGATTAAAATTTAGGCAGAGTGATCTAAATGAATGCGTTGAGGAGGTCGCGCGTGCAGGAAACGGGAGTGTTTACTCCCTGCCGACTGGCCTGGAGTAAACATTTGAACCTTAATAAAGCACACTTGCCCCCTGGTCCGCCGGGCCTGCATTGCGGCGGAATGTTGCGAAAAGCTCGCGGCCCATGCCGGTTTCATTGCCGGAGAGATCCGCCACCGCGACCTCGCGTGTGGCCATTTCCGCCGGGTTGATGAGAACTTCAATCGAACCCGTGACCGCATCAATGCGGATCATATCGCCGTCCTTGATCTTGGCAATCGGACCGCCGTCGGCGGCTTCCGGGGTCAGGTGAATGGCGGCGGGAACCTTGCCCGATGCGCCGGACATGCGCCCATCGGTTAAAAGGGCGACATTGAAGCCACGGTCTTGCAAGACGCCTAGAGGCGGGGTCAGCTTGTGCAATTCGGGCATGCCATTGGCCTTGGGGCCCTGGAAACGGACTACTGCAACGAAGTCCCGCTCAAGCTTGCCTTCCTTGAATGCTTTTTGCAGCTCCGCCTGATCGTTAAAGACGATTGCAGGGGCCTCAATAACATGACGTTCAGGCTTTACAGCCGAAATCTTGATGACCGCCTTGCCGAGATTGCCCGTCAACATTTTCAGGCCGCCATTCGCCTGGAACGGCGTCTCGATGCTCGCTAACACCTTCGGGTCAGCGCTGACCTCTGGCGCCGGTTCCCGGACAACGGCCCCATTTTCGCCCAGTCTTGCATCAATCGTGTATGCATCCAGACCGCGCCCGAAAACTGTGCGTACGTCGTCATGCAGCATGCCTTCCTTCAAAAGCTCCTTAATGAGGAAGCCGATGCCGCCGGCTGCGTGGAAATGGTTCACATCCGCCAGCCCGTTGGGATAAACGCGCGCAAGAAGAGGGATGGCGTTGGAAAGATCAGAGATGTCCTCCCAGGTCAAAACGATGCCAGCGGCGCGGGCGATGGCAAGGAGGTGCAGTGTGTGGTTGGTTGAACCACCCGTTGCGTGCAGGCCGACGACGCCGTTAACGATGGACCGTTCGTCGATCATTTCGCCAGCTGGCGTGAATTCGTTGCCGAGCGCGGTAATGGCAAGCGCGCGCTTGGCGGCTTCCTTGGTAAGCGCGTCACGCAATGGGGTGCCGGGATTGATGAAGGATGAACCCGGCATATGAAAGCCCATAACCTCCATCAGCATCTGGTTGGAATTGGCCGTGCCATAGAACGTGCATGTGCCAGGGCCGTGGTAGGATTTGGATTCAGCGTCGAGCAATTCGTCACGCCCAACCTTGCCCTCGGCATAAAGCTGGCGGATGCGGGACTTTTCGTCATTGGGAAGCCCGGTCGTCATCGGGCCTGCGGGAATGAAGACAGCGGGCAGGTGACCAAATGTAAGAGCCGCAATTGCCAGACCCGGTACGATCTTGTCGCAAACACCGAGGTAAACCACCGAATCGAACATGTTGTGCGAAAGCCCGACGCCCGCTGCCATTGCGATGAGATCGCGCGAGAATAAAGACAGCTCCATTCCTGGCTGGCCCTGGGTAACGCCATCGCACATGGCGGGTACTCCGCCCGCCACCTGCGCCACGCCACCGGCTTCGCGCGCCGCTTCGCGGATCAGGGCCGGAAAGGTTTCAAAAGGTTGGTGGGCCGAGAGCATATCATTGTAGGATGTGATGATGCCGAGATTGGGCGCCTTGTCTCCTGCAAGCGCGTCCTTCTCCATTGGCGCGCAGGCCGCAAAGCCGTGCGCGAGGTTGCCGCACGAAAGCACGGAGCGATGGACGCCTTTGGCGGCTGCGTCCCTTATGCGTTCAAGATAGCCTTCCCGCGTTGGCTTGGACCGCTCCACAATTCGGGCGGTGATTTCGGAAATGGTCTGGTTTGCGGACATGGCTGTGCTCGCTCTGTTCGTGGTGTTCGTTACAGTCGTGGTGGGACGGGTTGATCCGTCCAAACCCCTCAATGGGCCCAGTAGATTTCGACCAGGCTCGGCGCCTGGCGTAAAATGGCGCGTATCGGCATATCTTCCACCGGGCCATCGGAAAGCGCCTTTGCCAGCGTTTCCGCTTTTTCCTGGCCTTCAATATGAAGAACAAGTAAACCCGCGTCGCTCAGGGCCGAGTAGGAAAAGGTCAATCGCTTTTCACCAGCACCGGAAGCTTCCATCGTCAATATACCACGCGGACGTGACGGATCGATGGCCTCCTTCAGGTGATCGCCGCCGGGAAAAAACGACGCCGTGTGGCCATCATTGCCCATGCCTAGAATAACAACATCGAAGGGCGCGCAGAAGTCTGCGGTGGCGCTACTTGCCAAAACGGCAGCGGCTTCGGCATCTGGCGCATCTTGATAAAGCGGGACAAATTTAGCCGTAGAGGCCGGACCCTTCAGAAGGTTTTCGCTGACGAGAAGGTGATTGGAGCGCGGGTTGTCTGCAGGAACAAAGCGCTCGTCGACCAAGGTTACCGTCACCTTGCTCCAATCAAGCTCGCCATGGGCAGATAGTGCGTTGAAAAAAAGCTTGGGCGTTGAGCCGCCCGAGACGGCTATACTGGCGCTGCCTCGCGCGGCTATTGCCTCGCCAAGCGCGGATGCAACGCGGCTAGCCAGAGCGTCGGCGAGCATTGGGCCATTGTCAAAATCGTTTCGTACAAAACCCATGCGCTAATTCCCTTCGTGCCAGGTGCGGCCATCACGTTCAATCAACGCGATCGCCTGGCTGGGCCCCCAAGTTCCGGCTGTGTAGCTCTGGCATGCCTGTCCGGTGTCTTCCCAGGCCTTCAGGATGGGGTCAACCCATTGCCATGCGGCCTCCACTTCATCGCGGCGCATAAACAGGGTCTGATTGTTTCTGATGACATCCAGCAACAGGCGTTCATAGGCATCCGGGTGCCGAGTTTCGAAGGAATCCTCGAAGCTCATATCAAGGGGAACATGTTTGAGGCGCATACCCCCGGGGCCGGGATCCTTGACCATCAGCCATTGCTTTACGCCTTCATCCGGCTGCAGGCGGATCACCAGCTGGTTGGCGGAAATTCGCCCGGCGGTGCCGTCAAAGATCGAATGCGGGATAGGTTTGAAGGCGATGACGATTTCCGACATGCGAGAGGAAAGCCGCTTGCCTGTCCGGATATAGAAGGGAACACCCGCCCAGCGCCAATTACCGATCTCTGTCTTCAGCGCTACAAACGTTTCCGTATTGGAAACACCGCCTTCCAGCTCTTCCAGATAGCCTTTCACTGGTCCGGTTGCCGAAGCTCCGGCTTTGTATTGGCCGCGAACAGTTACCTTTTCGACATTGGCGTCTGTGACCGGCTTGAGCGCGCGCAACACTTTGAGCTTTTCGTCGCGTACGGCCTCGGGATCCATGGATGAGGGGGGCTCCATGGCGACAAGACATAAGAGCTGCAGAATGTGGTTCTGCACCATATCTCGCATCGCGCCCGCTTTGTCATAATATCCTGCGCGGCTTTCCAGCCCAACGGATTCGGCCACGGTGATCTGGACATGGTCGATATGGGCGGAATTCCACAAGGGCTCGTAAAGTGCATTGGCGAAGCGCAACGCCATCAGATTCTGCACTGTCTCTTTGCCAAGATAGTGGTCGATACGGAAAATCTGCTCTTCGCGGAAAACCTTGCCGATAGTGTCGTTTAGTTGATGGGCTGATTCCAGATCACGCCCGATTGGCTTTTCAACCACGATACGGGTTTGTTTGGTGATCAGCTTGTGATCGCGGATCTTTTCCGAAATGTTGCCGAAGATGGATGGCGATACGGCCAGATAAAAGGCGCGAACTCGGTCCTTCCCCTCCTCAAGGATGTCCTTCAGCTTGTCCCACCCTTTTTCAGAGGTGGCGTCGACCGCCACATAATACAGGCGGGCGCAGAATTTTTCGACTTCCGCCTTGTCGTAGTCGGCTGGTTTGAGGAACTGCCTGAGTGCTTCCGTTGCAAACTTGCGATAGGCAGCGTCGGTCATAGGCGAGCGCGAAGCGCCGATAATACGAGTCGGCTCCGAAAACTGACCAGCGCATTGACGATGATAAAGGGCGGGAAGAAGTTTACGTTCGGCAAGGTCGCCGGTGCCGCCGAAAACAACATAGTCGAATGGATCAACGGGAATGATCTGGCTGCTCATTAAAGCGTTCTCTCTGTCAGTCTTGGGAGAGCTCTACATAATCTAATCGATTTAAAAAAGCTAGTGCCATTCGAAATTTGTCGGCTTCTTGCCGGGAAATGGTGCGCCGCAGCAATGTTGTTTGGCCAATAATCCGGCGGCAGGAGTGGGTAGAAAATCCTACCAATAGAAGAAAATTTTCACAGCACGCGTAGAAAATGTATAATGTAGCGTCTGATTTCGAGGGGCGGTTATGGCAATCCCAGATGACGAAGTTCGCGGTCTTGCTCCCAGGCAGACCTATAATGCAAACGTCCGGACTCGTGTGGATCAGCGACTGTTGGCGGCCTGTGTTGGAACCGTCGCATTCGCGCTGCCGATCGTACTTTGGATAGGAGCGCAGATCAGCGGCCCTCTGCGAGATTCAATCAGCCATTTTTATTACGAACCATTTTTTGGCGACGTCTTTGTTGGCGCGATGGTCTTCATAGGCGCCTTCGCGATTGCTTATCGCGATCTCGTTGGGTGGGAACTTTACTTTTCGAAAATGGCTGGGGCAGGTGCGATTGGCGTCGGTATCTTTCCAACCTCTGGCAGTGGCGTCGAGACTGCCGCCACAATAGCTGCCAAACCACTTAGCTACGTAATGCTTGAAACTGGCGATCAGGGCGCAATCAAGGAAACGGTCACTGGGGCTCTTGGCGGAGGTTCCTTTTTTGAACTTTTTGCTAATATTGATTTCCTGCATTTCGGCTGTGCTTCAGCCCTTTTTGCCTTTCTGGCCTATTGCTGCCTATACGTCTTCCCCAGGCCCGCGACGGGCCAGTCAGAAGCGGATCTTTCAAGAGAAAAGCATATCCGCAATCCTGTCTATTATCTCTGTGGTGTTGCCATTCTCACCTGCGCGGTGGCGCTTCTGGCAAAGGCGTTTTTACTGCCCGAAACTATCGAGACATGGTGGAACGGTCTCAATCTTACATTCTGGTTTGAAAGTGCGGCGCTCTGGTTTTTTGGCGTATCATGGCTGGTCAAGGGCCGCTTTTTCATGAAAGCCACCTTCATTATGGAAGAAGACGAAAAGCGGGATATGAAAGTGCTTAGAGGTGGCGAGTGACGCCACGAGACCTCATGTCAATGGCCATTCGTATCAGAGCTTATCCAGCAAAGCATACCAGGTCAGTGCAAGAAACAATAATGGCTTGCGGAACCGTGCGCCACCGGGAAACGCTCTAATTTTCAATGCTTTGATGAGATCCAGTTCGCCAGGTTGTCCGAGTAAGGCGTCTGCGTAGAGTTTTCCGCAATAGTTCGACATCATCACGCCATGCCCGGAATAACCGCCAATCGAAGTCAGGCCCGGCTGAATCTCACGCGCAAAAGGCTGGCGGTTAAGCGTTATACCAACAGAGCCGCCCCAGGCGTGGGTAATGTCGATATTGGCGAGCTGGGGATAGATTTCCGTTATTTGCCTTCGAATGTGAACGGTCATGTCGAGCGGATGATCCGCGGTATAAGCTTCACGACCACCGAAGAGCAGGCGGTTGTCTTTCGACTTGCGGAAATAACGCACCACAAAGCGCGAGTCGGCGATGGCTTCGCCTCCCGGAATAACATCCGGAAAGTCATCGAGTGGCGCAGTCGCGCCAATGAATGATCGGATCGGCATGACATGCGAAGAGGTTACCGGTTCCAGCCCTTCAATATAGCCGTTGCACGCAATCAGAACGCGTGTCGCGCGAATGTCGCCCATCGCCGTCTGGATGGTGAAGCCGTCGCCGGTTTTCGATATTTTGGTTGCTGGCGTCTTCTCAAAAATATGCGCACCGGCGGTCGAGGCCGCTTTCGCCAGCCCCACCAGCAGTTTCATCGGCTGTATATGGCCGGTTCCTGTGTCGCGAATGCCAAAATGATAGCGGCTGGAACCCACGCGTTCATGGGTTTCTTCGCGCTCCATAAAGGAAAATTGGTGATAGCCATAGCGCGCTGCCGATGCTTCCACGCTTTCGCGATATTCCTTCTCATAGCTCATTTTATGCGACACGTTCATTTGACCCGGCATGTACTCCATGTCGATGCCATGATCGGCCGCAAAATTCATCAGATAGTGTTTTGCATTTTCCGCCAAAGAGAAAAGCGCCTGCGAACGCTCCAGCCCCAGTTCGGCTTCCAATTCTTCGGGGAACCAGCGTTGGCCTGTTCCCATCTGGCCACCATTGCGTCCCGACCCGCCATCTCCAAAGCGATGCGCCTCAATCAGGGTCACATTCACTCCGCCTTTGGCAAGGTTATAGGCCGCCTGGAGGCCGGTGAACCCGCCGCCTATAATGGCAACATCACAGGTGCGAGCGCCATCCAGCGAGGGGTATTCCGGTCGGTTGGGAACGGCATCTTCATACCACGAAATGCCGGGTGAGATTGGGCTTTGATAGGTCATTTCAAACCGAATATCCTACACGTTTAAAAGCAGGAACTCGCGCTCCCAGGGGCTGATGACCTGCATGAAGGTTTCGAATTCTCCGCGCTTTACACCCGCATAGAGATTGATGAATTCGGAGCCGAAAACCTGATGCAGAGCGGTTTCATTTTCGAGCAACGAAACAGCTTCCAACAGTCCCCGCGGCAGTTCAATATCGCCTTCGTTTGCAGTGTCCGCGGTCGGGTCGGTCGGCGATACCTGATTGATGATCCCCAGATAGCCACAGGCAAGCGATGCCGCCAACGCCAGATAGGGATTGGCGTCGGATCCCGGTAGCCGGTTTTCAACACGCCGTCCTTTCGCGTCCGAAACCGGAATGCGGAATGCCGTGGTCCGGTTGTCATAACCCCACGCCGTATTGACCGGGCAAGACATGTCAGGCGCCATGCGACGATAGGAGTTCACATAGGGCGCCATCATGACCAGCGTGCGGGGAATGAAATATTGCATACCGCCGATAAAGTGGAAAAAGGCGTTGGATGCCTCGCCATCAGTATTGGAGAATATGTTTTCGCCCGTATTCACATCTATAATCGACTGGTGAATATGCATGGCGGAGCCCGGTTGCCCCTGCATAGGCTTAGCCATGAATGTGGCGTGAATGCCGTGGCTCATCGCCGCTTCGCGGATAGTTCGTTTGAACATGAAAACTTGGTCGGCCAGCGCCACCGGATCGCCATGGCGCAGGTTAATTTCAAGCTGCGCAGGGCCTTCCTCATGGATCAGGGTGTCGATCTCCAAACCTTGCCGTTCGGAAAAATGGTAGATATCGTCTATCAACTCGTCGAATTCGTTGATCCCCGCAATCGAATAGGCTTGTCCAGCCACAATGGGGCGACCGGAGCGGCCTGACGGTGGATGCAACGGGTAGTCAGGGTCATCGCTCTTGGCAACGAGATAAAATTCAATTTCCGGTGCGACAAGTGGCTTCCAGCCGCGTTCGTCATAGAGGGAGACGATCCGCTTCAGGACGGCGCGCGGAGTATATGAAACGTCTTTACCATCGGAACCGGCAATGTCGCAGATGACCTGAGCGGTGGGATCGCTCTCCCAGGGCACAACGCAAAGCGTGGAAAGATCCGGCACCAGTTTTATGTCATTGTCGCGCGCGTCATAACGGAAATCAGCCGTTTCGGCCGGATACTCGCCGGAAATCGTGTGCCGGTAGAGCGCAGAAGGAAGCGCGAGCGATGTATTGGACGTGAATTTCGACGTGGGCATCATCTTTCCACGTGGAATACCTGCCAGATCCGGCGTAATGCACTCAATGTCCTCGATGCCACGAGCCCGCAGCCATGCTGAAGCCTCTTCCCAGGTTCGAACGCCCCTTGGTGCTTCGGCCGCCGCAGCGATCGCTACCTGTTTGGGCGTTTGGTTTGATGGTTTGGAGGGTTTTCTTGGTGAAGACATAAAGCACCGGTTTTTATTGCGGATGTCTTATCATAGACATTGAAACAAGTTTGGCGAGGGGCGAAATTGAATCGGGTTTGGGATGTCATCATAATTGGGGCGGGCGCAGCGGGCATGATGGCCGCCATTGAAGCAGGCAAGCGCGGGCGCACCACATTGGTGCTGGATCATGCCAAAAAGCCCGGCGAGAAAATCCGCATCTCCGGTGGCGGTCGCTGTAATTTTACTAATGTGGGTGCTGGCGCTTCGAATTTCTATTCCGCTAATCCGCATTTCGCGAAATCAGCTCTGGCGCGATACACGCCCTCGGACTTCATCACGCGGATGGACGGGCATGGGATTGCATGGCACGAAAAAACACTCGGCCAGCTCTTTTGTGACGGCAGCGCCACGCAGGTTGTCGACATGCTGCTGAAGGAAATGCGGGCTGCGGGCGTTCACCTTTTGATGGGTGCCCATATCAGCGAGGTTGGCAAAACCCCGTCCGGCTTTGAGGTTCGCAGCTCGGAAGGCGTCTTTTCTGCCCAGTCCCTGATTATAGCCACGGGCGGCAAATCAATCCCCAAAATGGGCGCGACAGGCTTTGCCTACAAGATTGCCGAACAGTTCGGGCTTGCCATCACTGAAACCAGACCGGCGCTGGTGCCTTTCACGCTGGAGCCCAATTTGCTTGCTGACCTTTCTGAGCTGTCAGGCGTATCGGTTGAGGTGGAAATCTCGTGCCGCAAAAAACGTTTTCGTGAAGCGCTTCTGTTCACCCATCGAGGCCTAAGCGGTCCGGCGGTTCTTCAAATCTCGGCCGTCTGGCGTGAAGGAGACGAAATTTCCATCCGTCTGCTTCCTGACACGGTTTGGCCGGAGGTGCTCAGTGCCGCCAAGGCCGCCAATGGAAAGCAGGCTTTGGCGACCGCTCTGGCCCAGTATCTACCGAAACGTCTAGCTCAGTATCTGTCGGATAAGTCCGGCATTAGAGGCAGTTTGGGTGAGATTTCTGACAAGAAGTTGGACCAGCTGAGCGATCTGCTCTCAGCCTGGAGGATTAAACCAGCGGGCACAGAAGGGTATCGAACGGCAGAGGTTACATTGGGCGGTGTGAATACATCCGAACTGGATTCCAAAACCATGCAAGCAAAGGCCGTGCCGGGTCTTTATTTTATTGGGGAATGCGTTGATGTGACTGGTTGGCTTGGTGGTTATAATTTCCAGTGGGCCTGGGCATCGGGATTTGCCGCCGGGCAGGTCGCCTGACGGATGGACAAGCCAATGATTGCCTTGCGCCGAAATAGAAAGGATTTGTTTCCCAATTGGACAAACTCCTCTGAACTGACGGGGGCGAATTAAGCCTTTGTTAACTGGCCAGCGCGACCATTGGATATCTTGATTTTCAGGGTCTTTGTGGGGAAGAACGATGGCACATTTCAAGGCAAAGGCGGTCGCGATTGCAGCACGGGTTGATGAGGCCGCACACAACAAGGAAAAGCAGGCGCTGTTTATCGCCTACAGTTTCGTACTCTTCTGCATCTCAGCACTGATTTTGCTCTGATAGCAGCAAGCGCATGATCGTCAGCGGGAGGCAATTGATCCGCCGCGCCCGCTTATGATGTCAGCATGTGACTTGAAGAGTTTGGCAATGCGATCAATTACGGTGCGAATTTCGGGTCTATGTCGCTCATCCTGATGCATGACAAGCCATTGTTCGTGAACAAAATCCTCCACATATCCGACGCGCTCCAGCGCCGGTTCGCGCTCCCCGCAAACACACGGCAAAACACCAAGACCCGCACCTGATACAATCAAGTCGCGTAATGTGGTCGGGCGGCTGACGGTGAAGGCAATCTCATTTTTTTTGTGCTCATGTGGCCACCGCAAATAACGTGATATCGCGTATTCTTCAGAAATGGCGACCCAACGGTTTTCCGGCACGCGCGCGTTGCGTGAGCGATAAATGCCATAAGCCGCATTTGGAAGCTTCTGCGCGGCCAGATTGGATTCATCGGGGCGTTGGGCTCGAATGCCGATGTCACTTTCGCGATAGGCCAGTCGTGCGCGCTCTTCGGTTGTGTTGAAATCGATGAAAAACGGATCAGCTTCGGTGCAGATATGGCCGATATGAGAGGTTATGAATAATGTGTTCCATGTCCCTGTAGTCACGCGTACACGCGCATATGTCGTTGCCTCACCGCGAATGGCGGCAACTTTGCGTGCGGCGCCCTCCATCTCCAGCAATGTGTTGAGTAGAGTTTGTCCTTTTGGGGTCAGTGTGTAGCCAGTCTGGGAGCGTAGAAAAAAGGTCTCCCCCGAAAGGCGCTCCAGTTCGAGAATTTTTCGTCCCAATGTCGCGGAACTGATCCGCATTTCATTTGCAGCGCCGGAAAGTCCGCGATGCCGCGCGACAGACAAGAAATATTGATAAAGGTCCCAAGGTAAGTCTTTCATAAATGAAAGAAGTAGCGCAGTAATTTCGCTATGTAAATGCAAATATGAACCATAAAAAAGGGTGTGTCCAGAACAGGAGCATCCAGCATGCATAGTACCGTTATAGCAGCGGCGTTGATCCAGCGGGATCATTACGACCAAGACCAGCGCGCCTCCACCAAGCAAGCCGCAGAGGATCAGTTTTACGAAGAATACGGTCGAGAGCCTTTCCTGATCAGGCTGGTCGCAAGCCTTTGGGACAGATTGTGTCTGACGCTTTACACCAAGTCTCACCGGGGTTTTCCGTCTGAACGGGCGAAGTCCGCGCATACAAAAAAGGCGCAGCTTGGGAACAGCTGCGCCTGACTTTGACTGGCGAAATTTATTAGCGTCCCTGGGTCACAATGACCGGGATCAGAAGATCGCCCCAGTTTCCGTCGCCACCGTGGTGACGGGCGGAGCGGACAAGCTCCACGGAAACACCCGCGTCAACGGCTTTCATGACCGACTGGTTCAGTCGGTGCAGGTCATTGGCGACCATGCGGATCAGGGCCTGCTGGTCTGCACTCATTGCGGAAGACTGTTCTTCTGCACGCTCTTTAACACGGGTAACTGGGGTCATGGCATTTCTCCTCTATCGGGGTTTGTGAACTTGGGGTTCCTCCCGCCTTGGGTGCGGGAGGAGCTTGCTTGTTATTCGGCGGCTGGCTTGAACTGCTCCGCTTCGGTGGAGTCGTTCATAGCTGTTGTGGAGGACTTGCCGCCGGTAATGGCCATGGAAACGGCGTCGAAATAGCCAGTGCCAACCTCGCGCTGGTGCTTGGTGGCGGTGTAGCCGTTGGTTTCTGCGGCAAATTCCGCTTCCTGCAGCTCCGAGTAGGCAGCCATCTGGCGATCCTTGTAGCCGCGAGCCAGTTCGAACATGCCGTAGTTGAGCTGGTGGAAGCCAGCCAAGGTGATGAACTGGAACTTGAAGCCCATGGCGCCGAGTTCTTTCTGGAACTTGGCAATCGTTGCGTCGTCCAGGTTGGCCTTCCAGTTGAAGGAGGGCGAGCAGTTATAGGCAAGCTTCTTGCCCGGATAGACCTTGTGAACGGCTTCAGCGAACTTGCGGGCCTGTTCCAGATCCGGCTTGCCGGTTTCCATCCAGATCATGTCGCAATGCGGAGCGTAGGCAATAGCGCGTGCAATGCAGGCGTCGATGCCGTTTTTAACCTGATAGAAGCCTTCCGTCGTGCGGCCTGCGTCGTAATCTACGAAGGGCTGGTCGCGCTCGTCGATGTCGGAGGTCAGGAGCTTGGCAGCTTCAGCATCCGTGCGGGCAATGATAAGGGTTGGCGTCCCCATGACGTCGGCCGCCAGACGCGCTGCATTCAGATTGCGAATGTGAGCCGCCGTCGGGATCAGGACCTTGCCGCCAAGGTGACCGCATTTCTTTTCGGAAGCGAGCTGATCTTCAAAGTGAACGCCAGCAGCGCCGGCTTCGATGAAAGCCTTCATAATTTCAAAAGCGTTTAGCGGGCCGCCAAAGCCGGCTTCGGCATCTGCGACGATCGGCGCGAACCAGGTATCAACAGAAAGCCCCTTGCCTTCAGATGTTTCGATCTGGTCGGCGCGCTGCAGGGTACGGTTGATACGCTTGGCAAGTTCCGGTGCAGCGTTTGCCGGGTAAAGCGACTGGTCGGGATACATGGCAGACGCAGTGTTGGCGTCGGCGGCAACCTGCCAGCCAGAGAGGTAAATGGCCTTGAGGCCAGCACGAACCATTTGCATGGCCTGATTGCCGGAAAGCGCACCCAGTGCATTGACGAAGTCTTCTTCGTTAATCAGCTTCCAGAGGCGCTGTGCACCCATTTCGGCCAGTGTGTGCCTGATCTGAACAGAGCCGCGCAGACGCTTTACATCTTCTGCGGTGTAGGGACGTTCAATGCCCTCATAGCGGCCTTCCTGTGCTCCGGGAACGAGGTTGTAAAAATCAGTCATAATTTCCTCCGTCAGATTTCAGTTTTGCAATTTCTGCGCTTGGGTCGACAGATATTGGCGTGTTTCGATGTGACGAGATTTACATTGCGGCGCAAAATTGTCGATAAAAAACTGAATTATCAGCGGGATAAAAGGGTTATCTTGTCTTGTCTTTGACAAAAAGAATTTGTAAAGTTGTAAAAAATGTAAAATTCAAATTTTGTCAAAATCGCCGACAATTTTGTAAAAGGTGTCAAAGATGGCGGAAAACAAGATATTTGCTGGCCCGCGCCTGCGCCGCATCCGTAATTCTCTGTCGCTAACGCAGACAGCCATGGCTGAGGCGTTGGAAATATCGCCATCCTATTTGAACCTGATAGAGCGAAATCAGCGCCCGTTGACAGTGCAGTTGCTGCTCAAGCTCTCCTCGGTCTTCAAGGTGGATTTGGATGAGCTGCAAGGGGAGGCGGCGGGCGGTATTGCGCAATTGCGCGAGGTTTTCTCCGATCCACTCTTGGTCGGTGAAATTCCGGGCGACCAGGAGCTAATCGAGCTGGCCGAGGCCGCACCCAATGCCGCCGGCGGGCTGATAAAGCTTTATCGCGCTTACAAGGAGCAGGCGTCACGTCTGACGGATCTCGCAGAACTTCTGGCGAGGGAAGGGCACGACACGTCAGTCTCTGCTGCCCGGTTGCCAATGGACGAAGTGCGTGACGTACTTGAGAAACGGCCCAATTATTTTGGGCGTATTGAGGAAGCTGCCGAGCAGTTTCATGAAGAGCTGAAGGCTGGCGACGATCTTACCGGGGCCATCCGCAATTGGCTGCAGAAAAATCATGGCATTGTTGTCAAGCTGCTGCCTGTCCACACGATGCCGGGTCTGCGGCGGCGCTATGACCGCCATTCCATGCGACTTTTTTTGTCTGAAAGGCTCTCGCCATTCGATCAGCTTCGCGAGATTGCCATGGAGGCAAGCCTTCTTGCATTGAAGGATGCCATCGTGGCCGAGCTTGATGGCTTGAACCTGTCGTCACACGAAGCAAGCCGTATCGCTCGCTTTGAGCTTGCCCGTTATGCTGCGCACGCACTGATGATGCCCTATGGCAATTTCCTCGCTGTAGCCCAGCGGGTCAAATACGATATCGACGTCCTGCGCTCGCGCTTTTCCGTCTCTTTTGAACAGGCGGCAAACCGGCTGACGATGTTGCAAAAACCGGGCAGTCCCGGCGTGCCGTTTTTTATGCTGGAAATCGACAATGCGGGCCATGCCTTCCGCAAGGCTGGTGCGCAAGGCTTTCCTCAGGCGCGTTTTGGCGGAGCCTGCCCGAAGCTCAACATCCATGCAGCATTCGCTCAGCCCAGTCAGATTTTGGTGGACGAAATTGAAATGCCAGATGGCGCAGAGTTCCTGACAATATCGCGAACGCTGGAAGGGCCGCAGGGGGCGTTCGCTGAACGTGTCCGCCGCACAGCGCTATTGGTCGGGTGCGACGCTGCTCACAAAAGCGAGACGGTCTATGGTTCTGCAGTCGAGGTCGGAGGAAAGCCTCTGGCTGTGGGCCCTGCATGCAGGTTGTGCGAGCGCCAGGGCTGTCTTGCGCGCGCGGAAGCGCCACTGACAAAACCCTTGGGGCTTGATGAGATGGTAACCGGCCTGAGTATTTTCGACTTCCAATGAGATTGGTCGCGTTCTTCCTTCCGCAGTGCAGAAAAGCCTTGCTGACGGAAAAAATCCTTTCTAGTCTCCAAGGGAAGAGGAAGAACAGGCGACCATAAGCCGACCTCAGAAGGAGAACAGAATGCGCAATACCCTCAAGATTTCCACACTTGCAACCATGTTACTCGCCAGCGCCGCTTCTCTGGCGATGGCCGAGGACAAGGTTGTCAACGTTTACAACTGGTCCGATTATATTGATGAATCAATCCTTGAGGATTTCACTAAGGAAACCGGGATCAAGGTCGTTTATGATGTCTTCGATTCCAACGAAATTCTCGAAACCAAGATGCTCGCTGGTAGTTCCGGCTACGATGTAGTTGTGCCTACAGCTGACTTCCTGCAGCGCCAGATTCAGGCCGGCGTCTTCGAAAAGCTGGATAAATCCAAGCTGCCGAATATCGCAAACATGTGGGACAAAATCCTGGAGCGTACTGCTGCATTTGGTGACGTAAACGACTACGGCATCGATTATATGTGGGGCACAACCGGTATTGGCTACAATATTGACAAGGCGGCCGAAATCCTCGGCCCAGACGTCAAGCCAGACTGGAATGTCATTTTCGATCCAGAGCAAATTGCCAAGTTCAAGGACTGCGGGGTCCATATGCTTGATGCTCCGACGGAAATAATCCCGGCAGCATTGAACTATCTCGGGCTCGACCCCAATTCCAATGATAAGGCTGATCTGGAAAAGGCTACCGAGCTTTTGAAGGCAATCCGCCCCAGCGTCCGCAAGTTCCATTCTTCCGAATATATCAACGCGCTGGCAAATGGCGATATTTGCCTTGCAGTTGGCTGGTCGGGCGACGTTTTGCAGGCGCGTGACCGCGCGGCTGAAGCCGATGCAGGCGTGCATGTCAACTATGCGATCCCGGCAGGCGGCGCGTTGATGTGGTTCGACATGATGGCAATCCCCAAGGATGCACCGCATAAGGAAGAAGCCTACGCTTTCCTCAACTACATCATGAAGCCAGAGGTCGTAGCCAAGGCATCAAACTACGTATTCTACGCGAACGGCAATAAGGCGTCGCAAGACTTTATCGACAAGGAAGTTCTGGACGACCCGGCAATCTATCCGCCTGCGGAGGCGCTGGAAAAGCTCTATGTCCACCTGCCGCTGGATCCCAAAACGCAGCGTACTCTGACCCGCAATTGGACGAACATTGTGACTGGCCAATAAGCCTGAGTAAAAAAGCCCGGAATGCAGCCATTCCGGGCTTTTTACTTTTCCCCATGTGTTCTTATCAACATTCATTGGTTTAGATATGAAATCGCTTGGCAGCATCCGCCGGTCATTTACGCCCTGGAGTGATCCATCGGCGAAACCTTATATATCGTTCAGAAATGTGACGAAGCGCTTCGGTGAATTCACTGCTGTCGATGACTTGTCGCTGGATATCTATCATCGAGAATTCTTCGCGTTGTTGGGCGCTTCCGGCTGTGGCAAGTCGACCCTTTTGCGCATGCTTGCCGGTTTTGAAACGCCCACCTCCGGACAAATCATTCTTGATGGGCAGGATTTGGCGCAAACGCCGCCCTATCGCCGTCCTGTGAACATGATGTTTCAGTCCTATGCGCTCTTTCCGCATATGACTGTTGAGAAGAATATCGGCTTCGGATTGAAGCAGGAAGGCATGCCCAAAGAGCAGATCGCAGATCGTGTTGCGCAGATGTTAAAGCTCGTGAAGCTTGAAAATTTTGCGTCCCGCAAACCACATCAGCTTTCCGGCGGACAGCGTCAGCGCGTGGCCTTGGCCCGCTCACTTGCCAAGCAACCCAAGGTGCTTTTGCTCGATGAACCCCTCGGCGCGCTCGACAAAAAGCTGCGTGAGGAGACACAGTTCGAACTAATGGACCTGCAGCAGGACCTTGGGCTTACCTTCGTTGTGGTGACCCATGACCAGGAAGAGGCCATGACGATGGCCGACCGTATTGCGGTCATGAGCGCGGGCAGGGTGGTTCAGGTGGCAACGCCAGCCGAGATATACGAGGCGCCGAATTCCCGTTTTGTGGCTGACTTTATCGGTGACGTGAATATTTTTGATGGGCAGGCGACACCGGATGGAGAGGGCGGGCTTGCGATTGCCGTTGCCGAAAATTTTACCGTGAAGACTGCATTACCTGAGGGCTTTGCCAATGGACATGCCGGGTTTGCGGTGCGCCCCGAAAAGGTTCTTCTGTCGCGCCAGCCACCGCAGGAAGCTGGAGTCAATTCTGCTAAGGGGGAGCTGTGGGACATTGCCTATCTAGGCGACATGACACACTATATCGTGCGCCTTGCAACGGGCGAGACCGTTCGCGCCTCAACACTCAATGCGGTCCGCGAAGTTGAAAATCCTTTCGGTTATGACGACGAAGTCTGGATTTCATTTGACCGGAATGCCGGTGTTGTTTTGAGGGATTGAGGCGATGTCGAAGCTTTCCGGCGCCCTTTTCAACCGGCTGGTCATTGTGATCCCCTATACATGGCTGGTTGCCTTCTTTCTGGTTCCGTTTTTCATTGTCCTGCGTATATCGTTCTCTCAAACGGCCATTGCCATGCCGCCCTATGTGCCGGTTTTTGATCTGGGCGATGGCTGGCAGGCGTTGTGGACCAATATTCGAGCGTTTTCTTTAGACAATTTTATCTGGCTGACGGAGGATTCGCTTTACTTCAATGCCTATGTTTCCAGCCTGACGATTGCTTTTGTCGCGACGTTCCTCACATTGCTGATCGGTTATCCCATTGCCTATGGCATGGCGCGTGCTCCCGCATCCATTCGGCCAACTCTTCTCATGTTGGTCATTCTTCCATTCTGGACCAGCTTTCTGATCCGCGTATACGCCTGGATTGCCATTCTGAAACCAGAGGGGTTTCTCAATCAGTTCCTGCAGGCCATCGGTCTCATAGATGAGCCCCTCATCATCCTGAACACCAATATTGCTGTCTATATTGGCATTGTTTATTCCTACCTGCCGTTCATGGTCCTGCCGCTTTATGCGACATTGGAGAAGATGGATGTGTCGCTCATTGAGGCGGCGGAAGATCTAGGCTGCCCGCCATTGCAGGCCTTCTGGAAAATTACTTTCCCATTGTCTCTACCCGGCGTCGTCGCGGGCTTTCTGCTCGTCTTCATCCCGACGGTAGGTGAGTTTGTCATACCTGATTTGCTTGGTGGATCACGGACCTTGATGATCGGAAAGACCTTGTGGACTGAGTTCAACGCCAATCGCGATTGGCCTGTATCCGCTGCTGTTGCGATCATACTGCTTTTGGTTTTGGTGGTGCCAATTGCCCTCTTCCAGAACGCCCAGGCCAAAGCGGCGCAGCAATAGGAGACCTTGTCGTGAACCGGATGTCTCGCTTCAATATCGCCGCCATTGCGCTGGGTTTTGCATTTCTCTACCTGCCTATTCTGCTACTGGTGATTTATTCCTTCAATGAGTCAAAGCTAGTGACTGTTTGGGCGGGATTTTCCACGAAATGGTATGTTGAGCTATGGCATAATCAGGGCCTGATGGATGCCGCCTGGGTGACGATACGGGTTGGACTATTGTCAGCCTCGATTGCCACCGTTCTCGGTACGCTCGCCGCACTGGCGCTGACCCGGTTTGCAAAATTTCGCGGGCGCATGCTTTTTTCCGGCATGGTCTATGCGCCGCTGGTCATGCCGGATGTGATTATCGGGCTTTCATTGCTTCTGCTTTTTGTTTCCGTTGGCATGGATCGCGGATTCTGGACCGTTACGCTTGCGCACATCACATTGACGATGTGCTTTGTCACGGTGGTCGTTCAATCGCGGCTGTTGAGCATGGACCGTTCGATTGAGGAGGCTGCGTTGGACCTCGGAGCATCCCCGTTTGGCGCGTTTTTTCAGGTTACTTTGCCTGTCATATCGCCAGCTGTTGTATCGGGCTGGATGCTGGCTTTTACGCTTTCTCTGGATGATCTGGTTATTGCCAACTTTACCTCAGGGCCCGGCGCGACAACCCTGCCAATGAAAATATACAGTCAGGTTCGTCTTGGCGTGACGCCGGAGATCAATGCTGTTTCGACAATTCTGGTTGCTATTGTTGCTGTTGGCGTTGTGGCGGCCTCGCTCCTGACAAAACGCCGCGAAGTGCGCCGTCGTCGCGATGAGCTGGCGGCATTCACGCAAGGCTGAGCAACCTTGTTTATTCGCCACGCGGCGGGATGAAAATATAGGCGATCAACCAGATTGGTACGACAACCATTGCCCCAAGAACCAGGCGTGGCGCAATCCATATGCCAAAGTCGCGTAAATGTCCGACGAGCGCCTCAGGCGTTAGGCCAAAAAGTCCGATAAGGGATTTTGGCGTAATTCCAAGAAAAGACAGCGCGGTGCCCGCGATTAGCGATGCCAGTATGATCTTGAAGAGGTTGCTAAAAAATCGCGCCATCGCACGCTCCTAGTTTTTAGCGTCCGGCGCTGGGCTGGTAATTTTGCTGCCGGGCGTAATAACGATATCCGGCCAAGCACCCCCGGCAAAGAAATGAACATCTTCCTGATCCGCGCGCGCGCTGGAAAGCTTTCCGTACAATGCCAGGCTTTGGTTGCGGTAGGGCAGGATACCCCTGAAAGAGAGGTTATTCTCTTCGCCGGTAACTTCCGCATTCACAACCTCAACCACTCCGCTTCGAATGCGGGTGTCGAAGTCGAGCTTTTGATAAGGCATCGAGCCGTCTGATAAATCCGAGAGGTTGAAGAAGTCACCTTGGGCGGCCGCCTGCCGGAACAGTTTCGCATCGAAATTGCGAATATTGCCAGCACCTGTCGAAATCCGCACCATGCCGCTGATGTCGGACGGTGCCGCCGCCCAGAATGGGAGGTCGGCATTCAGCTCAGCTGAAATGTTCCCGCGTGCGTCAGGTAGGGGCCCCACCATTTTCAGAGTCTTGGCGAGAACTCCCAGATTAATTCTTCCGGTATCAAGGCGAAGCGTAGCGGTTCTTTTGGGCAGGTGCCGTTCATCCAGAGTCAACCTCGCCGTTACGCTGGCATCCGCGATGCGTGCAGCCGCAATATCAAAAGACGCAAAATGGTCTTCAATTCGTGCGCTTGCAGCCATTCCTGCGAGGTTTATCGGTCCGTAGCTTGCCTTGGTAGCTGAAAGGCGGAGATCGAGTTTCAATTGCCTGAGAAAACCACCGTCAATCTTCTTGCCCTGTCCACCCGGGCCCACCGGTATGGGTGTGAAGGTGGAAAGAAAACCGTAAATATCAAATGTATCAAAAGCCAATGTGCCGGTGAGCGATGGAATCCCGCCGGGGGGCAGTCCGATTTCAATTGCTCCGCGGGCAGGGACATCATCGACGGTTAGCTCCAAACCGGCCAGCGTCAGGCTTGTGCCGCTTGTCTTGAGTTTAGCGGCAACTTCGATTGAATTTAGCGGGACGGGAGCATGCATGGGGTCTCCCAGCCACTCAAACAGGTCCGGCAGCTTATTGCTTTCGAACGTGAAGTCACCATCCAGGAAAGCCTTGGCGGAAAAGTTGCCGTTGCCCTTGAAGTCGGCATTGAGGAATTTGCTGCGCACCGAAAAGGCAAGCGGCCCCATGCCGCCTTGTATCAGTGCCTTCGCGCTGGCCGTTTCACCTGTCACGGACAGCGTTTTCCCGCGGTAGTCGGCGGTCAGGCCAAACGACAGTTTTTCGTTAAAGCCGGGCCAACTCAATCGGCCTCCGGCATTTTCGATTGAAACTGTGGCCTCGCCATCCTTGAGGACCTCTAAGGAGCTGTTGGTGAAAACAAGCTCCTTGACCGGGAAGTCCGGTTGCTCAGACACAGATGGTTCAGGAGGAGCCGACTGTGGTGCAGGTTGGAACACAGGGGCGGTCTGGGCATTGGGTTGCTGGGGACGTCGGACTTCAAGATTGTTGTGTCCGCTGGAGTCGCTGGCAAAATGCAGGTTGGCATTGATCAGCGCAACGCTTGATAACGCGGGTCTGCCGGTTAGTGTCGCTATCAAGTCCATCTGCGCCAGAATAGCGGCCGCTTTTAAAATGGGCGCAGGATCGGCTTCATCCGAAGGCAGGACCGTCACATTTTCAAGACGAATAGTCGGCATGGGGCGAAATTCGAGCTTGGCCTCTCCCTCGATTTTGACCCGGTAGCCGGTGTTATCCTGAACGATATGTAGAATTTCGCGTCGGAGGAGATCGTCGGTAACAAAGAAACGCGCCGCCAGTTGAGCGCCAAACCAAAGAACCAAGACCAGCAGACCCGTGACGACAAGACCAAATCTCACCCAGCGGAAAAAGGGCCGGCTGCCATTCCCGCTTTCGCTCCGTCGGTCATTTGAAGATATCGCCATCCGATTCTCGAAATAGTACAAGCCCACCGTTGAATTTCGATAAGCCTTCGCGCTGGAGAAATCAAATCTGGCCTGTGGGCAACTGCCGCTGCAGCGCCCGCTCAGAGCAACCGGCAAATTTGGATGCCGGGAGCTTTACATTTTGTCCAGCTCATTGTTTATCTTGATATTATGCCGCACTGCAAAAATTCAGGCGTCATTTCTATGACCAGGGGAGGGACTTATGAGTGTTGAAAAGCCACTTTGGGCGCCATCGGCAGAGACAATTGCCGCAAGTCCAATGTCTCAATTCATGGCTTATTGCGCCAAACGTTTCGGCGGCGCTTTCGACGATTACGACGCCTTTCACGCCTGGTCAGTGGAAAAGAGGGACGCGTTTTGGCAAGCTCTGTGGGATTACAGCGGAGTTGTTGGTGAGAGTGGAGAGACGGCCCTTGCCGACAGTGGCAATATGCTGGATGCCCGCTTCTTTCCCGAGGCAAAGCTGAATTTTGCTGAAAATCTACTGAAATTGACGGGCGACGATGATGCGCTGATTTTTCGCGGCGAGGACAAAATCGCCTATCGTTGGTCATGGGACGAACTGCACGAAAAGGTGTCACGCATTCAGCAGGCCATGCGGGCCCTAGGCATCAGCGAGGGTGATCGTATAGCGGCTATGATGCCGAACATGCCGGAAACCTATGCGCTGATGCTTGCGGCAACATCGCTGGGGGCGATTTGGTCGTCATGCTCCCCCGACTTCGGCGATCAGGGTGTGCTGGATCGTTTTGGTCAGATCGAACCAAAATTGTTCATTACCTGCGATGCCTATTGGTATAACGGCAAGTTGCAAGATGTATCGGAAAAGGTTCGCACGATTGCGTCCAAACTCGGTGCGCCGGTACTGGTCGTTCATTATGCCGGAGACGCTGACACTCTTGCAGCTTCGCTTGGCGACGGACGCACGCTTGACGCATTTGTGGCGCCTTATGAGGCCAAATCGGTCGAATTCAACCGCCTGCCTTTTTCCCATCCGCTCTACATCTTGTTTTCGTCCGGGACAACCGGCATCCCCAAATGCATTGTGCATTCGGCGGGGGGAACACTGCTGCAGCATATCAAGGAGCACCAGCTTCATTGCGGCATCAGGCCGGGCGAAAGGCTGTTCTATTTCACCACCTGCGGCTGGATGATGTGGAATTGGCTTGCTTCCGGCCTGGCAAGCGGTGCGACGCTCTGCCTGTTTGATGGGTCACCCTTCTATCCGGATGGCAATGTGCTCTTTGATTATGCGGAGCAGGAGAAATTTGCCATTTTCGGAACATCGGCAAAATATATCGACGCAGTGCGCAAGGGCGGGCTGATCCCCGCGAAAAGCCACGATCTTTCCAATCTACGCATGATGACATCCACCGGGTCGCCGCTGTCGCCCGAGGGGTTCGATTTTGTCTATGACGGCATCAAGTCAGACATGCATCTTGCGTCCATTTCCGGCGGCACGGATATTGCCGCCTGCTTTGTGCTTGGCGTTCCTACAAAGCCAGTTTGGACCGGCGAAATTCAGGGCCCGGGGCTCGGTATGGCGACAGATGTTTGGGACGATGACGGCAAGCCGGTACGTGGCGAAAAAGGAGAGCTTGTGTGCACAAAAGCGTTCCCCTCTATGCCGATCATGTTCTGGAATGACGAAGGTGGAAAAAAATATCACGCAGCCTATTTCGAGCGTTTCGACAATGTCTGGTGCCATGGTGATTTTGCCGAATGGACCGAGCATGGCGGCATGGTTATCCATGGCCGTTCCGATGCGACGCTCAATCCAGGTGGCGTGCGGATAGGAACGGCTGAAATCTATAATCAGGTGGAACAGCTCGACGAAGTGATCGAGGCCATCTGTATCGGTCAGGATTTTGACGACGATACTCGCGTCATTCTTTTCGTTCGGTTGGCTGATGGCGTCACGCTTGACGAAAACCTCATCCAAAAGATCAAGACCAAAATTCGTGTTGGCGCTTCACCAAGGCACGTGCCTGCAAAGGTGATTGCTGTCTCGGATATACCCCGGACCAAATCTGGCAAGATCGTTGAACTTGCCGTGCGCGAGGTCGTTCATGGGCGTCCGGTGAAGAACAAGGAAGCGCTTGCAAATCCGGAAGCGCTGGAGCTTTTCGCTGATCTGGAAGAGCTGAAATCCTGATTTCAACTCCGGTCGAGTGATCGCGATACCGCGATCACCGGCACCAGCCCCACCAGAATGATGATGATGGAGGCAACAGACGCGTCGGCCACACGTGAACGCGATGCGTCTTCGTAGACCAATGTTGCCAGCGTGTTGAAGTTGAACGGGCGCAGCAGGATCGTGGCCGAAAGCTCTTTCATAGTTTCAATGAAGACCAGTAGGCCGGCAGTCAGCGTGGCAGGCCGCATCATCGGGATCAGAACCTGTCGTAAAGCCTGGGCCTGCGTGCGCCCAAGCGTTCTGGCCGCCATGTCAAGATTGGGCGACAGCTTGTGGAAGCCGGCTTCGATATTGCCTTCCGCCATTGTCAGGAAGCGTGCCGAGCAGGCGTAGACAATGGCAAAACCCGTTCCTGACAGGATAAGCCCGGGGGATGCGCCAAACCATTGTTTAAGAGCTGAGGACAGAAAATTGTCAAATCCAGCAAGCGGAATGAGAACGCCAATTGCAAGGACGGTCCCTGGAACACCGTAGCCAAATGTGGCGAGCCGCCCGGCAAGTCTGAGGGTGGAGCTTTCACGGGTACGCCGCGCGTAAACGAGAAGGAAGGCCGCGATTGCTGCTATAATGGCGGTTGCCAGCGCTACGACAATACTGGTGACAAGCGCGTCAAGCAGACGCAGCGAGACAAATTGGTCGAGACGTTTTAGGGCATAGCCTGCCATTACGCCTGCGGGAATTGCGAAGCCTGCAATCATGGGCAAGCTACAAAGCGCGACAGCACCGATCATGCGAATGCCGGTCAGTTGAAGGCGCACCGCATCATGCTGTGCCGCTGTTGTTTTGGTCCCAACATAACGTTGCTGCCGCCGTGCACGGCGTTCACCGGAAATCAGCAATATGACGATGATGAGCATGACCATGGCAATTTGCGCAGCGCCGGGAAGGTCACCGCGATTGAGCCATGTGTCATAGATCGAAAATGTCAGCGTCTTGACGCCCAGATACTCCACCGCACCGATGTCGTTCAGGGTCTCCATCATCACCAGCATCAGGCCGACAATGATTGCCGGTCGCGCCATCGGCAGCTGCACACGAATAAAGGTGCGCAATGGGCCTGCGCCAAGCGTACGTGCAACATCAGCCGCCGCTCGGCCCTGCATAAGGAACATGGAGCGTGTCGTTAGGTAGACGTAGGGGTAGAGCACAGATCCGATTACGAAGACCGCACCGCCTGTGGAGCGAATATCGGGAAACCAGTAGTCGCGGCTGGTATGAAAACCGAAAACGGCCCGCACTGCCGTTTGAACGGGGCCGGTATAGTCAAAAAACTCGCCAAATGCATAGGCTGCCAGATAGGTCGGCATAGCCAAAGGCAAAACGAGCGCCACAGTCAGGACGCGGCGAAAGGGGAAGTCGCAAGCAGCAGAAAGCCAAGCGGTGATGACGCCTGTCACAAGCGTCAACGAGGCCGTGGAAATGAGAAGGATGAAGGTCCGCAGCGACGCGCGTGGGACAACATTCTGCAGAATATGCGGCCATGCCGCGTTGTCGCCGGAAAACGCAATCCAGATAATTGCAAGAATGGGCATGGCAATGACGGCCGAGACGAATATTGCCGTCAAGTTCAAAATCGGTGCGCCCGGTTGGGCCGCCGGGCGTTCTATTCTGCTGTGTGCCAGATCGGACAATTCCTGCGCCTTCTGCATGGTAATTGCGCGTAGTGCTATTTTATCCGATCGTTTCAGGCAAGCGCTTAACCGAGGTCTTCAGTTCGCAAGCACGCGCTGAGGTGGGAAGGTGATTTCGACCAGCGTTCCCTCATTCGGCGTGGAGCTGATTGCAAAGACGGCACGATTGGCTTCCGTCATCGCCTTGGTCAGCGGTAGGCCCAGTCCCGTGCCTTCGCCACGTTTTCGCGGCGTGTGGCTCGATACCTGCCGGAAAGGCTTCATTGCCTGCTCCAGTTCCTCACGCGTCATGCCGCTGCCGGTGTCACGGATACGTAGAACGACCGTTCCATTCGGCTGGTAGGCCGTGGAAACCACAATCTGTCCACCCGCAGATGTAAACTTGACAGCATTGGCCAGTATGTTGATCGCGATCTGTTTGATTGAGCGGCTGTCCCCCACAACATCCGGCACAGATTGAGAAAGGGAACTGCGGATAATAACCCGTTGCGCGTTGGCCTGCGGCTGAACCAGCGAGACAGCTTCGGCAACCGTTTCGTTCAAACTGACCGCGGCAAAATCGAGGTCCATCTGTCCCGCCTCGATTTTGGAAATGTCGAGAAGGTCGTTGACGATGTCTAGAACATGTCGTCCCGAACGGCCTATGTCATTGGCGTATTCAATATAGCGGGGATGGCCTATGGGCCCAAAGCCTTCATTGGCCATCATTTCAGCAAACCCGATAATAGCGTTGAGCGGCGTTCTGATTTCGTGGCTTACACTGGCCAGGAAATCGCTCTTATGTGCGCTGGCGGTTTCTGCGGAATGTTTCGCGTCGCGTAATTCTTCCTCAGTGCGTTTCCATTGGGTTATGTCACGAATAACAGCGCAATAGCCGTTGGAACTGGAAAGGGGGCCCATGGTCATAAAGAGCGGCACTGTACCGCCGCTGGCTTCGCGCCCCAGAACTTCACGCCCGTCGTTGAGCACACTGGCCACACCATGGCCCGCGAGGCCCGCAAGGTAGTCGGCAACTGATTTCTGGCTCTCATGCGCAAAGAGCATGGCGAAGGGCTTGCCCACAGTCTCCTCTGCGCTGAAATTGAACAGAGCGAGCGCGGACCTGTTCATAGAGCGGATCTCGCCGGCTTCAGAAACCACGACAACACCATCGGTCGCCGTCTCCAATATGGAATGGAGCTCGTCCACCTCGGCACGCAACGCCGTCAGCTCAACGCTCTCGTCGTTGGTTGGCTTGGGGGCCAAGGCAGGCAAAGGCGCCAGCGAAAGCAGAAGCGCGGACGAACCTTCCCATCTGACCGATTGGAGTTTCGCGCTCACCGGCTCCATCCGTCCGTCGGCGGTCACCAGAAGCATTGCCGGAGAATCGGGATTAGTGTTTTCATCCCGTTCCAGAAGCGCATCGATTCCTCCAGCGGCTTCCAGCGCGCTGAGCGTTTCAAAACCCGTCAGTTTGAAAAATTCCGGATTTGCATAAATCAGCTTGTCGCCAGTATGCGCCAGCATGGCCACTGGCAGGCTGGAGACAACCTCCGCCGTTAGCCCCTGGCCCCTTCGATCCATCGTACTAAAAAACGGGCTCTTGAGCATTTCGCCGTGGGGCAAAGTTGCCTCAGAGGCGGGGTGGTCGACGGCCTCTTCCGGCAGCTCTGCAGACCGGTCTTCAGTGTCCGGCGCAGGCCCGGTTGCCCGGGCGCCGAGTTGGCGTGCGATTTCATCAAAGGCGGCCCTTTCAGAGGCGCTCAAACCTTCATCGCTACGGCCGCGCCGCTCTTCCAGCCGGATAACTTTGTCGGAATTGGCGGGGTCCTGCGTTTCAGCTATGCGCAGTGCAGGTGGTTCAAAGGCTGGCGGCGTCCATTCTGGGGCGTCTGACGCTTCGTCAGCGGCATTGTCCTGAGGCAGGATTTCGCCGTTGTGATCGCCGGTAATTGCGAGCCCGGCTGCGAATTCGTCTTCAATGGCGCCCGCTACACGTACGATGCCAAATCCCCTGAACCCGTCAAAAGCCCGCTCTCGCGAATAAGCGGGAAGGGCCGCCAGGTCCACCGGGACCTTGAGGTTGGAGCTTTCCACCGGCCAGAATATGGTTTTGCCCGACCACGTGTCGCGGCGTTTCAACAATTCAGCAATCCGCCCGTCCGGATCTATATGAAACTGTTTGGCGACCTCGCTGAAAAGCTTGCCGACAATGTCGGCGGAGCGCGGACCGACGACCTCGCCAAATTCTGGCGAGACTTCCTGAAACCGGCCATCCGCACCAATCTTCCAGACAAAGCGTACGGGCCGCCCTACTGGGTTGAAGGTGAAATCCGACTTCTCTTCTTCCTTTGCGGGTGAAGTTGGCATTTCTTCCTCGACTGTAATTTGTACCTGTTCAGTCGTGGCGGACTTTATACCGGAGGTGTCATCCTTGGCAGTCTGGATTTCGAGTTCTCCACTGTCGTCTTCATCGGTTGTGGATATTGGTTCTGCTTCAGCCTTTGTGTCCACACAAAACAGCAGGCAGATCGGTGGGGTCGTCGATATAGCGCCGATCGCTGCGGGTATATAGCGGCCGGAAGACAGCACAGGACGTTTGACCATCTGCCCTGGTTTGCTCCGCACGGCCTCGTAAAGCATCGCTATCACATGTTCCGGCAAGTCGAGATCGGCGAAATAGGAAGAAGCCGCAAGGATGCGCCCGCCTTCACCCAGAACGGCAACATGCGTCTCTTCATCTCCGAGACCAAATATCATGTCGCCTGCAATTTCATCAATTCGTGCGCCATTGGCATAAACCGGCGCGGAAAAGAGAATGCCGGTTTCATCTTTGCCGACTGTTATAACTTCTACAGACGCTTGTACCGTGGCACGCTGAAATCCGGAGGAAACGCGCATCAGGAAAGATTTCTGATCGCCGACGCCGGAGAGTTGCCTTGCAGTCGTCGCCATTTGACTGAAGGTCAGGTCGGTTGGGCCGGGTCCGTTTTCCAAAAGGTCGTAGACTTGCATATGGCCAAACAGGCGAGCGCCTGCACCATTGGCCCACAGCACATTTTCAACATCCGCAGAAAACAGAACGAGCGCTTCACCACGGGCGAAATGGGTACGCACCCGTTCGTGTACGGCAATGTCTATAAACGGATGTTGCACCATATTCTTCGCCAAGCAGCTTTCCTGAGATGGTTCCGCGGCCAAAATTTATTAACAGTTCCTTAATATCTTTGCTGTGCTGGACGGTCCAGAGCTCACTATCGACAGGTGTCTGGTTTCGGCGGAAAAGGTTAATTTGTGTGCGATGCACAAACGTTTTGGCGTGTATGTTGCAATGCACAAAAACCTATGCTATATAATGGTCATCAACAAGAGCGGGTGCCTCCGAAGAGGGCCCCAACCCAAGGAGCGCAAAAATGGCTGCTAAGAAATCTGAAGACGTATTCGCATTCGCAACGTTCGACCCTGCTAAGTTCACCGACAGCTTCCGTGACTTCGCCGAAAAGGGCGCAGCTCAGATGAAGGATTCTTTCGCTAAGGCAAAGGAAGCTTCAGAAGACGCGACCAAGACAATCGAAACCACGCTTGAAAAGGCTCAGGCAGGCTCGGTTGAGCTCGGCCTCAAGGCAATCGACGCTATGCGCGCCAACACCGATAGCTCGCTCGCTCACATGGAAGCACTGCTTGGTGTAAAGTCTGTTTCCGAACTTTTCGAACTGCAGACGTCCTTCCTCCGCAAGCAGGCTGAAGTCAGCGTTGAGCAGGCCAAAGCTTTGCAGGAAGCCGCCAAGAAGGTTGCCGAAGATGTGACCGCACCTGGCAAGGAAGCCGCAGAAAAGGTCATCAGCACCTTCAAAGCTGCATAATCAGACTTTGATACTGATCTTGAAAAAAGGCCGGGCTTTGTCCTGGCCTTTTTATTTGCCGTGAGCCTGAGAATAGGCTTGCAAATTCGCTCCATCCCCCGTATGTGACCCCTCGCGCCACACGAACGAAGCGCTTGACGAAATGCGTAAAATTGTTTTTCGTCTGACGGCGTGGAATTCATTGCCTGAAACGGTATTGCGGTTTTCAATCGCACCCAAGTGTTTCAGCCAGATGCGGTTGTAGCTCAGTTGGTTAGAGCGCAGGATTGTGGCTCCTGAGGTCGGTGGTTCGAATCCACCCAACCGTACCATCCTTTTCAAAAGCCTTTGAAATCAATTAAACCCCTGCAATGCACGCGGTTGATTTGAGCGATCTGTAAGGCATTTGTGTTCGGCAAATGGTCTTTGGCGGGTGTCGTTAAAGATACCAGATATTTGTGTAAGCCGGACTCAGCATTTTATAAGAAAATCGGCCCCCTCAAAACGGCACGGGCATGTTGTCGATCAGACGGGTTTGGCCCAGGCAGGCGGCCACAAACAGGCGCATCGGGGAGTTGATCGATTCCACAAGTCTTAGATCTTCTTCCGATCTGAGTTCGAGATACTCAACCTCTCTAAAACCAGACGCCAGGATATCAGAACGGGCTTCATCCAAAAGCGCCTGCAAGTTTGTCTCTGCAGAGATTTTCTCGACAGTCTCCGAAAGGATTGATGCTAATCGGGGAGCGACCTGACGCTCATGAGAGGATAGCAACGCATTGCGCGAAGACATGGCAAGCCCATCTTCTTCGCGAACAGTTGGACAGCCTACCACCTCGGTGGGAATATCCAGGTCTCGAGCCAGTTTCCGAATTATTTGCAGCTGCTGGAAATCCTTTTCTCCAAAAAACGCGAGATCGGCTCCACTTTGAAGAAAAAGCTTGGCTACAACAGTTGCTACCCCCTCAAAGTGGCCTGGGCGCTTTTCGCCACATAGGCCATCAGTCAGCCCGCCCACACTAACGGTGGTGTTAAATCCGTCTGGATACATCTCGGTCGCCGGCGGAATGAAAACTGCCGAGACACCAGCTTCCTTCAACTTGGCGATATCTGCTGCTTCAGTTTTTGGATAGTTCTTCAGGTCATCCAAATTGTTGAATTGTTTTGGGTTCAAAAATATCGTTACGAGCACTTCGTCCGCTTTTGCACGGGCTGCCTGTACAAGACTTAAGTGTCCAGCGTGCAGCGCACCCATTGTCGGCACAATTGCGCCTTTTTTGCCCTCCTGCCGCCAATTGCCCGTCAGCCTGCGAAGATCTGATATGCTTCTCACGATTGTTGTCGTCATAATGTCGTTTCCTGAATCGGCTGTCGACTAGTCGTTGAACACATGGCTATGGCTCGGAAACCGACGGGTTTGAACCTCTTCTTTGTACATGGCGATAGCGGCTTCGGCGTCGCGTCCAAGCTCTGCATATCGCTTTACAAACTTTGGCTTGAAGCTTGCGAAAATCCCCAACATATCGTCAACAACGAGGATTTGACCGTCACACGAGGCTGAGGCGCCAATGCCAATTGTCGGAATATTGACCTGTGTTGTGATGTTTCGCGCCAAAGTTTCCGTTACCTTTTCGAGAACGACAGCAAAAGCGCCTGCCTCCGCCACGGCCACCGCGTCTTGTAATATCTGTTTGGATTGCTCTCCCCGCCCTTGGACCTTGTAACCGCCAAACATGTTCACACTCTGCGGCGTCATGCCAATATGGGCCATAACTGGGATCCCACGGGCAACAAGAAAGCGGATTGTTTGAGCCATGCTTTCTCCGCCCTCAAGCTTGATCGCCGCGCATCCCGTTTCTGCAATCACTTTAGCGCAGTTCCGGAATGCCTGCTCCGGGCTCTCTTCATATGATCCGAATGGCATATCCACGACCATTAATGCGCGTTCAAGCCCACGGCCAACGGCCTGACCGTGCATAATCATCATATCCAAGGTCACCCCAATTGTTGTTGGCAGGCCGTGGACGACCATACCCACACTGTCACCAACGAGCACGACGTCGCAATGCGCGTCCACCAGTTTTGCCATCGGCGTACTGTAGGCAGTCAGGCACACAAGTGGTGTTCCACCCTTCCGCAAGGCGATATCCGGCGGTGTTATTCGCTGTGATGTCTTGGCGACGCTCATGATAAACTGTCCTCACTTCTGAGATGTCATGCAAAAGGTGTTTGTAGCGGAATTAGGCCAAGCTGATTGCCGTTACATTTTTGAACAGTCCATTATCCACTACTGATTTCATTTCCCAGACCGATGTAGGCATCGGCATACCAGCGTCTTAGAGCATTTCCAGATAAGCGGATCGCTTCATCGTCGGACAAGGCGGCCAAAACAAATGGATAGAGCGTTTCAGGTGATCCGGTGTTCATCGGAAATGCTCTACTGTGGAATATCTCAATTTTCGTCTCGCTCATTCCTGATCATGGTTTTTGAGAAGACGTCGTTCCAAAGTCTGCTCAGTCACGACCTGATTGAGATCATGAGCTTTGAGAGAGGCTTGCCAGAGTCTCTGAAGTGGATCGAAGTTTCGGAATATTGCCGTCTTACAAAGCCCAATCAGACCCAAGCAGATGGGCCGTGCCGAATATCCCAGCACCCACAATGAGCGACCAGGAACTGATATTATTGAACTCATATTTCGGGTGGCGCTTGAAAAGCCAATGCAGGCCTACATGGAGAACGGAAAACGCTGAAATGGCTCGCGCCATTGTTGCGTTGGGATCGAACCCGCCGTACCAGAAAATCAAAAACAAGAGTGGCACATGCGCCCAAATGAAAACCTGTTCTCCGATCTTTTCAGGAAGAAAGGCCGTTAGCGGCAGGACGCGCCATTCATGGCGCTTAACTGCATCCAGTTCATGGGTAATCAAAAATGCAAGCATTAAAAAATAAAAGTAAGTGACCATCCAAACACCGTTCCCTGATCAAAAAACGTAAACCAAGCGAGACCTGTCTTATTTTTGTCTTCGTAGCACATTTTGGGGAGCGTCCGACCCGGACGATGGTTTGTTCGGGATTTGGCTTGAAAAGACCAACCGTTATCCGGGCACGTAGGAGATGGATGTCGCTCCGTAAATCGGACCCGGCTCGCCGCCATCGCCGAAGGATTGCAACAGTATGGCGCAACCGTCGGATTTGCTGCTTTCCAGCACGGACATAGGCAGCGTTACCACGGTGGCGCTTCCGTCCCACATGCCAACAGTTGAGAGTTTCGTCACGCTGTTCCAGTAGGAAATGGTTTTCCCTGCGTTTTCTCCACGGGTGATTTTCACGGATTCCTGGCGCTTGAAATAGGCCACAACTACATCGGCCTTGCCCGTTCCAGCGCCAATGGAAATTTCCATCTTGCCGTTCTTCATGGCGACATCAATGGGAACCGTAAGGCCCTTGCCCTCATCCTTCAGGGTAGAAACAGAGCTCTTGATGCTGCCCAGTCGACTCCCCACCATCTCCGCGCGGCCATTGACCACGGCCTGCGGTGTATAGACACCGCTACGCTGCATTGTGCGGGCATAACCGTATTGTCGTTCGGTATTTTCATGAGAGCTCAGCGTGTCCACCCAGCCGAGGTAGTTCCAGTAGTCAACATGAAACGCCAATGCGAGCGTATCGCCTTCTTGGATTAATTGCTCCAGCGCAGTGTCGGCCGGGGGGCAGGAATAGCAGCCTTGGGACGTGAATAACTCGATAACGGCCTCGGGTCGGGCCTCATCAGCATATGCAGGCACAGCTGTTGCCATCGCCACGGCGGTTAGGGCTAAAAAAGCACGTCTCATCTCAAGCCTTCCAGAAAACCTTTCATCTCACAGCTGGAATGTACTGGTTGGTATGCTCAACAGGAAGTAACAATGGGGTGAGAGCAATTTGATCTGCAAAGGCTCCGGGGCGGTTTACCCGAAACTGTCCCGCCAGGCCGCTTGGGCATGAGGGACGGGCAGGGCGGTTGCCTCAAATACGCCCCGCGCGATGGCTCGCGCCGTAACCACGGTTGCTAAATGGCAGAGCTCCATGAAATCTGACGAGACATTCAGTTCTTTTCGTCCGGTGGATGCGGCAAAAAAAGTATCTCCGTCGGCTGGAAGATGCGCTGGAAGCACAGCTCTGGCCAATCCGTCATGCGCCAATATTGACAGGCGATGCACCTGCGCCTTTGTCAGGACGGCATCGGTCGCCACCAGCCCAATGGTTGTGGCTGTCAGGTCAATGCCCTTGATCCGCATGGCAGTGTCAGAGCTTTCGGGGCGTTGGGGCTGTCCAAGCCCGCCAAATTCCTCACCTTCCTCGAAGGCGGCAGACCAGAAATGCGGCCCCTTGCCAATGGTGGCTGATCCCATGGCATTAACGGCAACAATGGCCGCGACTGTAAAGCCGCCGCTGGATACTGCGCTGGCTGAGCCGATCCCGCCTTTGAACGTTGCTGTTGTCGCCCCGGTGCCGGCTCCCACTGTGCCCAGGTCAAATTTTCCCTTGGCTGCGTTTTGCCATGCGGCATAACCAAGATCTCGGTAGGGCGAATGCACTCCCCAATCCTTGTCGCCGCCGTTCAGCAGGTCCATCAAAATGGCCTGCGGCACGATCGGCACCGCCATATTGCCGACCATGAAGCCGCGCCCGACTTCGCGCAGTCCCGATTGGACGCCGCCAGCAGCATCAAGCCCAAACGCTGAGCCGCCCGACAGGACAATGGCATCGACCTGCTCGACCATCATGGACGGATCAAGCAAGGAGGTTTCGCGCCCGCCGGGCGCGCCGCCCAAAACGCTGCCGGAGGTGGTGGCGGGTTGGTCGAAAATGATTGCTGTGACGCCTGAGCCCAGTTTCAGGTCGGTGGAATGTCCGACAGACAAGCCTTCAACATCGGTAAGTAAGTTCAGCATAAGGGCCAATCTCCATTGATGTTGTGTGGGGAGGTTGAGGCCGGTATGCCGGGCCCGCAACCCGGTCTATCAAGCTGCGTTAGTCGTCGATTCCTGATTCAGGCATGCATAGATGGCTGTCGCGTTTTCAGAGGCGCGAATTTTTGCAACCGTGTCCGGGTCTCGCAAAATTCGGGCAATGCGCGAAAGCGCCTTGAGATGATCAGCCCCAGCGCCTTCCGGTGCAAGCAAGAGGAAGACGAGATCGACAGGCTGGTCGTCCAGGGCTTCAAAATCCACCGGCGTGTCAAGCCGTGCGAAAATGCCGGCGATTTTTTTGATCGAGTTCAGCTTGCCGTGCGGGATGGCAATGCCATTGCCCACCCCGGTAGAGCCGAGCCGTTCACGCTGAAGAATGACGTCAAAAATCTCCCGCTCGGGCAACCCTGTCACCGTTGCGGCTTTTTCGGCCAGTTCCTGCAAAAGCTGTTTTTTGGAATTTGCTCTGAGCGAGGGAATAATCGCGTCCTGTGCCAGCAAATCTGCCAGTGCCATTCACTCTATCCTTGCGTTCCGGCTCATACCGGTGAATGGGCGCCGCGAAGCGACGCCCTTTTGTCTTCAGCCTCTTACATCGGCGGCGTCTACCCAACCGATATTGCCGTCATGCCGACGGTAGACGACGTTCAAGGCGTCATTGCTTGCATTACGGAATACAACCACGGATTCGTCCGTCATATCGAGCTCAAGAACAGCCTGGGCAACCGACATGGTTTTCAGCTGCTTCGTGCTTTCAGCAACGACCGTGGGCGCATAATCCTCCGGTAGTTCCTCTGTTTCGTCGGGCACGGAATCAAACACCGAATAGCCGACTTCCACATGCGCGCCATTGGCGCTCGAATGATGGTCGCGAAGGCGGCGCTTGTAGCGGCGCAGACGCTTTTCAATGCGCTCTCCGGCGGCATCGTAAGCGGCTTGTGGTTCCGCAGCCTGCCCGGTGGCATGAAAGACGGCGCCGGTATCGAGATGAACGCGGCAGTCGGCACTAAAGCGCCCTGCAGCCTTCTCGACTGTTACTTGCCCCGAATAGCCGCCATCAAAATACTTGTTTACAGCCTCCTCAATATGGTCCTCGATCCTTGCGCGGAACGTATCGCCGATTTCCATATGTTTTCCGGATACACGCACACCCATAGAATTATCCTTTTCTTATTGATTTGCGCCCATGAGTGTAGTCCAACCTCGCTCCAGGGCCAAGCGGTTCGCCGACAAAGTCGGCTTTGCACAGTGATAAAAATTAGGATCTGCGCCGTGGCAAGTTGTTCATCCACGATTTGGCCAACGGTCGCGGCGGCTTCTACTCTGGGAGACATTCCTTGTCAACAAAAACCCCAAAGGTAGGCGTTTGAGGGGCAGGGCACTGCCGGGAATCGCCATCAGGCGCTGGACGCTCTGGCAAGCGCCCGCTTTTCGCGGCGCCTTTGCACCGACGATGGTATGTTCATTGCCTCACGATATTTAGCGACCGTGCGCCGCGCGATTTCGATGCCTTTACCCTTGAGATTATCCATAATCTCATCGTCGGAAAGGACTGCTTCGGCGCTTTCATCCTCGATCATGGCTTTAATGCGATTGCGGACGGCCTCGGCGGAATGGCTGTCGCCGCCGTCCGAAGATGCAATGGACACGCTGAAGAAATATTTCAACTCGAAAAGCCCGCGTGGGGTCAGCATGAATTTGTTTGACGTGACGCGGCTGACAGTCGATTCGTGCATTTTGATAGCATCGGCGACAGTCTTGAGGTTTAGCGGCCGCAAATGCTCAACCCCATGCCGCATAAAGGCATCCTGCTGCCGGACGATTTCGGTCGCGACCTTCAAAATCGTTCGCGCTCTTTGATCCAGGCTACGTACAAGCCAGTTTGCATTCTGCATGCAGTCTGAAAGAAAGGACTGCTCTCCGCTGCCCTTAAACTTGCTGGAAATCTCGGCGTAGTATGCCTGATTGACCAGAACGCGCGGCAAAGTGTCCGCGTTCAGCTCAATGTGCCAAGCTCCACCTTGCCCCTCATGGATAAGAATGTCGGGAACAACCGTCTCAGCCTGGGAAGACTGGAAGCTGCTGCCGGGTTTGGGGTCGAGCGCGCGAATTTCAGCCAGCATTTCAATCAGATCGTCCTCGCCAACACCGCAGAGCTTTTTGAGTGAGGAGAAATCGCGCTTTGCCAGAAGCTCAAGATTATTCACGAGCGCCTGCATGGCAGGGTCTAGTCGATTACGTTGTTGAAGCTGGATAGAAAGGCATTCTGCGAGATTGCGGGCAAAGATGCCGACCGGTTCCAGCGTTTGAAGCCGCGTGAGAATGCCTTCTATATACAGAAGGTCCGCGCCGAGCCGCCCGGCGGTGTCCTCGATGGGTTCGCAAAGATAACCCGAGTCATCGAGAAGATCGGTCATATATTGGGCGGTAAGGCGATCAGCCGTCTCGGGAAATGCCAGAGGAATTTGTTCGTGGACAAAATCGCGCAACGACATCACGTTGCCTGGGAGGTCGTCAATATCGAAGGCTGTTGAACCGTCGCCGCTTCCGCCGGGCATGGATTTCCACTGCCCTAAGAGCTCCGGCGCATCCGGTTTGCCATCGGCTCTGTCGCCATCATAGTCCGGTGCGAAATTGGAATCGAGCTGATCACTCAGATTTTCGGCATTGCCAGTGGCGCCAGTTTCGAACCAGTCGCCTTCGCCGTTGTTCTGTTTTTGCTCAAAAGTTTCGGTATCAGCGCTCTCCGCAGGCGAAGTATCCCCATCGTCCCCTGACGCCACTTCCAGGAGAGGATTCTTCTCCACCTCTTGATCAATGAACTGAACCAGTTCGAAATGTGTCATCTGCAGCAGCTGTATGGACTGCATGAGCTGCGGCGTCATGACAAGAGACTGGGACTGGCGCAGCAGCAAGCTGGGTGACATAGCCATTTAACGCGAAACTCCGCCTCAGTCTGATCCGCCCTGAGGCGGAAAATCTCAACTGGCCCGAAATTTGCTTAATTTGCCGATGCTGGTCAAGTCCCTGTCGCGGTCGGTCATAAAAGCAGTCGGAGAAAGGAGGTGCGATATGAGAAAATTATTATATAATAACAATATATTGAGCGGCATTAACTCCGTATGGACAATTGGCCCGTGGACGCGACGTTTGCTTCCTGGTTTGTCCAAACTGTCGTCGATGATGTCTGGCCGTTCGGGTGGTCAGCGCATTTGATCTCCCAACCCGATGAAAGCTCGTTGGTCGGGGCCGCTATTCGTTGGGCTCAATGGAAAACGCTGCGTTCCTGGTCCACGATTTCCTGAAGGAACTCTAGAGCGGTGCGTACGCGCGCGAGATTTCGCGCACTTTCGTGATATACTGTCCAGTAAGATCGTCGAATGTTGACATCGGGCAAAACCCGGCGCAGCTCAGGGTATTGTCTGGCGATATAAGTGTGGAGGACACCGATTCCTGCACCGGCTCTAACCGCCTCCGTTTGACCGATGGCCGATGAAATTTCGAAAGATGCTTCCATCGTGCGATTGATTTCGCTCGTGAAATTCAGGGAGGCGCTGAAAATAAGATCTTCCACATAACCAATGATGCGGTGCTGCGTCAGGTCGTCAGTTCTTTGAGGGATACCCTGTTTTTCCAGATATTGCTGGGATGCATAAAGGCCGAGCGAATAGTCGGTTAGTTTTGAGGAGATTAACCGCCCTTGTTCCGGTCGTCCCAGTGTGATGGCGATATCGGCCTCGCGCTGGGAAACTGAAAAGGCGCGGGGCACGGGAACGAGTTGAATTTTGAGCGCGGGATGTCTGGCAATCAGGTCGCCAAGCCGTGGCGCAAGGAAGGAAACCCCAAACCCGTCCGGAGCACCAATTCGCACCGTGCCAGCCAGCGCAGCATCGACTTGGCCTATATTGGCCTGAGCTGTCGCCATTTCGGATTCCATGCGTTCGGCGGCGCGCAGGAAAACCTCACCTTCAGGCGTCAGGTCGCACCCGCTGGTTTTCCTGACAATCAGTTGTGTTTGCAGGCTCTCTTCAAGGGCGCTGATCCTGCGTCCGGCGGTGGCGTGGTTGATGCCGAGATTTCGGGCTGCCGCCAGAAGCTGACCCGTCCGGGCGACTGCGAGAAATATGCGCACGTCGTCCCAATTCATATCGCCTCCGTGAAATCGCGTGTCCTATGTGTCGAGCCCTGCGGATATCGACTCTTTCGACTGTCTTGTTGTGAATATTTGCACAACGGATGCGGAATTCATACTGTTGAATTGTGCAAAATACAATGTCATCCTCGGGTCATCTAAACAGGAGGAAACCCATGCTTGAAATAGGACATTTCATAGGCGGCAAACATGTCGCGGGTACAAGCGGCCGTTTCGCAGACGTATACAATCCGGCAACTGGTGAAGTGCAGGCCCGCGTGGCGCTTGCAACGGAAGGTGAGCTGGCGGCTGCGGTTGAAAATGCCAAGGCGGCGCAAGTTGGTTGGGCGGCGACCAATCCGCAGCGGCGCGCAAGGGTTTTCATGAAGTTCGTTGAGCTGCTGCACAAAAATATGGACGAGCTTGCCGAGATGCTGTCGCGCGAGCACGGCAAGACGGTCGAAGATTCAAAAGGCGACGTCATCCGTGGCCTTGAAGTTTGCGAATTTGTCATCGGCATCCCGCATCTCCAGAAAAGCGAATTCACGGAAGGCGCAGGCCCCGGCATTGACATGTACTCAATCCGTCAGGCTGTGGGTGTTGGAGCGGGCATCACGCCGTTTAATTTCCCGGCCATGATCCCCATGTGGATGTTCGCGCCGGCCATCGCATGCGGCAATGCGTTCATCCTGAAGCCATCCGAGCGCGATCCCTCCGTGCCGCTTCGCCTTGCCGAACTGATGATTGAGGCAGGTCTGCCAGCAGGCGTGCTGAACGTTGTCAACGGTGACAAGTTGGCGGTCGACGCCATTCTTGAAAACCCGGATATCAGCGCGGTGTCTTTCGTGGGTTCCACGCCGATTGCCCGCTACGTTTACGGAACCGCAGCCATGAATGGCAAGCGCGCCCAGTGTTTTGGTGGCGCAAAAAACCACATGATCATCATGCCGGACGCCGACCTCGACCAGGCGGCCGATGCGCTGATGGGCGCTGGTTATGGCTCTGCGGGTGAACGTTGCATGGCGATTTCGGTTGCTGTGCCGGTCGGCGAAGATACAGCCAACCGCCTCATCGAAAAACTGACGCCAAAGGTCGAGTCGCTGCGCATCGGGCCCTACACCGACGAAAAGGCGGACATGGGTCCGCTGGTGACACGCGACGCGTATAACCGGGTGAAAGGCCTTGTTGACCGGGGTGTTGAAGAAGGCGCCAAACTGGTGGTCGATGGGCGTGATTTCAAGCTTCAGGGCTATGAGAACGGTAATTTCATTGGCGGCTGCCTATTCGACAATGTGACGCCGGACATGGATATCTACAAGACTGAAATCTTCGGGCCGGTTCTCTCGGTCGTTCGGGCCAATAATTACGAAGATGCTCTGTCTTTGCCGATGAAACACGCATATGGCAACGGCGTTGCGATCTATACGCGTGACGGTGATGCCGCGCGTGATTTCGCGTCCCGGATCAATATCGGCATGGTGGGTGTGAACGTACCTATCCCGGTTCCGCTGGCTTACCATTCCTTCGGTGGCTGGAAGTCATCTTCCTTTGGCGACCTCAATCAGCACGGTACGGATTCCATTAAGTTCTGGACCCGCACCAAGACAGTCACCAGCCGCTGGCCTTCCGGCATCAAGGACGGCGCAGAATTTGTCATGCCGACAATGAAGTAGGTCGTCGGTAAAACGACCTGTTTCAAATGACACGGGCTCCCGTCTTCAGGAGCCCGTTTTGTTTGTTGTCACAACCTTGACAGCCTGCGTACACTTCTATGTTTTGCAACCTGCGCTGATACATGCGCGTTATTGTTGTTTTTAGTTGGGGCTTATCGGGGCCTTTTGGGGACATAAATATGGATATTCAATCGCCGCCACTAGGCCGCCGTGAAGCTTCAATACTCGAGCGCGGGTCGTTTCAGGGGAGCGGCTCGGAATATTTCGGGATCTGGATAGTCAATGTTATTCTAACCATATTGACCTTGGGCATTTATTCAGCCTGGGCAAAGGTGCGCCGCAAACGTTATTTTCTCGGCAATACTTATGTTGCTGGTCATTCCTTCGACTACCACGCCAAGCCAAAGCAGATATTGATTGGACGGCTGATCGTTTTTGCTTATGCGATTGCTTTCAATGTGACCGCTCAGTTCATGCCGATTGTTTCAGGCATACTTGGTCTGGCGATGATCTTTTTGTTGCCTTGGATATTCATGCGCAGCCTGCGGTTCAATGCCCGTGTGACCAGTTATCGCAATGTGCGGTTCGAATTTACGGGAAGTCTCGGAGGGGCCTTCCTGGCAGTCTTTGCGGGCGGGCTGATAACGGTGTTATCCTTGGGAATACTGGCGCCATTGGCCAGCCGTTGGTTGTATCGCTATGTCTTTGATAATTTGCGCTACGGAGACAGACCCTTCAGGACAACGCTAACGCTTGGCAGTCTGTATCGCGTCTGGTTCGTTCCGTTTTTCCTTGTGATCTTTGGAACGATCGGCGTTATTATTGTTTTGACCATTTTGGGTGTGCTTTTTGGAGGTCTCCTGCTTCCCAGCGCTGATCAGTTGGCCGAAGGAAATTTCTCGCAAGCAACGATGATAGTGATCACATATGCAGCCGCACTACCTTTTTTGGCAGTTTATTTTGCGGCAACGACTTTCTATCGCATAGGTGTTCGCAATGTTGTGATGAATGCTGCGGTGTTGGACGAAAAACATGCGCTGTTCAGCTATCTGTCTCGCTCAAACTATTTCTGGATCGTGTTTTCCAATATTATCGTGACTGTCTTCAGCTTGGGCTTGATGCGGCCATGGGCTGCGGTACGTGAGGCCCGTTATCTGGCGGAGTATTCCGGTATTTACATTGATGGTGATCTGGATGGTATTGTCTCGTCCATTCAGACAACAAGTGCTGCGGTTACGGCTGAATATATGGATCTGGAAGGTTTTGATTTTGGGTTCTGATCGAAATTCGATCGCCGGCGGACGCTGCTACGCTGGCACCAATACGGGAGAGGACGCCATCCTCTCCCTTGAACATGGCGGTCTCATGGTTACCCTTTCTGGAGACGGCAAGGTTGTTGCCGTCGATCGAAAAGGGACAGCGTCCATATCGTCCAGGGTTGGCCGTATTCCTCGACGCATAACATTCGAAGACGGCACTGTTTTCGAAACCGATGACAATGATGCCGTGGATCGCCTGCTGCATGACTCCGGAAGAGGGCATCTGCAATGGGTTCACAGGCTCGAACGGTTTCATCCGCGACTGGTGGTTCTTGTTGCCACCTTCTTGTTGCTTGCTGTTACCATTTATCGCTACGCGTTGCCGCTGCTCGTCGAGGTCGCGGTCGCGGTAACGCCACCAGCCCTGCCTGGCCTGATGGGTGCGGGTATCATGAAAACACTGGATCAGACCGTTTTTTCCGAAAGTGTACTTCCAGAGGAAAATCAAGCTGACCTGCGCGAAAAATTTGAAGGTGTCGCCAAATATTCAGAGCTTGGCCGCAAGGCGTTTTCGCTGAACTTTAGGGCCGGCGGCGTCATCGGGCCAAATGCCTTTGCCCTGCCTGATGGAACAATCATCATTACCGATGAACTGATTGGTCTGGCCGGCGGAGATGACGAGATGATTCTTGGTGTGCTGGCCCACGAAATTGGCCACGTGGAAAAGCAACACAGTTTACGGCAGGTCTATCGGATGGCGGGAACCGCCGGTCTGGTCATGCTCATTGCGGGTGACATAGGCCAGGTCGGGGAGGACGTACTGACAAACGGAGCCGCTCTTCTGTCGCTTTCCTATTCGCGTTCGGCTGAAAGCGAGGCTGATCGGGTTTCTGTCGGTCTCATGGCCAGGGCGGGGCATGACCCCGCCGCCATTGGCCGCTTCTTCGAAATTTTGGAGAAGGAGTTACATGATGACGGTGAAACAAGCATCTTCGCGACACATCCCGGCACGCCGGAACGTAAGCGCGCAATCGAGACCTATCTGACCGAGCTAAATAATAATTAGCCCGGTCAGGTTCCTCGCAACTTATTCAGCTCCGTCGTTGAAACCGGTTTTGTCGACCAGTTCAGAGGCCAGCTTTCTGTTCGCCGCGATTTCACTCAGCGAAAGAGGATCCGGGTGAATTTCTCCGAAGGATTTCACGATGTCAGACACTTTTGCGCCGGGTAGTACGGGGTATTCAAAAACCTGTTCTGCATAGATTTCCTGTGCTTCGGTCGAAGCCAGAAATTCCATCAGTTTGACTGCGTTTTCCCGGTTGGGAGCATACTTGGCAAGCGACATGCCCGATATGTTCACATGCGTTCCGCGATCGTCCGCATTCGGAAACAGGATTTTAATCGCACCGGCCCATTCTTTCTGTTCCGGCTCTTTCTCATTCGTCAGCATAAGGCCAACATAATAGGTATTTCCGAGCGCGATATCGCATTCGCCCGCCCATATGGCCTTGGCTTGGCCCCGGTCATTGCCGTTGGGCTTCCGCGCCAAATTGTTTTTCACCGCCCGAAGCCAGGTCTCGGTCGCTTCCGCTCCGTTATGCGCAATCAACGATGCAAAAAGGCCAATATTGTAGGAATGCTGTCCATCGCGCGTGCAGATACGACCCTTCCATTTGGGGTCAGCAAGATCCTCATAAGTAATGCTATCTTCAGCTACGCGATCCTTGGAGGCGTAGACGACGCGGCCGCGTGTGGTGAGCCCGAACCACTCATTTTCAGGGTCACGAAAGTTTTCTGGAATCTGTTTGTTAATGTTGGCGTCGTCGAGAGGGGCAACAATACCGGCATCTTTCGCCTCGACAAGACGCGCAATATCGACTGTCATAATCACATCTGCCGGTGAGTTTTCGCCCTCCGCCGTCATGCGTTCGACGAGGCCCTTGTCCAAAAACAGGACGTTGGTGTTAATGCCGGTCTCCTTGGTAAAGGCATCGAGCACTGGCTGGATAAGATCAGGCTGGCGATAGGAATACACATTTACCTCGCCATCAGCCAAGGCTGATGTTGCCGCGGACAACAGTCCAATGGCAGCAGTTGCTGCAAGAATTTTCGCCCGTTTGTTTGTCATAATACCGGTAGGCCTCCGTTGCCTTTTAACTTGATTATTTTGATCACCTTTATCGGCGGATCTACCACGAGTCAAACGGGGAAGAGAAAAGATGACAAAAAAAATCTATTTTTTGAATTGTTCTAAATTCCGAATGCTTCTATAAGCGAACCACCTAGTTTGGAGGTTCGAATGCGACTGACAAAGCAAACCAATTACGCTGTACGCATACTTATGTATTGCGCCGCCAATGGCGGCAATCTCAGCCGCATTCCCGAAATCGCCAAGGCTTACGGCGTATCGGAACTGTTTCTCTTCAAGATTTTGCAGCCGCTGCATAAAGCCGGACTCGTTGAAACCGTCCGTGGGCGCAATGGTGGTGTCAGGCTGAACCGCCCGGCGGAAGACATCAGTCTTTTCGATGTCGTGAAAGTAACCGAAGACAGCTTCGCCATGGCGGAATGTTTCGATACCGGTATCGCCGATTGCCCACTCGTTGATAGCTGCGGCCTGAATACGGCTTTGAGAAAAGCGCTCAACGCTTTTTTTGAAGTTCTTGCGCAGTACAGCATTGACGATTTGGTCAAAGCGCGACCGCAAATAGGCGCTCTCCTCGGACTGGAAATTGAGAAAATCTCAGCGCCGGTAGCCTAATCCAAAAGCAGCGATTTGAATCGCTTCTGCAAGTTAGTCGGACGGCGCGACCTGTTCCTTGAACTCACGTATGATGAACTCAATTGAGGTTGGGTCGAATTCCGCCTTGTCCAGCCGGAAGTCGGCGCCATATTCTTCGAAAGACTGGAAATAGGGATCCGTCAATGAAGAGGAGATAACCCCGATCGGGCCAATAAAGCCTGACTGCCGCAACTTGGGCGCTGTCTCCCTGAAATCTTCTCCATGTCCGAGGCGGTTATCCAAAAGCACCATAAATATGCGCGGGTTGTTCTTTATAAACGTTTCTGCTGACGTTATGTCCGCGCAATAATGCATCTTGATCGTGTAATTCTCGACTTTGGACATGAGTGAGCCAAGAATAAGCTCCTCCGCCGGGTCGTCATCAACCAGCAATATGTCAATTGCTTCCCGCATCTTCTATTGGTCCCCATTCCCAGACGCCGTTGTTTTCTTGTTTGCGTCATTGTGTATCAACGTCAACATTTGCTTACACCCAATATGGTTTCTACAAGCGGAAATCGACAAGAAATCGGCTTGGTCAGGAAATAATCTGCTCGCGAATTGCTTTGGCGACCATCTGCGTTCTGTTGACCACATCCAATTTTTTCAAAATCGTAGCGGTGTGAGAATTCACTGTGTGTTCTGAGACAGAAACGATGAGCGCGATCTCGCTTGCTGTTTTGCCATGGGATATCCATTTGAGGATTTCCATTTCACGCGCCGTCAGCCCCATTCCCTTTTTGTTTGCCAAGACGTTGCGGAAGTAAAAATCAAAGCAATAGCAGGCATTATAATGAAGCGCCTGCAATTCAGCCAAATCGGGCATATCCCGGTCGCCGACAAAGATAAACGCAAAGCGGCTTCCATTCACGCCGTGAACGGGCAGGCTTATGGCAAGCTCAAAGCCAAGCTGCTGCATCAGCAAATCTTGTGAGGTATCGTTATCTGACCAGGCTGTGGGCAGCGTGGTTTCCTGCAGCGCGTGAAAAAGGGCAGATTCGCCAAAATTGAAGCGGGCGTCATATTCTTCGGCCAAACCGGGCGGCAGGTCGTGCAACTCAAGCTGCTCCACCAATGCCGGTTGGGCAGAATCGGAAAAGAGCCTGAGAATTACGAAATGATCAAACGCGTGCTTAAGGGCAATCGCGTGGAAAATACGGAAGAAATCGACACGATTGAGCGCCTTGGAGAGCTCTGCGTGATGTTCGTTCTCACATCTGTTCTTTTGTAGTAAATTCAAACCACGAATTTCCGGCATTCCAAGTTTCCCGTATGTCGAAAACTGTCTCGTTCACCTCGACTGTTAGCACGGTCGGCCCAACCTGTTCGAACAGGCCAAGTGTCTGACTTTGTGAAGAAAAGAAAAATCAGCATCCACCCCCGAGTCGCAACTGTGTCATAATACCTAGCAAAACTCACCTGCTAGAATTAACCACACACCCAATCGTAACATCCTATGGTGATATTTAATATATGCGCACGCTAAAATAGCAACCCTGAAAGGCGAGCGCATCGTGCCGCCATTTCCGGTTTGGAAAGCCGCCATTCGAACTCTGCCGGTCCTATCAGTGAGATGGCGTATAAATCGGACAAAATGTAGCCTGAGGCCAAGCAATTGATATATTGTTAGGCATATGTGTCGTAATCAGAACGCCACCGGCGAAAGATATTCAGAGAGGGCAGCAACAGTGGCCGCAGGGCAGAAGCGGGTAAGGCGGAAGCCAAAGCAGACAAGAAGCCAGCATCGCGTCGATGACATACTGACTTCAGCTCTCGATCTTGTTGGCAAAAAGGGTCTGGCTGCTTTGACGATGCGGGAAATCGCGCGAGCCAGTGATATGCCCCTTTCGTCCGTCTACCAATATTTCCCAAACAAGTCCGCAGTCATCGCTATGCTCTACCACACCTTTTCGCAGGAAACGCGTGCGCATATTTCTTCGACGTTGGCCGAAGTATCGAGGATGGAGGACATCCTCAATGTAGCCTGCCTGATCGTAGATGATTATTATGCGCGCTTGAGCGCGACGCCGGCGACGCAACACTTGCTGAATGCTATCCAGGCTGACAAAACCCTCCAGGATATGGACATTGATGAAACGCGTGCGCAGGCAAGCCTGTTTATAAAAGAAACGGAAGAGCTGATTGCGGAGCCGTTGCGTGGGCAATATGCGCGCGCGGTGCATCTTCTTTTTCAACTTGCTGGCAGCGCGGTACGCTTGGCGGTCATGGCGGGACAGGATGAAGGGGCATTGATCCTGGAAGACTTCAAGAATTTGATCCGAGCTCAATTGGCGCCTTTTGACGGCTGAATAGCAAGGCTCACATCGAGATTGCAATTGTGGCCGAGAGGGCCAAATGTGTCAGCTGATGGGCGAATTGATCGCCACCAAATAGCCACCAGAAATAAGCGTTGCCCGGGTTGGAGGCTATTCGCCGTCCAAGGATTGCTTTCATACGATCAATAAATGCATGGACAATCCAGTCCGCCAACGCGGCAAAGACAGCCAGCGAGGGTACCGTCGCCATAAAGATGAGCGCGGTCAGCAGGGCGTGGATGCCTGTGTGAACGGCAAGCGGCGCTATCCAACCGGTCTCTGCATTCTTGCCGGTCGACATCCATGCATTTTGCAGCACAAAATCTGCAAGGAAGTGTTTTACGGAAAAGATCGCGACCGCGATGAGCAGCCACATAGCCGTCGGATTTCCGGTAAGCGCTTCCATCGATTTCTCCTGCCTGCGAACCCGCTATCGATATCTAACGTGCGGAGGAACATGCCTATTCGATAGTCTGATTGGCGGCAATTTGAATTGCCGTCATTGCCCCATATAGTACCTGAAGACGCGGTAGGGAATCTTTCAGTTATTGTGAGTTATACTCTAGGCCGTCCCAATTTTGGGGCGCTGCGTTAACCGGCCTGCAACAGGGCAAAGGCAATGAAGGTCAGTCAAGCTTCATGAATATTCTTCTGACGGGCGGCGCCGGGTATATAGGCAGTCATACGGCCGTGGTATTGGCGCAACGTGGCCACAACGTGGTGCTGTTCGACAATCTTTCCAACAGCAGCGACGCGGTGGTGGAGAGGCTCGCATTGATCGACGAGCGGATTGGTCCGTTTGTAGAGGGCGATGTGCGGGACACGGCTCGGGTCCAGGAGGTGCTGGAAGCGCATAAAATTGATGCGGTCGTGCATTTTGCCGGTCTCAAAGTTGTTGGGGAATCCACTGAAAAGCCCATCGAATATTATGCAAACAATGTGCAGGGGACCCTTTGCCTGCTGACAGCAATGCAGGCACAGTCAATCAAGACTCTTGTCTTCAGCTCAAGCGCGAATGTTTATGGCCCGCCGGAATATTTGCCGGTAGATGAGACGCACCCTACGGGTACCGCCAACCCCTATGGGCATAGCAAGCTTTATGTTGAAGAGATATTAGCTGATGTTGCACGATCGGATCCAGACTGGGGCATCATCTGCTTGCGCTATTTCAACCCCGTCGGCGCCCATGAAAGTGCACTGATTGGCGAAGACCCAAAGGGTATTCCCAATAATCTCATGCCGGTGATTGCCCAGGTGGCCGCTGGGCAAAGAGCCGAACTGAACATTTTTGGCGATGATTATGAGACGCCTGACGGGACCGGTGTGCGTGATTATATTCACGTCATGGATCTGGCCGAGGGGCACGCAGGGGCGCTGGACTTTCTGGAGGATAATCGCGGGTGGCAAGCCATTAATCTGGGAACCGGCCATGGGTATAGCGTCATGGAAATGGTCAAGGCGTTTGAAAAAGTCTCCGGCAAGCAGATACCTTTCCGCATCGCCCCACGTCGACCCGCCGATGTGGCGTCCTGTTTTGCCGATCCTGAAAAGGCGAAGAGGTTGCTGAATTGGACCGCTGTTCGTTCGCTGGATGAAATGTGCGAAAGCACCTGGAAGTTTCAGCAATCAATCAGCCTGAAAAACAGTCGGTGAGCTGAGCTCGGTTATATCCACGAAATGACGATTTGGGGTGACAGGGTTCCATGTCAGCACATGGGATCTTATCAAAGGCAGTCGGCATTCTTTGTCATTGCAGTCTGGACCAATCGACCGCCCGGCAGATTAAGCCACCAAGAACGCAGCCACGTGTTGTCATGCTCTCGTTGCCAACATTGATCTTAATCCGATAGGAAAGTCCGCGTTGTGGATCACGTGCTGTTCCGCGATAGGCGGTCTCCCCGTCAGGCTGAAGTTGCATCACCAGTCTGTCGCCGGTTTTTTCTCCGGCTGTTCCCCGTTTAACCCACTCATTTACTGCGCAAATCTTGTCGCCGCAGGGACCGATGCGCACTTTCGCATTTCCATCGCCGCGCAGCCAAAGCCCGTTGATGGGCGCAGCATCCGCTAAAGAAGAAAAATAGAGAGTCGCCAAAATTGAAAGAGCCAAACGTGTCGCCATGAAGATGATCCTTCCTTTTGTTAGCTATGCCCCAAGCTACGTAGGCTAGGCCCTTTCGGATCAAATATTTCGGCATAGCAGATCCAGTCGCTCAGTTTTTGCGTAATGCGGAGCGATTAATCTGGAGATGGCAATGACCCCTGGACTATTGTTTTTGCTTGCGCTGTCCCTGATGGCTTGCATGGCAATCGCCTGGTTTATTCAGCAGAAGACCGGCAACAGCGGTTGGGTGGACACGATATGGTCGGCCGCGACGGGGGGTGTTGCTCTCATCGCAATAGCGATGAGCAGCGCCGACCATGACAGGAAAATAGCCGCGATTGTTGTCGTTGCGCTTTGGTCCCTGCGTTTGGCTGGACATATCGGTATGCGCAGTAAAGGGGCCGCAGAAGATCCCCGTTATGCTGCGCTTGCCGAAGAGTGGGGTGAAAAATTGCCCCGGAAACTTTTCGTATTCCTGCAGATACAGGCTGTGGCAGCCTTCGTGTTGGTCATTTCGGTTCAGGCGAGTGTGGCGCAGACGGCTCCATTCGGAACCTGGGGCGATTGGATGTTCATCGCCCTTGCTCTTGTGGCCCTCCTCGGGGAAGCGATCTCGGACCGGCAACTTGCCTCTTTCCGCAGCCAGAATGCGGGACGAAGGGCCATTTGCGAGACGGGGCTTTGGCGTTTCAGCCGTCATCCAAACTATTTCTTCGAGTGGCTATTCTGGTGTGCCTGGCCCTTGATGGCGTTCGCCAGCGCCTCCGAGGCCTACGGGGTCTTGGCATTATCCCTGGCTGCA
>JBNLGT010000002.1:0-90163 GCA_050306195.1 Ensifer sp.
GAAGGCGCGGCTCAGGAAGTGCGAAGCCGTATGCTGCGCGACCAGCTTGGCAGTCGTTTGATCGAACAGGCCGGTGCGAATTTCGACGCGCCAATATTCGATCACACGGGCAGTGTTGTGGCCGATGATGAAGTGCCCGAAAAAGCTTGGAAGCCCGGTGAAAGGAAACAGCCGCGCGAAAGAACGGGCGAAAAACGCAGTTTTGGCGATAAGCCCTTCGATAAGCGCGAGCGTGCGCTTGGTCGCCTCGACACCAAGCGGGATGAAGCGCCAACCGAAAAGAAAAAGCCATTGGAGCGCCGTTCACGCGCCTCTAACGTATGGATGGCTCCGGGCGCAAAGCCTGTAGGCCCCAAAAAGAAAGTCAGGCAGGCAAGCGCGGCGGCAAAACAGGGTGGACGGTCACAGGACGCCCGTGACGGCAAGCCTGTTGGTGCGAAGGGCAAGCCACCTGCGAAGAAGGGTAGTCGTAATGCGGATCGTCGGAGGTGAGTTCCGCGGGCGAACGCTCCGCACGCCAAAATCTTCCGATATTCGTCCGACGACTGACCGTACGCGCGAAAGCCTGTTCAATATCTTGATGCACAGCTACCCGGAGGTACTATCCGGCGGGCGGGTTATTGATGTTTTTGCCGGTACCGGCGCTGTTGGCATAGAAGCCCTTTCTCGCGGCTGCCGTTTTGCCGTCTTTGTCGAAATGGGTGTCGAAGGTCGCAGCCTGATCCGGGAAAACACGATGGCGTTGAACCTTCAGGGACGCTCGAAAATATTTCGCCGTGATGCCACGGATATGGGTGTCTGCGCCAATATGGAGCCATTCAACTTCCTTTTTGCCGACCCACCCTATGGTAAGGGGCTGGGTGAGAAGGCCATTGGCGCAGCAATTGCCGGCGGTTGGCTGGCCGACGGCGCTCTTGTTATTTTGGAAGAGCGCGCCGATATTGTTCCAGTGACTATCGCGCATTGCAAACCGTTAGATGAGCGGTCCTTCGGCGATACGAAAATGCATTTCTACCGTTATGAGGCGGAAGGCGAATGACAAAATCGCAAGCGTCTGCGATCAGGAAAATGGATGCTTCCAGCAGCCCCAGAGTCGCCGTGGCGTTTGGTGGCGGCGGCGCGCGTGGTTTGGCGCATATTCATGTTATTGAGGCGCTTGACGAAATGGGCATCCGTCCTGTTGCCATCGCGGGATCATCCATTGGCGCGATCATTGGCGCAGGCATGGCTGCGGGAATGAGCGGTGCCGAAATCCGCGAGTATACGCTATCGACGCTTGGCAATCGGGCCGAAGTTTTAAACCGTATCTGGAAGATGCGCCCTGCTTCCGTCAAAGACGCAATGAATGGCGGGTTTCGTTTCGGCCAGTTTAATCTGGAACGCATCCTGAAAGGCTTTTTGCCGACTGAAATTCCGGATGACTTTGCATCGCTTGAAATCCCGTTGCAGGTGACGGCGACCGATTATTACGGGCAACGCGGCATTCTCATCAGCGAGGGCGATTTATATACGGCGATTGCGGCTTCGGCTGCCCTGCCGGCTATATTCAGGCCTGTTACTTTCAATGGTCGCTACATGATTGACGGCGGCGTGTATAATCCGGTGCCGTTTGAATGCCTCATGGACAAGGCGGATATCGTGATTGGGATCGATGTTGTCGGGGGCCCTGAAGGCGACGGCGAAACGATGCCGAACCGGATCGACAGCCTTTTTGGGGCGTCGCAGCTTATGATGCAATCCACCATTGAGGCGAAAATGCGCTTTTGCCGTCCGCATCTGATGCTCAAGCCCGATGTCAACCGCTTCCGCGTTATGGATTTCCTCAGGGTTGAAGAGGTTCTGGAGGCATCCTCCACCATAAAGGACCGGCTCAAGAACGATCTTGATGCTCTCCTGGCGTTTGACGCGAAAGCCTGATCCTTGCCGCGGATGACGAGCTCAAGTGTCCTCATGTTTTCGGGGTGGAACAAGTGGTTCCGGCCTGACCGGACGTTTATGTAGAAGCTCGTGGCCAGCTCCAATCCCCTGGGCGGCCTGTAACGAAAGCCGGGTTTCGTCGCGTGCTCGAATGTCATCCGATATGGCTAGCGCGGTGGCCTCTTCCACACCCAGACCTTCCAGCGTTTTGCGCCCGAAAAGCAAGCCGGATTCGAAAGTCTCTCTCGCTTCATAAGTTACGCCGCGTGCCCTGAGCGACAGAGTGTGTATGCGGTCATAGGCGCGCGCATAGATTTTGGTGTGAGGATATTCCGATTGGAGCAGATTGACGATTCGATCTGTCGTGACCTGACCATGGGTGCAAATAGCGACGATCTTTGCGCGCTCAATTCCCGCTGCGCGCAGCACGTCGTTTCGGGTGCCGTCGCCAAAATAGATGCGAAAACCGAAGCTGGATGCCTGTTTTATTCTGTCGGCCGAATGTTCGATAATGGTGACATCGCGCCCTCCCGCCAGTAGCACTTGCGCCGCTATCTGGCCGAAGCGCGAGAACCCGATCATCAAGACATCCGAACCTGCCCCTTCAAAGCTTTCCTCGATCTCTTCTGGACGAGGGTCCAATGAGATAAATCGCTCAAGCTTTGCCGCTAGCGGCGTCAATGCCATCGATAAAATGACGATAGAGATTAGAATTGAAGATATTTTTCCATCGAGAACATAGGCTGAAACGGCGGCTGAAAACAGGACAAACCCGAACTCGCCGCCCTGTGGCAGGATCAGTGCAATGCGCGCCGCCTCGGTTATGTTCGAGCCTGTCGTGCGGCAGACGAGATAGATTACAACGGCCTTTGTGATCATCAGCACCGGAACGGCAGCCAGGATAATCCAGAAATTCGCGAGGATAATCTCGAGATTTAGCGACATGCCGATCGCCATGAAAAAGAGACCCAGCAAAATGCCGCGAAACGGCTCAATATCGGCTTCAAGCTCATGCCGGAAACGGGATTCTGCCAGCATGACACCTGCCAGAAATGCGCCCATTGCCATGGAAAGGCCAGCGAGTTCTACCACCAGAGCTGCAGCCATGACTGTCAGCAATGCGCTGGCGATCATGGCCTCTCTTGCCCCGGATTTGGCTATGATCTGAAAAAGCGGATTGAGCAAATAGCGCCCAACGACGACAACCGCTGCAATGGCTGCAAGTGCGATGGCAAAATTCTTCAGTGGGTGAGGTATGTCCTCCGGGCTTGAACCGCGGGCCAGCAGCGGAAGGATGGCGAGAAGGGGAACAATCGCCATGTCCTGAAAAAGCAGCAAGGCAAAGGTGCGCCTTCCATATCCACTATTCAGGTCTCCCCGTTCTTCCAGCATCTGGAGTGCAAACGCAGTGGACGAAAGCGCAAGACCAAACCCGATAATGACGGCTGCACGCAAATCCGCGTAACCGGATTTAAGAGCAAATGCGCCGAGCACAAGCGCCGTTATGACAACTTGAAGAAAGCCAACCCAGAATATGTCGCGCCGCATTTGCCAAAGCCGGGAAGGCATGAGCTCAAGCCCAACGACAAACAGGAGGAAAACGACGCCAAGTTCGGCAACGCCCAAAATGTCTTCGGCATCGGATATGAGGTCAAGAACCGGGCCAATGATAATGCCAGCGGACAAATAACCGAGGATCGTTCCAAGCCTCAGGAACTTAAAAAGTGGCGCAGCTATCACCGCACCTGCTAGAAGCAGAATGGTCTCCAGGAAAAAGCCATGTGTCTCGGCCATGAAATCGGCGTCCGCCCTTGTCTAAAAAACCAGTGATCGGCGCTTAAATAGCGATTCACACCTTGATGCATTGTGTAGTGCACAATAAATCCATGCAAAAGGAAAGGATGAATCATGCCCGCTGACAACTCTTCCGAAGCTCTGCTGGACCGCGCAAGCCAACTGATTGATCTGGCGCGTGCTGCAGGCGCCGACGCTGCGGATGCTGTCGTCATGCGCTCCCGTTCCAACTCGGTCTCGGTGAGGCTTGGCAAGGTTGAGGGGACGGAATTGTCCGAAAGTGATGATTTCTCCCTGAGGGTTTTTGTTGGCCAGCGTGTGGCCAGCGTTTCCGCCAATCCAGGATTTGACCTCAAGGCGCTCGCCGAGCGCGCCGTCGCGATGGCGAAAGTTTCGCCTGAAGACAAATTTGCCTGTCTGGCAGATAAGGCCAATCTGGCGGCGGACTACCCCGATCTTGATCTGTTTGATCCAACTGACGTGCCAACATCCGACCTCGTCGAAAAAGCATTGGCCGCTGAAGAAGCGGCTCTTGCGGTGCAGGGTGTCAGTAATTCTTCTGGCGCCGGTGCTTCCGCCGGGATGGGCGGTCTGGTGCTTGCCACATCGCACGGCTTTTCCGGCAACTACATGGCGTCCCGTTTTGGCTTCTCTGTTTCCGTGATTGCGGGCGAGGGAACCGCCATGGAACGCGATTATGATTTCGATAGCGCGCTTTTCTATAATGAACTGGGCGATCCGGCCAAGATTGGGCGAAGCGCTGGCGAACGCGTCGTCAAGCGCCTTAATCCACGTCAGGTGGACACACAGAAAGGCATCACCGTTGTCTTCGATCCACGTGTGGCCCGTGGCATTGCCGGGCATATCGCCGGTGCGATCAATGGCGCGTCTGTTGCCCGCAAGACGTCGTTTTTGCGCGACATGATGGGCAAGCAGGTTTTGAAAACCGGCCTTTCGGTCACTGACGATCCGCTCATTGTACGCGGCTCATCTTCCCGGCCTTTTGACGGCGAGGGGGTGAAAGGCGAGCGTCTGATCATGATCGAGGATGGGATACTCAAACATTGGTTCCTGTCTACTGCAACAGGCCGCGAGTTGGGTTTGCCAACAAACGGTCGGGGCGTACGCGGTGGAGCGTCGGTGTCTCCGGCCTCTACTAATTTTGCGCTCGAACCCGGTGATGTATCGCCAGAAGATCTGATCCGTTCAATTGGCACCGGATTTTATGTGAACGAAGTCATTGGCCAGGGCGTGAACATGGTTACAGGGGAATATAGCCGCGGTGCGTCCGGTTTCTGGATTGAGAACGGTGAAATCGCCTATCCGGTTTCCGGCGTTACAATTGCCTCGAACCTGAAAACTATGTTCCTGAATATGACCCCGGCAAACGATATCGACCGCGACTATGGCACTGCCGCACCCACGTTGGCCGTTGAAGACATGACAATAGCTGGCCGCTGACAGGAGATATTTTGAACTTGTCTGATGCTGAAAAACAGAAATGGCAGGCCGATCTTCAGCTTTTGCTGGATGCGGCGCAGGCCGCTGGCGCCGCCGCCATGTCTTTTTTCGGCAAGGACCCCGACGTCTGGTGGAAAAATGAGGGGCAGTCGCCCGTCTCGGCTGCCGATTACGCCGCAAATGACATTCTCCACGAGCGCCTGAGGTCCGCACGCCCGGACTATGGCTGGCTTTCAGAGGAAACGGATGATGACCGTGCGCGGCTGGACCATGAGACACTTTTTGTTGTCGATCCAATTGATGGCACAAGAGCCTTTGTAGCTGGTCGAGCGGTCTGGTGCGTATCGGTGGCGGTTGTTTGCCAGGGCAGGCCCACGGCGGGTGTTCTCGTTGCGCCAGCGCTGGACGAAGTCTTTTCAGCATCAAAAGGTGGTGTGGCCCTTAAAAATGGTCGCCTCCTGAAATGCATGGAAAGTCCAGCACGTCCCTGCCTTATTGCCGCATCGGCGGGTGACTTCAACAGACTTCCCGAAGACTACCGAGTAAAGGCCGAACGCTCAGCCCATGTTCCATCGCTTGCTTATCGTTTGGCGATGGTGGCCGATGGGCGGCTACATGGAACTCTTGTGAAACCCTCCAGTCATGATTGGGATCTCGCCGCTGCCGATCTTATACTTGAAATGGCGGGCGGCAAGCTATGTGACAGCACGGGAACTGCGCCCGTCTATAACAAGTCTGATGTGAAGCACGGATTCCTTGCCGCGGCCTGCCATTCTGAGATTTCACGGCTTCAAACCGCGCTGGCAGCCGCTGAAAACCATTGACCTTTTGGTCCAAATATTCCACACCCCTCCCGGGGGAAAAACAACGAATGGCTGGAGATATTCATGTCTGATGATGGCGACGGGAAGCAGCTGCTGCACCTTGTGTTTGGCGGCGAATTGAAAGACCTTCAGGATATCGAGTTCAAGAATTTGGACGAGCTTGATATTGTCGGTATTTTCCCGAACTATCAGTCCGCGCTGGCCGCTTGGCGAGCCAAGGCGCATCACACGGTTGATAATGCAGAGATGCGGTATTTTATCGTGCACATGCATCGCCTTCTCGAACCCGAGAAAATTTGATTTGATTGATCGGCCTCGCTCTCGTTTTTGGGGCAGCGGTCATATTTTGAATGTCCGCGGGATGCGGGCAAAAAGGGCGCTTGATGAGCAATTGGTTTGGCCGGGCAGCATTGTCGACCTATCGCCTGGCCGGGTTTGCCCTTTTTCCTGGGCTGGTTGCGTTTCTGGCGTTGCGTACGGCCAAGGGCAAGGAAGACGCCGCTCGCAAGAGTGAGCGATTTGGATATCCATCAAAGGAGCGGCCTGTCGGCCCGCTTGCCTGGTTCCATGCCGCAAGCGTGGGCGAAACCATAGCCGTGCTGCCGTTGATGCGGGAAATTCGCAGCCGCGGCATACAGGTGGTGCTGACAACAGGAACAGTCACATCTGCAGCGGTAGCGCATGAGCGCATGCCCGAGGGCGTTATCCATCAATATGTGCCCCTGGATATCGCGCCTGCGGTCCGTCGATTTCTCAATCACTGGAAGCCTGATCTCGCGATTATTGCTGAATCGGAAATTTGGCCGGTGACCATCATTGAATTGGGCGAACGGCATATTCCACAAATCCTCGTCAATGGTCGCCTGTCAGATAAATCCTTTGCCTTATGGAAGCGCCTGTCCCCGCTGGCCGAAGAACTTTTCCGCAATCTCGCGTTGGTGATTGCTCAGTCTGAAGAGGATGGGGCTCGATATTCGGCACTGGGTGCGTTGCCGGTTCTGGTGTCCGGCAATCTCAAGGGCGACAACGATCAACCGCCTTTCGACCCGGCGGACCTTGAGCATTATCGATCGATGATCGGCGCCCGAAAAACCTGGGCGGCCATTTCCACGTTCGAAGGCGAAGAGGAAATGGCCGGTCGCATACATTTGCGGCTTAAACAAAAAAACAATCAGCTCAGCATTATTGTGCCGCGGCATCCTGACAGGGCCGGAGAAGTCGAGGTCAAGTTGACTGAAATGGGGCTGGAGGTTGCCCGCCGCAGCAGAAATGATCCGGTTACTCCCGGCACCGATATTTTGTTGGGTGATACGATCGGTGAAATGGGGCTTTACCTGAATCTCACTGAAATTGTTTTTGTTGGACGTTCCATGCATGCCGAAGGGGGACAAAATCCCATAGAACCCGCCATGATGGGCAGCGCCGTCCTTTCCGGCAGCAAGGTACAGAATTTTCGTGACGCCTATCAGCGTCTTGCCCAAAACGGCGGCGCAAAGATTGTGCGGGATGAGGATATGCTGGCCAAGGGCGTGCACTATCTGATGAACAATGATGAAGTCCGCTTGAAGATGATCAATGCCGGGCTGGACACTGTGCAACAGATGCGCGGAGCGCTTTCCGCAACGCTGAAGGGCCTGGCGCCCTATATCAATCCGCTCGTGGTGAAATCCTATCTTGACACAAAAGACTGATTTCGGGGTCTCTGACGCGCCAATGAAAATTGCCGGTATTCTTTTTGACAAGGACGGGACGCTTCTCGACTATGCCAAGAGTTGGGTTCCCATCAACCGAAAACTGGCTTTGATGGCGGCAGATGGTGACCGGCTTCTGGCCGATCATCTTATGCGGGCCGGTGGCATGGATCCTGAAAGTGGTCATGTCGAAGCGGACAGTCTTCTGGCCGCTGGCAATACAGAAGAAATTGCCCGCGGACTGGTTGACGCGGGCGCGGTTCTTTCATTCGACCAGATGCTTGACGCATTCGATGCGCTTTTTGCAGCGGCAAGCGATATGTCCGTTCCGGTCACCGACCTGAAGCTTTATTTCGCCGACCTGAAGAAAAGAGGGCTCAAAACTGGAATTGCTTCCAGCGACAATGAGCGCTCGATCCGCGCGCTTGCGGGCCGTTTCGATTTTCTGGGCGATGTGGATTTTATCGCAGGCTATGACAGCGGGCACGGCTGCAAGCCGGAACCGGGAATGGTGCTGGGCTTCTGCGCCGCAACAGGCCTTGATCCGCATTCGATCATTGTCGTTGGCGACAATAGTCACGACATGCATATGGGGCGACGCGCAGGGGCGGGTTTGACCATCGGCGTATTAACCGGAACCGGTACACGCCACTCCCTTGGGCCGCTTGCTGATCACATCTTTGACGACATCACCGGGTTGAAGCATCTTTTAGATGTCTCCTAAGCCGCGTTTCCATAGGCATTCCGCCGCGCCTTGCTTGCATTTTGTGGCGTTTTCGCGCTTTAGCTACATTGTAATTTGAGAAATTTAGATATTGAGCTGAAAATGGTTTCGGAAACACCGCCGTTCTGGTGGCAGACGTCGAGCTGGCAGGCGTGGTTGCTTGCCCCGTTTTCGCTAGCCTATGGCTACTTCGCGGGCCGGGCGATGCGTCGCGCCAAGCGCGTGGATGTGGATTTGCCCGTCATTTGTGTCGGCAATTTTACGGCCGGAGGAGCCGGCAAAACGCCGACCGCCGTTGCTCTCGCCCGCGCTGCGAAGGCTGCGGGTCTGACGCCGGGCATGCTCAGCCGTGGTTATGGGGGCTCGCTGACGACGGCAACGATCGTGGATTTGCATCATCATCGCGCCAAAGATGTTGGGGATGAACCCTTATTGCTAGCCCGCGAGGCGCTGACCGTGATTTCACGCAATCGCGTGGATGGCGCAACCTTGTTGAAACAGCAGGGTGTGGATCTGATCATCATGGATGACGGCTTTCAAAGCGCCCGCATTGCCATCGATTACGCGCTTGTGGTTGTCGATGGAAACCGTGGTTTGGGAAATGGCTTCATGCTGCCGGCAGGTCCCGTGCGCGCGCCCCTGAGTGAGCAGCTTCTGCATGTCACGGGCCTTCTGACGGTGGGCGAGAGTAAGGTCAATGACGGTTTTATCCGTCGTATGTCACGCGCGGGAAAGGCCTCGTATCTGGCCAGTGTGAAGCCACGGAATGCTGAGGAGTTTCAGGGTGTTCGGGTTCTGGCCTTTGCCGGAATTGCGGACCCGGAAAAGTTCTACCGGACTTTGGAAGAAATGGGCGCCGTGATCGTCAAACGCCGGTCATTTGCGGACCATCAGCATCTGGCCGAGGATGAAATGATGGGGTTGATTGAAGACGCAAAGCGTGACGACCTGACGCTTGTAACCACTGCCAAGGACTATGTCAGGCTTTCGGGTATGCCGGGAGCTGCAAGTGAATTGGAAAAAAGCACCAGGGTTCTGGAGATTGAAATGGCGTTTGATGATCCCGCAGCGCCTGGCTGGATTATCAATCAGGCATTGAGCTTGTACAAAAAACGCCAGGCCAATCGCCGTCCTTCAAAATAGGCGTAAATGTTTAGGCGGATTGTGTTGGTAGGGCGCCGGCCCTGTTCTCAGCTTCAAGGGAGGCGGCTGCGTCCACATAGGCCTCTTGCCGGGCAACACTCCAATATTTCAACTCATCAATGGGAATCGACTTGCCGGTGATGGCGCAGGTGACGAATGTCCCAGGCTGAAGAATCTGAAAATCTGCATCCAAATAGCGGATTTTGGCTTCATTCCCGCCGGGGCCTTCAAATCGATTCATTCTCGCCTCCGTTTCGCAGTTGATGACTGTCTAACAATCAGGGTTGTTTTTTTCCAGAGAAATCCTGTGTGGCAATATCATAACAGTTTATTTGTGCATTGCAGCATTTTACCGGTTTCGCCCATTTTCTTTTTGTGCGCAATGCATTAGTTTCCCAAAACCGGTGGGGTAAAGGACGCCGGCGGAGGAGCAGCCAGGTAGCATTACATGCGCAAGTGGGTTTACAGTTTCGGTTCGGGAGGTTCCGAAGGCGGGGCATCTGATACCGCCTTTTTAGGCGGCAAGGGTGCGAATCTTGCAGAACTAAGTAGCCTCGGTCTGCCGGTGCCGCCCGGCGTGACAGTCATTGCGGACGCATGCACCTGGTTTCACGATCATGGCGAGCATTTCCCCGATTCCCTGAAAGATCAGATTGTCGCGGCGATGGAGGCGCTGGAGGTTTCGACGAGAAGGCAACTCGGCTCTTCAGAGAACCCGCTACTCCTATCCGTCCGCGCCGGTGCAAGACGCCCGATTCCCGGCATGATCGAAACGATTCTGAATCTGGGCCTGAACGATGAGACGGTGGTGGCTCTGGCGCGACAGAGCGGCAATATCAATTTTGCCTGGAGTACCTACCGCCACTTTATAGCCTCCTATGCCGATATCGCGATGGGGCTGGACCACGGCGTTGTTGAAGAACTTCTTGAGGAACGTCTTGGTGATTTGGGGTCGGTGCGCGCGACGAACCTCTGTGAAGATGACTGGCGACGGGTTATCGATTGCAGCAAGGAAATCATCTTCGATGAATTGGGTGATGCGTTTCCGCAAGACCCCCGTGAGCAACTGTGGCGGGCGATTGCCGCAGCCTTCAGGAGTTGGACGGCGCCAAGGGCTGCGGCTTACCGTCAGCTTCACGGGCTTTCGGCCGATTGGGGAACGGCGGTCAATATCCAAGCCATGGTTTTTGGAAACCGCAATCACAATTCGGCTGCGGGCAGCGCCTTTACGCGCAACCCGAAGACGGGTGCGCCCGGTGTTGCGGGTGAGTTTCTTCCCGCTGCGCAAGGTTATGACCTGACAACGGGTTACCGCGAACTGCATCAAATTTCGGAACTTGGACGCACAGAGGCTGAGCGTACAGAGATGTCGCTCGAGGCGCTGATGCCGGAATCGTTTGAGGCGCTTGAGGATGTGACCCAAAGGCTGGAACGGCATTTCCGCGACATTGTGGAGTTCGAGTTTACGATCGAAGACGGTGATTTCTGGATCTTGCAGAGCCGACCCGCCCATCGTGATATCCGCGCATCCATGCGCTCGGCGGTGGACATGGTTCACGAGGGGCTGATCAACAGAGAAGAGGCGTTGACGCGCATCGATCCGCTTGAACTTGAACAACTTCTTCACCCAGCGATCGACCCATCGGTGGAGCGTGAAGTCATTGGGACCGGTTTACCTGCATCTCCCGGGGCTGCCGCTGGTGAAATCGTATTCAATGCTGAAGACGCCGTTGCGGCTACAAAGGAAGGCCGCCGGGTTATCCTCGTGCGCTCTGAGACAAGCCCCGAGGATGTTTATGGCATGCACGCCGCACAAGGTGTTCTAACCTCGCGCGGCGGTATGACCAGCCATGCTGCCGTCGTTGCCCGCGGCATGGGCATTCCTTGTGTTGCCGGCGCAGGCGGCGTGCGCATAGATGTGGATGCGGGCACAATGACCAGCTTCGGTGTCACCCTTCAAAAGGGAGACCATATTACCATCGATGGTTCGCTCGGTCAGATCATTCGCGGTGAAACGCAAATGGTGCAACCGGAATTGACCGGTGATTTCGCCAAGATCATGGAGTGGTCGGATGACATCCGCCGCATGGATGTGCGTACCAATGCGGACACCAATACCGAGGCGCGCGCTGCACGAAATTTCGGCGCTGAAGGGATTGGCCTTTGCCGCACGGAGCACATGTTCTTCGAGGAAGGTCGTATCAACGTTGTGCGGGAGATGATCCTGGCGGAGGATGAGCAGGGAAGGCGTGCCGCACTGGACAAACTTCTGCCCATGCAGCGCTCTGATTTTATAGAGCTTTTCGAAATTATGCACGGGCTGCCGGTGACAATCCGCCTGCTGGATCCGCCACTTCATGAATTCCTGCCAAAAGCGGATGGAGATATTGCCGAAATGGCCGCGCGTATGCGCATGGCGGAGGATGATCTGCGCCAGCGCATCGAATCCATGCACGAATTTAATCCGATGCTGGGGCATCGTGGTTGTCGTCTGGCCATTTCCCACCCTGAAATTGTGGAGATGCAGGCGCGCGCGGTATTCGAGGCTGCTGTTGAGGCAGCCCGCAGCACCGGGGCGCCGGTCGTGCCTGAAATTATGGTGCCGCTTGTCAGCCTCCGGCGCGAGCTTGACTACGTAAAGGCGCGCATTGCCAAAGTGGCGTCGGATGTCGCCAACGAGACCGGCGTATTTATCGACTATCTGGTTGGGACGATGATTGAATTGCCACGCGCCGCCTTCCGGGGGCAGGAAATTGCTGCGGCTGCGGAATTCTTCTCCTTCGGCACCAACGATTTGACGCAAACGGTCTTCGGCATCTCGCGGGACGATGCAGGCAGCTTCCTCACGACATATCGTCAGAAGGGCGTAATCGACAAGGATCCCTTTGTTTCGCTCGACTATGACGGCGTTGGCGAGATTATTAAGATTGCCTGTGAGCGCGGGCGTTCAGCGCGCAAATCATTGAAGCTTGGTATCTGCGGCGAACATGCAGGCGATCCTGACTCCATCCGTTTTTGTGAAGTCACGGGCCTGGATTATATTTCCTGCTCGCCATTCCGCGTTCCAGTCGCCCGGCTAGCCGCAGCGCAGGCAACTATTTTCCAAAAACAGGCAGTGAAAGAACCCGCTTGAAGCCCTAATTCGGGAACGTTCTAGTTCGCTGTCTGCTTTACCGAATCCTGTACCCCAGACAGAGGACCAAGCCGTCCGAGAACATCAACAAACGCATTCGCAAATTTCTCCAGATCCTTGATCTGGTCCTTGTCGCCTAACAGCTGCAAGTTGTCGCTATCCTTCTTCAAAAGAATGAATTCCGTAACAGCGTCATCCTTGTCGTCTCCACTCGGTAGACGTACGGCGGCAATCCGGTTGCAATCCTTGATGAGACCCGAGGCGGGCAAGCCAAATAGGAATTCACCGCCGAATTCACGCGCAAGCTGGCGCAGGTGGTCCTCAAACGTTTCTTCCTTACAGGCAATTGCATTGACTTTGGCGGCCAGGCCGCCTGCCGCGCTGTTTGTTTTTGACGTTTTGACGGCATGGACCTTTTTTGAAGCGTTGTCATTGACAGTGTGTTGTTCATTAGACGTTGGCATTTTCTGCTCCGTAACTGGCGCCCGCACATTTTATATCGCCATGACAGATGGCGATTTTGAGACGTTGATTGCCCAATTGTGCAAATCGTTCCAAACTTGTTAAAAGTCTCGCAGACTGCTGGGCGAATCCAACAGGAAGCACTGCCGCCGGGGCAGAAGAAGAGGAATGAACACTGCATGGCGGTGGAATTTGAACGGCCCTATTCCCATGCCGCCCACTGGGCGAGCAGAATAGCCTATTTTTCATTCATTTTATTACTTGTGGCCTGGGCGGGCCATCGCTTCGGGCCGGTCACGACACCTGGATTTATCGCCATCGTTTTTGTTTCGGTTGGTCTGTCACTTATCGCTCTGGTGCTGGCGCTGGTCGGGATTTCAAGTCTTTGGCGTGTGGGTGCCAAAGGCGGGCGGGCTTCTTTCATTGCACTTCTTCTGACGCTCCCTGTCATAGGACCTGCACTTTATACCGGCTGGCGCTTTGAGAACCGGCCGCAATTCTGGGAAGTATCAACGGACTTGCTGGATGTTCCTGCCTGGGTCTTGAAGCCGGTGCATGACCAGATGTGGCTCGGTGAGCGCGGCGAATTGGGACCTGCCGAGCGTCAAGCGCAGTTCTTGGCTTATCCCGAACTCATCGGGCACAGATATGAGGGAGCTCTTGACCGGCTCGTGCTCGGCGTTCGCAACGCGGCCGCGGCAGCCGGGCTGGATATAACGCTCGAAAAGCTACCGCCGGGCCTGAACAGTCAGCTGGATGCCCCACCGGTCTCGGAAGATGAAGTGGACGATGCCGTTGAAGGGGAGGTTGAAATCCCGGTTCCGCTTCAGCGTCCTGATCCTTCAAGAGTGCCGCTCGAAGAGCCGGTACCGGAAATCTATGAGGCCTATTTTCAAGGCCAAGCCAAGGCAATGATAAGCGGATTGCAGTATGATTTGGTGATCAGGCTTCGTGAGGAAGAAGAGACAACGCTGGCCGATATACGTGTAACTGCGCGCTACGGCGTTGCGGATATTGGTGGAAGCGCGGGCGTGGCTGACAGATTTTTAAGGGCGCTGGATGCCGAATTGCTGGGGATCGCTGGCATGTGACCGTCTGCTCTCACGCCAGCTCATAAAACCCCGCAAGCCTCGGAACGCCGTCACAACGCACCTTGCCGCGCACCACCAGGTCTTCCAAATGTGCCAGGACTGAAAGCGCTGCTGCTCCATGAAGCCGCGGGTCGGTTTCACGGTAAATCACCTTAACCATATTCGGAATGGCGCGGTCGCCCATTTTAAGACGCTCCAGAATAGCACGCTCACGCATTCTGCGGTGTGTTCTCAGGCCCCTGAGAAAGGGCTTGGGGTCGTTTACCGGGCCACCATGGCCCGGAAAATATGTCCGCTCTTCGCGCTCCATCAACCGTTCCAGAGACGCCATATAGTCGGTCATCGCACCATCCGGCGGCGCCACGATGGAGGTTGCCCATGCCATGACATGGTCTGCGGAGAAGAGAATATCCGCGCCATCAAGGGAGAATGCCATATGATTGGCCGTATGTCCGGGTGTTGCGATACCCGTCAGTTTCCATCCGTCACCTTCAATCGCGTCGCCGTCCTCCAGGGTGACGTCTGGGATGAAATCAATATCCGAACTTTCAGCGAAAGGATTTGTTTCACCCTCGAAAAGCGGCCGGGCAGAACGGTGAGGGCCTTCTCCAACAATCTGTGCTCCCGTTGCTTCTTTCAACCGGCGTGAAAGCGGGGAATGGTCTTTATGTGTGTGGCTGACGGCAATATGCGTAACTTCGCGCCCTGCGAGCGCCCGCATAAGAGCGGCGAAATGCCGGTCGTCGTCCGGTCCGGGATCGATAACGCATACCGATTTCTTTCCGACGATATAGCTGTTGGTGCCGTGAAATGTGAATGGGCCGGGGTTGTTGACCGTTACGCGCTGGACGTTGTTAGCCACATCAACCACCTCGCCATGCGCGGGCTCGAATGTTAGCTCGAATTTTGGATTATCTTCGCTCATGCCCCCTTATACTCAATTTCAATAAAGGACATAGGTTGATTTCCGTCGTTGACCACATTGTGCTCAACACCCGCGTCGCGCCGATAGGCTGCGCCCTTGGCGACAAACACGTTACGGCTTCCCTCTGCATCTTCGATCAGGATGTCGCAATCGGTCATGGGAACAACGACATAACCAAGCCCACGCACATGGTGGCCGGTGTCGGCTCCCGGTTCAAAGTCCCAGCGCGTTATGCGGCAAATATCGTCGTCCAGAAGGACGGTTGGCCGAGCGGGCGAGCGAGCTGTAAAATGTGGCATGGAAATCTCCCAGGTTAAAGATTTCACGATAGCGTGGGCGCTCGCGTATCCAAGCCGTTGCTCTGAATGAATACATGATATTCCTTGAAGAGTTGTTGTTCGCCAGATGCTGGCATGACCATGTGTTGGTTTCCACGCACGACCTCGTGATAGGTAGTGAAAACATTCAGGACCGGAATTAGAGAGAAATTGCTCCCGAATAACGAAGTTAATCGTTGCCGCGTCGCGCTCTCTTTGCTAAGAGCGCTTCGCAAGCCGCCAAGACGGCGCGATTGGGGCGTAGCCAAGCGGTAAGGCAGCGGTTTTTGGTACCGCCATTCCCTGGTTCGAATCCAGGCGCCCCAGCCATTTTACACAATCTCCAATGCAGACTTGCCAAGGGCTTTTGCAACTGGCACTTTGCCTGTGTCTGATGCAAACCTAAACAGGGGGGTAATGTGGCTCACAAGTTTGAAATCTATAAGGATAAGGCTGGCGAATACCGCGTACGCTTCAAATACAATAGCGAAGTGATGTTCTCGACAGAGGGCTATTCCAGTAAGGCCAGCGCGCAGAACGCCATCAATTCGATCAAGAAAAATGGGCCTGACGCCCCGGTTGAAGACAATAGCTGAGCCTGCCTTCCACCAAGAAAAGCTCGCCCGCATTCGGGCGGGCTTCAATTTCTTTCGGCTTAGCTTCGCCCGAAGAGCCTTTCAATATCGCTGAGTTTCAGTTCGATATAAGTCGGTCGTCCGTGATTGCATTGTCCGGAACCGGGCGTTGCTTCCATCTGGCGTAACAGCGCATCCATTTCCTCGGGCTTCAACCTGCGGCCTGAACGCACTGAACCATGGCAGGCCATGGTCGCGGCAAGATATTCAAGCCGCTTGGTCAGGGCTGACGCGGTATCCCATTCGGCTATTTCATCGGCCAGTTGGTGGACAAGCCCGTTGGCGTCAATTTCCCCCAGCATCGCTGGTGTTTCGCGCACGGCAATCGCGCCCGGGCCAAAACGCTCATAGGTCAGGCCGAATTGAGCAAGCTCTTCTGCATGTTCCATCAGGCGATCGCAATCTTCTTCGGGAAGATCGACAATTTCGGGAATGAGAAGGGCCTGAGCCGGGATGCGTTTCTCATCAATGGCCTTGCGCATGGCCTCAAATACCAGCCGTTCATGTGCGGCGTGCTGATCAACAATCACCAGTCCGTCGCCTGTTTGGGCGACGATATAATTTTCGTGCAATTGCGCACGCACAGCCCCGAGATTCATGCCGGTGGGCGAAGGCGGAGCAGGGGCCTCATCCATGGAAACATTGTCAAAGCGAGCTGACGGCGCGGCAAAATCGGAAAAGCCTTTCTGCGCTTGGTCGACAGGTTCACCAAAACCCGGTTGTTGCGCATAGGGCCGGTAAGGAGAGCTTTGTGGTCCCCAATTGGCTGTCGTTGGGCGTGGGCTGAACCCTGGCCTGAAAGCGTTCATCATGGCTGAAGCAGCGCTGGTGGAGGCGCGCGAACCCTCGCGCGCCAGCGCCTCACGAATTGCGCCGATTAGTAGGCCGCGAACATGGCCGGGATCGCGGAACCGGACATCTGACTTGGCGGGGTGGACATTCACGTCAACCAATGCCGGATCGATTGTAATAAAAAGGACAGCGACCGGATAACGCCCGGACGGCACTGTTTCGGCGTAGGCGGCCCTCAGCGCGGACATGATTTGCTTGTCTTGTACAGGTCGGCCGTTGACAAAAGCGTATTGGTGAGCCGCGTTGCCCCGGTTGAACGTCGGGATCCCTGCGTAGCCGGTAAGTTCGACATCGTCTCTTTCAGCGCCAATTTCAATGGCGTTGTCGCGAAAGTCCCGGCCCAGAACCTGCGCGATCCGCGCCAGATGGTCTTCACCTGTTGCAGGGAAGTCAAGCGTATTGCGGTCCGTTCCCGAAAGTACGAAATGCACTTTTGGGAAGGCAATCGCCATGCGGCGCACCACTTCTGTAATAGCAGAGTTTTCTGCTCGCTCGCTCTTCAGGAATTTCAATCGCGCTGGTGTTGCAAAAAAGAGGTCGCGTACTTCCACTCGTGTGCCCGGGTTTGCTCCAGCAGGCCTTACTGGTGTTAGTTTGCCACCCGTCACCGATATTTCCGCACCATCCCCGTTTTGCTGACGGCTTGTGATGGTCAGTTTGGCGACCGACCCAATGGAAGGCAGGGCTTCTCCGCGAAACCCAAGCGTTCGAATATTGTCAAGCCCGCTATCCAGCTTGGACGTGCAATGTCGCCGGACAGCTAGCCCAAGGTCGGTCACATCCATACCCGATCCGTTGTCTATAACCCTGAGTAGGCTTTTCCCGCCGCCGCCAGTCGCAATCTCCACACGTGTCGCACCGGCGTCAATTGCGTTTTCGATCAGTTCCTTGGCGGCGCTCGCAGGACGTTCGATGACCTCGCCCGCCGCGATCTGGTTGATCAGTGTTTCGGGAAGCTCTTTGATTGCCATTCTTTGCAAATCCTTGTGGGCGCGTGAGCCATGACCACTGCAATGAGCAAATTTGAGGCGTGATTGCAAACGCCCCGTTGTGTTTTCAGCAACATTCATTCCGTCTCTGGCGAACCGAATATCTGATTGCTTTAAGTGTGCATTAATTATCTGCTGCCATGTTCCACACTGGCTTGGAATGAATGTAGGTTTTCATCAGTTCGTGAATATCGCGGACAACGCGTAGCCAAAGAGCCAGAATACGCGTTGGTACTGATGTATGTCTCCTGCTCCCGGCTTAGCTCTGGCATGAGTGTTACGGTTGATTCGTGTCCGCTGCGCGTATGTATGCGGGAGCCAGAGTATGGAATATGTTGCGTCTGTTGACGTAGACATTCTCAGATCCGTTATTGACGTCTCCTGCGATGCGTTCGATCAGGCGGTGATCGTCTATGACCGCAACGATGCCTTGTTATTTGTCAGCAAGCAAATCCTGAAATTTTTCCCGCTTTCATCTGATGACCTGATGCCGGGCACGGCCATGCGACACCTTTTGGGAGCGATTTTCGACAGTACCGAGCGTTATCACGGTGTTGATCCACGCACCAAATCGCGATTGAGCCGCGAGGATTGGATTGCTCATCGTCTGGCAACCCAGTGGAATGAAAAGTTTGACAGCATCTCCAAATATGGTGCGGATCGGTGGCTGCATGCAAAGGGCGGTCGTTCCCCCAGTGGCATTGGCATCACAATCTTGCAGGACATATCCGAGATTGAACGTCGCGAACGCAGATTCAAGGCTGATCAGGAGCATATGAATACGACTGAGGCGGTTCTGGATGAAATGCCGTTCCCCCTCTACGTCAAGGATTCTGAGCTGAGTTTTGTCGGCGTTAACAAGGCTTTTTGCGCGCATTATGATGTCCAGCCTGAGGAAGTGCTGGGCCGCACGGTATGGGATATCTCAAATGGCACCCTTGCTGGGCGTCTTGACGCTTCAAATCGTGCCGTGCTCGAAACTGGCGAACCAAGCCGCACTTTTGAGGAAAAACAGGGTTCGGACGGCATACTGCGAAAATACGTTCGGCACGAATTTCGTGTGGGCAAGCCGGGTGGCTATTTCCTGGTTACGGTGCTCGATGAGTTATCGACCGTTGACCGGAGCGACTTGAGCTCCGGGCAGGAAGCAGAGGCCCGCTCGGCCCGCGCGAACGTATCCGGCGACCAACCAGCTTCGCCTGAACCTGAATTTGCCAGTTTCGAACCTGAACGTCGCCCCGGAGTCCAGGGTGGCAATGAACGTATTCTTGTGGTCAGTGCGGATCCGGTTTTCTCAAAACAGTGTGTTGAGGTGTTGACCGATCACGGGTTTGAAGCGGTGGCTGTTGTGTCTGCTGAGGAGGAGGAGGCTTTCCTTGCCGCTTCCAAATCCATGCTTCTTCTCCCCCAAATGGCTCTTATAGATGAGCGGCTGATTGGCACACACGCGGATTTGGCTGAGAGCTTTGGCGTCGTCGCAATGCCGATTGATTCCGGTCGACCGGTTCACTTCATTATTGCAGATATTCTCGCCAATCTTCCCCCACTTTCTCGACGCGGCAAGCCAGAGATGTTGCCCGATGAGGCGGATGGGTTGTTCGCGCCTGTTGGATTGCCTGCCTTTGAAGGGCCGGATGAACAGGCTATTTATCGCTACAGCGATGTCGAAGTGTTGGTTGTCGAGGATAACGCGGTCAACCAGGAAGTCTTTTCCAGCATATTGGACAGCATGGGAATCGCCTATCAGATCGCGTCGTCGGGGGAGGAGGCGTTGGTCTTGTTTGATGAGTTGCGTCCAAAGCTTGTCTTCATGGATGTAACACTTCCAGGCATAGATGCTTGCGAGGCAGCAAATCGAATTGCGTTGCTTGACGGCGACCGACCGACCAGAACACCGATTGTCGGTGTTCTGCCTAAAGAAGACGCCGAGGCGGAGGCGGGCTGCCGCCGCGCCGGCATGGCAAGCTGCATTGTGAAGCCAATCAGTACTGAGGCGCTTGAGCTTGTCTATGGCCGCTATGTCGATAACAAACATGACAGTGATGCTGGTCGGAAGAAGCAGACATGACCATACTGATCGGCCCAAATGTAAATGAGCCGAAACGCAAAGTATTTGAGAAAATATTCCGCTTGAGCTGCTGAGCCGCCCTCGTTCTCTGATTGCTGCATTAAAGTCGAAAAGCATCGTCTCTTTCAGGGGCAGTAATGCCTCAGCGTACTGTTCTTTGTATCTGTCAAAAAGAGCGGGACTGCGGAATTTAGTATGTAAATTGTTATAGGCTGTATGTGCGGAATTATTAATTTCTGTGAAATACTATTTTTTCAAATGCGCACATTGTTAAAACAATGGCGTCCTTTGAGGGGGAGGCAACCAGCGTCATGCCTGCTGTGGTAGCTGGGTGGTTTGGAAAGTGTTTGTATGGCGGCATTTGAGAAGCTCGATGATTCAGGCTTGAGCGAAATTGAAACGATGGCCTACACCGATCCTTTGACGGGATTGGGTAACCGCTACAGGCTGCGCGATAAGGTTCGAACACTCGCGGCCGAGCGGTCTGACGATCCTGCGCCGTTTACCGTCGGCATCGTGAACCTTGATGGGTTCAAACCCATCAATGACCTCTTCGGGATTGCGGCAGGGGATGAAATCCTTTGTCAGGTTGCTCATCGACTAAAAGCCTGTATGCCGACCGGGGCGACGGTGACCCGCCATTCCGGCGATGAATTCGCCTTTGTCTTGCCCTTGCTTTTTGAAAGAGCGGGTGCGGAGCGGGTGGGCGCAATGTTCAAGGAAGTCCTGTCGGCTCCCTACGATCTTGGTGATCGTCATGTTCGCCTGTCTGCCTCTTTCGGCTTTGCTATCTATCCGTTTGCAGGGGCGGAATTTGATGACCTGATGAAAAGCGCCGAGACTGCGCTATATCGCTCGAAACGGCGCGGCACCGGCAAGATTACTGTCTATTCCAGTGAAATCGCCCAGGAAATGCGACGCGCGACGCAGATCGAGCAGGCGCTGAGAAACGCCATTATTTCGGACAGTATCGAGGTCTATTTTCAGCCGATCGTGAATCTGGCGGATGATAGTACGGTCGGGTTTGAAGCGCTTGCGCGCTGGAACGATCCCGACCTTGGTTTTATTTCCCCGGCGGTTTTCGTGCCTCTTGCCGAAGAGCGTGGCTTCATTGATGCGCTGACGGAAACGCTTCTACGCCGTGCCGCACAGACCGCGGCTGCTTGGCCAAAAGAGCTGTTTCTTTCCTTCAATCTATCTTCTGCCCAATTAACCGATCGGCGTACGAGCCAGATTGTGCGCAACATCGTATCCAGGGCGGGCCTCGAGCCCGAGCGGCTTGAGCTTGAAATAACCGAAACCGCTGTTATGGCTGATGCCGAAATGGCGCAGAAGATTGTTACGGATCTTCGTGAGGCCGGAATCCGCATTGCGCTTGACGATTTTGGTACCGGACAGTCCAGCTTGGGGCGGCTACGTGACTTCACATTTGACAAAGTCAAAATCGACCGCGCCTTCGTCTCCCGTATTGCAGATGATCCGGCTTCCGAGCACATTATCCGTGCCATTATCACAATGTGTCAGGGGCTCAACCTTCAGGTTGTTGCGGAAGGAATTGAGGATTTCTCCGAAGCGTTAAAACTGAAGGCGCTTGGTTGTGGCATGGGGCAGGGATATTTTTACGGCCGCCCCATGGCGCTCGATGCGACCGAGCGATACCTGGCTGAAAACTATCTAACAGATGATCCAGAGCAAGATATGGCAAATATTGCCTGATGTTTTGGATCGTGTCGCGTGATTGCCACCCGGTGATAGTTGAGCCTTCGTCAAAAAAACGCCGCCTCGAAAGGCGGCGTCTGCATTTCCTTCTATAGCCTCACTGCGGTCGTTTTGCCTCGTTTGACTGATCCTTGATAGCATCTTCATGATACCAGCTATCGGTGTCGACGAAGTGGTCACAAGAGCCTTTTTCTATCGCTTCGAGCTCGCGCATGCCGGAGGAGCGAACAATTCTGTTCACCGGAAAGGCGTAAATTTTTGCGCCGGTCCCTTGATGATCCGTCTTCATTTCGGCCACCTTTCACATTTGTTGCTCTTCATCTGTGACCCAATAATAGCTCAAAATAGCTCTCAATGCACGGAAAATGCAAAGAATATGATGAAAAAAAAGCCGTTTGCATAAATAATGTGCATAAATATGCGGCAGGAAGGGGGCCTGATGACGCTGCTCCTTTTTGAGTCAGCTGGTGATGATCGCGTTTGAGTGGGGATTGCCTAAAAACCACGCTGTCAATGCCTACATAAGCGGTGAATCACGCCTCAATCTCACAATATTTCATCAAAAATTGGCTGCGCCTTAAAAACTGGCACGGCATATGCATATGAGATCACGGATTGAGCGCAGGAATGACTCTTTCGCTCATAACCGCGTTTGACCTGTGGTCAAATTCCATTGTCAACCATGAGAGAGACGCAATGACGAAATATAAGCTCGAGTATATCTGGCTCGACGGTTACACGCCGGTTCCGAACCTGCGCGGAAAAACACAAATTAAGGAATTCGATACATTCCCGTCGCTGGGCGAGCTCCCGCTCTGGGGCTTTGACGGCTCCTCCACGATGCAGGCCGAAGGTAGCAGCTCTGACTGCGTTTTGAAGCCAGTTGCCTGCTATCCTGACCCTGCACGCAAGAACGGCGTTCTGGTAATGTGTGAAGTCATGATGCCTGACGGCGAGACGCCGCATCCGTCAAACACCCGTGCAAGCATCCTCGACGATGAAAACGCCTGGTTTGGTTTTGAACAGGAATACTTCTTCTATCAGGATGGTCGCCCGCTCGGCTTCCCGGAAGCTGGCTACCCGCCGCCGCAGGGCCCGTATTACACCGGCGTTGGCTACAAGAATGTGGGCGATATTGCTCGCGAAATCGTGGAAGAGCATCTCGACCTTTGCCTTGAAGCTGGCATCAATCACGAAGGCATCAATGCCGAGGTGGCCAAGGGTCAGTGGGAATTCCAGGTGTTCGGTAAGGGCTCCAAGAAGGCCGCTGACGAAATCTGGATCGCGCGTTACCTGCTTCTCCGTCTCTGCGAAAAGTATGGCGTTGACATCGAATGGCACTGCAAGCCGCTCGGCGACACCGACTGGAACGGCTCGGGCATGCACTGCAACTTCTCTACGAAGTACATGCGTGAAGTTGGCGGCAAGGCCTATTTCGAAGCGCTCATGGATGCTTTCGCGAAGAACTGGAAAGAGCACATTGACGTGTACGGCCCAGACAACGACAAGCGCCTGACCGGCAAGCACGAAACCGCCCCCTGGAACAAGTTCTCCTATGGTGTGGCAGACCGTGGCGCGTCGATCCGCGTTCCGCATTCCTTCGTCAAGAACGACTACAAGGGTTATCTGGAAGACCGTCGCCCGAACTCTCAAGGCGACCCCTATGCCATCGCTTCTCGCGTTCTGGCTACAATCGCGGAAGTTCCGCTTTCCTCTGAAGCTGCGGCCTAAGGGTTTTTATTAAGGTAAGAATATTTATCAATGAATATTCGAATGGCCGGGGCGGGAAACCGCCCCGGTTCCTTATGTGGGGCTGTTTCCATTGGTATTATGCCTGATCAGCTACAGGGCGAAGTCAGGCTCGAAGCGCCCGTTGACTTTAATGCCCAGGTCGAATGTAAACCCTGCCAAAGGTTCGCGTGAGAGCTGGTCTTCATCCATGCCTTCTCTTGCGCTGGTCACGAGAAGACGGTCGGCGTTAGGTCCTATAAACGCCGGGCATGTAGTTTGTGGTGTGGGCAATCTGTAGATCGCTGTTTTGTTGCCCGACGGATCGTAAACCTGGATTTCGCCCGCACCCCAGCGTGCATTCCAGATATTCCCATCGGCGTCGCAAACCGCGCCATCACAGCCTCCTGGGTTTCCCCTTTCGTCAGAAAACACCTGCGGTTCCCCGGCGGGCAGCCCGGTTTTGGGATCAAGTGCGACCATCTTGAACACGTTTTCCATCGTATCGACAAAATAACCGGTCGCGCCATCGGGTGAAAAGCAGATCCCATTGGGGATTGAGACCTCCGCATAAAGCTTGGTCACCTTTGTGCCGGCCACGTGGTAGATTGCGCCAGCGCCCTCGCGGCCTTCTCCGCTCTTCGACATAGTGCCAAACCAAAGCGAGCCGGAGGGATGAACGCGGCCGTCGTTGGAGCGGGTTGATGGATTATCCATTTCAACGGGAATTACCAACTCCATCTCGCCACTCAACCGGTCACGAATGTATATCCCGTGCTCTGACGCAATGGCTTGGCGTTGATCGTCAATCCGCGCCAGAACCGAACACATGACGGGCAAGGAATGGACGCGCCTTTCGCCTGTGCTTATATTGAGCTCGTGCAGCTCCTTTTCCACGATGTCGAACCAATAAGCAGTGTTGCTATGGCGATCATAAGTGGGGCCTTCGCCAAGATGAAGGCCGGTTTTGTTGAGCACCGTTCCCTTGAAATCATGTGTCGTTACCATTGATCGCACATTCCTTTTTTTGTCGTCGCAGGTTGTCGACCGGCATCCTTAAAGGGCGCCGCCGTCAACGATGATAGATTGTGCTGTTATTGCCGCAGAGTTTGCGGACGCCAAGAACAGGCAGGGGCCTACCATGTCCTCTGAGCCGAGTGGGCGTTTGATGCATTGTCTTTCAACAAAACTGTCAATTGACGATTGGCTGAGCCAGAGTTTCCTCTGTCGCTCGGTAACAATCATGCCCGGCAGGATGGCGTTGACCCGCACATTGTCCGGCCCGTAGCGACCTGCCAACGTCTTGGTCAGCCCGATGATGGCAGCCTTCGCGGTTCCATAGGCAGGAAGGTTCCCCATATTAAGCAGAAAGGCGATCGAAGAGAAGTTGATAACTGAGCCTGCGCCAGAGGCAATGAGGAACGGCATGGCGGCCTGCGTTACAAACATGACGGGGTCGAGATTGATCGACAACGACGTACGCCACTCTTCAGGCGATATGGCGTCCGCTTCGTGCCGGTCATCGCGCGCAGCATTGTTGATCAAAACTTTCAGGCCGCCATGAGCGTCGGCGGCTCTGAGAACTGCATTTTTTGCCGCTTCACTGTCTGAAAGGTCTGCGGGTATAAAAAGCGGCGGGTATTTGCTGTCCTTCAGCTTTTCAGCAAGAGCTTGGCCAGACGCCGCATCAATATCCACAAATCCGACGCGCGCGCCCTGTGCGCAAAACCCGCTAACCAACGCTGCGCCGATGCCGGACGCGCCGCCAGTAATCAGTACCGACGCGCCTTCCAGATCGTTGAATTTGCCAATTGTGTCCACCGCGATTCCCCTTGTTTTATGCTTTATAATCGGAAGTGAAAAACAGCAAAACACCATTTCATCAAATGCCCCCAAAACCTTTGCGTCATGCGGCCTTTTCAAGGTGAGGACGGCTGGGCAATATATATTTTGCAATGCACAAGATTTGGCGTTATTTCATTTGTTCATAATGGTTTCGAGCGATCTCACAATATTGGTCATTGATGAAAACAGGCTTCGCGCTTCTGTAATTGAGGCCGGTCTGCGTGAAGCCGGTCATGCGCAGGTGACCATATTGAACGAGGTCTATGGGGCAGCGCGGCGCATCGAGGAATTGCAGCCTGATGTGATTGTTATTGATCTCGAAAGCCCCAATCGCGATATGCTTGAGGCGATGTTCCAGCTGTCGCGCACTGTTAAGCGCCCGATTGCAATGTTTGTCGATAAGTCGGACCAGCGCTCCATTGAGGAGGCGGTTGATGCGGGCGTGTCCGCCTATGTTGTCGACGGCCTGAAGCAAGATAGGGTCAAGACCATTCTCGATATGGCCGTTAGTCGGTTTAATGCTTATTCGCGAATGGAGCGGGAACTGGCGGAAGCAAAGAGCGAGCTGGAAAGTCGCAAGGTGCTGGACCGGGCAAAGGGGATTCTGATGAAGACCCGGGGAATGAGCGAGGACGAGGCCTATAAGCTGTTGCGCAAGACAGCCATGAATCAGAATAGAAAAGTCGCCGAAATAGCGCAGAGCCTTGTGATGGCGGCCGGACTGTTGGGAGATGACGAATGAGCGCCACACGCGAAATCATCGCCGGCTTTCTGCCGCTTCTGGACAGCGCTATTCTGGTGGCCACATCGGAGCTGGGTTTTGCCGAGGGGGAAAACCTGAAATTGACCCTCGTGCGGGAAACCTCATGGGCCAATATTCGAGATCGTCTGGCGGTCGGTCATTTTCAGGCGGCGCATATGCTTGCCCCAATGCCGATTGCGTCCAATCTCGGCCTATCCCCATTGCCAGTGAAGCTGGTCGCGCCAATGGCTATGGGGCTGGGCGGCAATGCGGTGACTGTGTCCGATAGGCTCTTCAATAAAATGGCGGAAGAAGACGGTATTTCCGTTCTTGATCCAGCAGGGAGCGGCAGGGCGCTTGCGCGCGTGATCATGGCTCGCAAGGCGGCGGGCGAAACGCCGCTGCGTTTTGCGGTTGTTCATCCTTTTTCCGGTCATAATTACGAGCTGCGTTATTGGCTGGCGGCCTGCGGCATAGACCCTGAAAGGGATGTGGAAATCGTCATTATTCCACCTCCATTTATGGCGGATGCGTTGAAGGCGGAAGCCATTGACGGCTATTGCGTTGGGGAACCGTGGAACAGCGTTGCAGTGGAGGAGGGGACGGGTCGATTTGCAACGGTCAAGGCGGCGATTTGGAAGCTCAGTCCGGAAAAGGTACTTGGCCTCAAGGAAGATTGGGCGTCGAAAAATGAGGAAACGCTCGATGCCATGATCCGCGCCATGTATCGAGCAGCGGTCTGGTGCCAGGAGCCTGCCAATCGTTTTCAACTGGCGCGACTATTGTCGCAAAAGCAGTTTCTCGGAATTCGGGAAGATGTCATTTTGCCCGCGCTGGAGGGGAAATTACTGACCGGTGGTGGCGAGAGAGCGGAGGTTGCTGACTTCTTCGTGCCCTCCGACCACAATGCGACGTTTCCCTGGAAGAGCCATGCGCTGTGGTTCTACAGTCAGATGGTTCGGTGGGGGCATGTGGAAGGCTCGGCGGCCAATCAGGCGTTCGCCCGCGAATCCTACCGGCCTGATATCTACCGGCGGGCGGTCGGGCCGCTTGGTGTCAATCTCCCGTCCGGCGACATAACGCCGGACAACGCCGGCGAGGCGAGGGGGTTCTTTGATTGCGCCCCATTTGATCCAGAAAATCCAGTTGCCTAAAAAATAACCATCACCTTTTAATGTGCAAAAAATGCGCAAAGCGCAAAATATGAACAGTGAGCCTGCACGTCATTTGTGCGGCGCAATATGTAATGAATTTCTTCAAAATGTTGAAAATAAAAGAAAAAGTGACAATTTCGTAAATTGGCACGGTTCGTGCATATCAGTATGTCGAGTCCAGAGGGGACTTTCATAAGCATCCAACGAAGGGTGCACATAGGCAAAGCCGCCAGAACGATCCGGGAGAACACCGAAAGAGTGGGTCCCTGATCGTCTGGCGGCTTTTTTTGTTTGTGCATCCCTCACCACCAAAGATTTGGGCGGACCTCCCAACCGTCCAAACAAGGAGAAAAGTGAAGATGAAGATTGCCAAGAGAACGTTGCTGAAGTCAGCATCCGCGCTGGGGGTTGCCCTGGCGCTTGGATGCTCCACTGCGGCCCAAGCTGAAATGCTGGATGTTGAAAAGGATGAGCTGAAATTCGGCTTCATCAAGCTGACCGATATGGCGCCGCTGGCGATAGCTTACGAAAAAGGTTTCTTCGAAGACGAAGGCCTCTTCGTTACGCTCGAGCCGCAGGCCAACTGGAAAGTGTTGTTGGATCGGGTCATCACTGGCGAGCTTGATGGTGCGCACATGCTGGCCGGGCAGCCGCTGGCTGCGACGATTGGCTTTGGCACCAAGGCGCATATCGTGACGCCTTTCTCAATGGACCTGAACGGCAACGGCATCACGGTCTCCAACGAAATCTGGGAAGCCATGAAGGCTAATGTCCCGATGGAGGGCGGTAAGCCTGTCCACCCCATCAAGGCAGATGCCTTGAAGCCTGTCGTTGACAAGTACAAGTCCGAAGGCAAGCCCTTTAACATGGGCATGGTTTTCCCGGTTTCCACCCACAATTACGAGCTACGTTACTGGTTGGCTTCCGGTGGCATTAATCCCGGATATTACTCCGAGTCTGACATTTCCGGTCAGATCAAGGCTGATGCGCTTCTTTCCGTAACGCCACCGCCTCAGATGCCTGCAACACTCGAGGCTGGCACCATCCTCGGCTATTGCGTTGGCGAGCCTTGGAACCAGGCTGCTGTTTTCAAGGGCATCGGCGTTCCGGTCATCACCGACTACGAAATCTGGAAGAATAACCCGGAAAAAGTATTCGGTCTGACCAAGGAGTTCACCGAGAAATATCCGAACACCACGCTCGCCCTGACCAAGGCTCTCATTCGCGCCGCCAAATGGCTGGATGAAGACAATAACGCCAACCGCGCGGAAGCTGTCGAGATCCTGTCGCGTTCTGAATATGTCGGCGCCGACGCTGAAGTGATCGCAAACTCCATGACCGGCACCTTTGAGTATGAAAAGGGCGACAAGCGCGACGTGCCGGACTTCAACGTCTTTTTCCGCCACTATGCGACTTACCCGTTTTATTCCGACGCTATCTGGTATCTCACGCAGATGCGCCGCTGGGGTCAGATCTCCGAATTCAAGGATGACAGCTGGTACGCCGAAACTGCAAAGTCTGTTTACCTGCCTGACATCTATATGAAGGCCGCCGAACTGGTTGTCGCCGACGGCAACGCTTCGAAGGAAGACTTCCCAGCGGGTTCAGATGGCTACCGCCCGCCCGTTCCAGCCGAAGACTTCATTGATGGCATCCCCTTCGATGCAAAAGCTCCAAACGCTTACATCGACAGCCTGAAGATCGGCCTCAAAGGTGCGCAGAAGGTTGAAGGCTCCGAAATCGTCGGCGGCTAATTCCAGGCACTTATCCAAAGCAGTCCCGGCGGGGCGCCGGGACTGCACCAAACCCAGACAAGAAATTTAAAAAGGCGGGATGTAAATCATGGCCGATGTAACCTACTCAAGCACAGACGAAGCGGCGCGCGCTGCCCGCAAGGAGCGTTTGTTCCAGCGGATTAACAAGGCGGCAGGTTGGCTTGACGCGCTTGGTCTTGCTTTCGTCACGCCCATTCTCAAGATCCTCGCTGGCGACAATGTCGGCGAGCAGATGAACGAACTGAAGCGCGTGCTTCTGGTTCCGCTTATAGGTATCGGCATATTCCTGGCTGCCTGGGGTGTTTTGGCCCCGAAAGTACATACTTCGCTTGGCGCTATTCCAGGTCCTGTGGAAGTCGCGCAGCAGGCTGGCGGTTTGTGGCAGGATCATCTGGCGGAGCGGGAAAAGGCGGATGCCTTTTATGAGCGCCAGGATGAACGTAATGCCAAGCTGGTGGCCGCTGGCAAGGAAGACAAGGTCAAGTGGCGCAACTACACCGGCAAGCCAACTTATTTCGACCAGATCATTACGTCCCTGTTCACCGTCGGTCTCGGCTTTATTATTGCGACGGCCATCGCTGTTCCGCTCGGCATTGCCTCGGGCCTGTCACGCACGGTCAATGGTGCAATCAATCCTCTGATTCAGATATTCAAGCCGGTTTCGCCGCTCGCATGGCTGCCGATCGTAACCATGATCGTTTCAGCACTTTATGCGAACCCGTCTGATCTCATGCCGAAGTCGCTGGTCATCTCCGCTGTTACCGTAACGCTCTGTTCTCTGTGGCCGACACTGATCAACACGGCGCTTGGTGTTGCATCCATCGACAAGGATCTCGTCAATGTCGGTAAGGTGCTGCAACTTTCCACCTGGACGACTGTTCGCAAGCTGGTTCTGCCATCTTCGTTGCCGCTGATTTTCACCGGTTTGCGGCTTTCTCTCGGTGTGGGCTGGATGGTTCTGATCGCGGCGGAAATGCTGGCGCAGAACCCGGGCCTTGGCAAATTCGTCTGGGACGAATTCCAGAATGGTTCATCGGACTCGCTCGCCCGCATCATGGTGGCCGTATTTACCATCGGCATCATCGGCTTTGCTCTGGACCGCGTCATGTACGCCCTGCAGACAGCCTTCACCTTCTCTTCGAACCGCTAATCCTTAAAGGGTCTCATTCCATGACCATACTTGAACTCAGCGACGTTTCGAAGGGCTTCGGCAACGGAGCGGCGCGCAACGAAGTGCTGACCGGGGTCAACCTGAAGGTCGAAGAGGGTGAATTCATCGCCATCGTCGGGTTTTCCGGTTCCGGAAAGTCGACGCTCATTTCGCTCCTGGCGGGCTTGCAGAAGCCGGACCGTGGCGTGGTTTTGTTCCGTGATACGGAAGTCACCGGCCCAACACCAGAGCGCGGCGTTGTCTTTCAGAGCTATTCGCTCATGCCCTGGCTTTCCGTCAACGCCAATGTCGCCCTTGCCGTTGAAAGCGTTCACAAGGGCAAATCGAAAAAGGAACGGAAAGCGCTGATTGACAATTATGTCGACATGGTTGGTCTTTCGCACGCCCGGGATCGCAAACCCGCTGAGCTTTCAGGTGGCATGCGGCAGCGCGTGGCAGTGGCCCGTGCGCTCGCCATGCAGCCCGAGGTTCTTTTGCTCGACGAGCCGCTCTCTGCCCTCGACGCGCTGACCCGTGCCAAGCTGCAGGACGAATTTGCCGAAATTTCTCAAAAAGAGAAGAAGACGATCATCCTGATCACCAATGATGTGGATGAAGCCATTCTGCTCGCGGATCGCATCATTCCATTGAAGCCAGGCCCGAATGCCTGTCTTGGGGAGAGCTTTTCGGTCAACATCCCTCGGCCACGCGAGCGTGGAGAGATGAACCATAATGAAGAGTTCATCCGGCTGCGAGCCGTCATTACCGAATATCTGATGGATATCGGGGCTGAGCGGGGTAGCGATACTGAGAGCGGCGTCATTCTGCCCAATGTCGTGCCGATCACCCAGAAAGAAGAGAAGCTTCCCGAAGCCTATACCAAGGCGGCCGAGTCACCGATTGAAAAGCGTTACGTTGAATTCTCTCAGGTGACCAAAATCTATCCGACGCCAAAAGGTCCGCTGACCGTTGTCGATGGCTTTGATCTCAAGATGGACAAGGGGGAATTCATCTCCGTTATTGGCCATTCCGGTTGCGGCAAGTCCACCGTGCTTTCCATGGTCGCCGGACTGAACCCGATTTCATCCGGCGGCGTCATACTTGATGGTAAGGAAGTCTCCGGCGCAGGACCTGACCGCGCTGTTGTCTTCCAGGCCCCGTCGCTTCTGCCATGGTTGACCGCGCGCGAAAACGTGGCTCTGGGCGTGGACAAGGTCTACCCCGACGCCTCGCCAGCCGAGCGCAAGGATATTGTCGAATATTATCTTGGCAAAGTGGGGCTGGGTGACAGCATGCATCGCCTTGCCGCGGATCTTTCCAATGGCATGAAACAGCGTGTCGGCATTGCGCGCGCATTCGCCCTTTCTCCCAAGCTCCTGCTGCTGGATGAACCCTTCGGCATGCTCGACAGCCTGACACGCTGGGAGTTGCAGGAAGTGCTGATGGATGTGTGGAAACGCACCAAAGTCACGGCAATTTGCGTCACCCACGATGTGGATGAAGCCATTCTTCTCGCCGACCGCGTGGTGATGATGTCGAACGGCCCGAACGCGACGATCGGCAACATTATGGACGTTGACTTGCCACGCCCGCGCAGCCGCAAGGCGTTGCTCGCGCATCCCGACTATTACGCTTATCGCGAAGAACTTCTCGACTTTCTGGAAGCCTATGAAGGGGGGGCCAACCCCGATCCGGAAACCCTGGAGGCCATTCGCAACAAACGTGCCGCCCGTGTTGCCAGCAAGGCGGCAGACCACCCCCAATTCGCTGCGGAGTAAGACGATGAAAAAGAAGCTGGTTATTGTAGGTAACGGCATGGCCCCGGGCCGCATGCTGGAATACCTTTTTGAGAAAGATGCGTCCGCTTATGACGTGACGATCTTCAATGCTGAACCGCGGGTCAATTATAACCGCCTCATGCTTTCCCCGGTCCTTTCCGGTGAAAAGACCTATGAGGATATCATCACCCACAATGATGACTGGTATGCCGAAAATGGCGTAACGCTGCACAAGTCGGCCAAGGTGACCGAAATTGACCGCAAGGCGAAAACGGTGACCTCGGAAAATGGCATCACTGCGGCTTACGACAAATTGGTCATCGCCACGGGCTCATCGCCCTTCATTATCCCTGTTCCAGGTCACGATCTTCCCGGCGTCATGGTTTACCGTGATCTCGATGATGTCGAGAAGATGCTGGGCGTGGCCAAGGGCAAGGGCAAGGCCGTCGTCATCGGCGGCGGTCTCCTGGGACTTGAAGCCGCAGCTGGTCTGAAAGAACAGGGCATGGATGTGACGGTCCTGCACTTGATGCCGACGCTGATGGAGCGCCAGCTCGATCCCGCAGCAGCTTACCTGCTTGAGCGAGCCATCGAGGCGCGCGGTATCAAGGTCATGACCAAGGCCAACACGCACGCAATCGTCGGTGAGGATAAGGTGGAAGGCGTCCGGCTTGACGATGGAACGGTGCTTGACGCCGAAATCGTCGTCATGGCCGTCGGCATCCGCCCGTCTACGCAGCTCGCCAAGGATATCGGGTTAGAGGTTGGCCGCGGTATCATTGTTGATGACACGATGCGCACATCCGATCCAGACATCTTCTCGCTGGGTGAATGTTCCGAGCATAACGGCACCTGTTACGGTCTCGTTGCACCGCTCTATGAAATGGGCGCAGTGCTCGCCGACCAGCTTCTAAGCGGGTCTGCTGAATACAAGGGCTCCGTCACCAGCACGAAACTGAAAGTCACCGGCATTGATCTCTTTTCTGCAGGGGATTTCGCCGAAGGCGACGACCGTGAGGAGATTGTGCTGCGTGACGCCAATGCCGGTGTCTACAAGCGCCTGATCATAAAGGACAACAAGATCATTGGTGCGGTGCTTTATGGCGAGACGTCGGATGGCGCTTGGTTCTTCGACATGTTGAAGAAGGGCACTGACATCTCCGAGATGCGGGAAACGCTGATTTTTGGCCAGGCCTATCAAGGAGGGTCCCCCCTGGACCCTACGGCGGCCGTTGCAGCCTTGCCGGGTGATGCGCAAATCTGCGACTGCAACGGCGTCTGCAAGTCCAAGATTGTTGATACAATCGTGGAAAAAGGCCTGACAACATTTGATGAAGTAAAGGCGCATACCAAGGCGTCGAACTCCTGCGGCACCTGCGCCGGTCTCGTGCAACAGCTCATGGCGGTCACGCTTGGCGATGGCTTCAAGACTTCCGCCATTACGCCCATGTGTGGCTGTACCGATCTTGGCCACAACGAAGTACGGCACCTGATCGTCGCCAAGGGATTGAAGACCATTCCTGCCGTGATGCAGGAGCTGGAGTGGAAGACGTCCTGCGGATGCGCAAAATGCCGTCCGGCGCTCAACTACTACCTCGTCTGCGATTGGCCGGCCGAATATGCCGACGATTATCAGTCACGTTTCATCAATGAACGTGTTCACGCCAATATCCAGAAGGATGGCACCTATTCGGTCGTTCCGCGCATGTGGGGCGGGGTAACATCGGCATCCGAGCTTCGCGCGATTGCCGATGTTGTTGAGAAATTCAATATCCCGACGGTCAAGGTCACCGGTGGCCAGCGTATCGACATGCTGGGCATCAAGAAGGAAGACCTGCCTGCCGTGTGGGCCGATCTGGGGGAGGCCGGATTTGTGTCCGGTCACGCCTATGCCAAGGGCCTGCGTACTGTCAAAACCTGCGTTGGTTCAGACTGGTGCCGCTTTGGCACGCAGGATTCGACCGGTCTCGGCATCAAGCTTGAGAAGTTCATGTGGGGCTCATGGACCCCAGCCAAGGTCAAGCTTGCCGTGTCGGGCTGCCCGCGCAACTGTGCGGAAGCAACCTGCAAGGATATCGGCGTGATCTGTGTGGATTCAGGCTACGAGATCCACTTCGCTGGTGCTGCCGGTCTGGAAATCAAAGGCACGGAAGTCCTCTGCCGCGTCAAAACGGAAGAGGAAGCGCTCGAATATATTGTCGCGCTCACCCAGATGTATCGCGAGCAGGGACACTATCTGGAACGCATCTTCAAGTGGGCGGCCCGTATTGGGCTCGATGAAGTGCGCAAGCACATTGTTGACGATGAGGAAAAGCGCAACGCCTATTTCGAGCGCTTTGTCTTCAGCCAGAAATTCGCACAGGTTGACCCCTGGTCGGAACGCGTTTCCGGCAAGGACAAACATGAGTTCAGCCCCATGGCGGCCATCAACTTCAAACAGGCAGCGGAATAAGGAGAACGATGATGGAATGGTTTGAAATCGGTCATATCGAAGACATCCCGCTTCGCGGCGCGCGCTGTGTTATGACCCCGCAGGGCAAAATCGCCGTGTTTCGGACACAGGACAACGTGGTTCACGCCATTGAAGATATGTGCCCGCACAAGAAGGGGCCGCTCTCCCAAGGTATCGTGCATGACGCCTCGGTCACCTGCCCGCTGCATAACTGGGTGATTTCGCTTGAAACCGGCGAGGTTCGCGGACCCGACGAAGGGTCTGTGAAAACCTTTCCGCTTCGTGTGGAAAACGGGGTGATCTTCATGGCCCTGCAGCAGGAAATACTGGTGGCGGCCGAATAAGGCCAGCTTTGCCTTCTGCCATCCCGGTAATCGGGGTGGTGATTTCAATTCGGACAAAATGCATGACAACCGAAACCAAAACCACCTGTCCCTATTGCGGCGTCGGCTGCGGCGTGATCGCTACCCGTCATGAGGATGGTGCGGTCACCGTAAAGGGTGACCCGGATCATCCGGCCAATTTTGGCAGGCTCTGTTCCAAGGGTTCCGCTTTGGGCGAAACGGTGGACATGGACGGCAGGCTTCTTTTCCCCGAAGTGAGGGGTGAACGCGTCACCTGGGACAGTGCGCTTGATCTGGTGGCGCAGAATTTTGTTCAAACGATCCGCGAACACGGTCCGGATTCGGTGGCCTTTTATGTCTCGGGCCAGTGCCTCACCGAGGACTATTATGTCGCAAACAAATTGATGAAGGGCTTCATCGGGTCGGCGAATATTGACACCAATTCGCGGCTTTGCATGGCGTCCTCGGTTGCCGGTCACAAACGGGCCTTCGGCAGCGACACCGTACCCGGTTGTTACGAGGATCTCGAATGCGCCGATCTGGTCGTGCTGGTCGGATCGAATCTCGCCTGGTGTCATCCGGTTCTGTACCAGCGTCTCGGTGAGGCCAGAGCGGAGCGCGGCATCAAGGTGGTCGTCATCGATCCGCGCCGTACAATGACCTGCGATATCGCCGACATGCATCTGGCCATCAGGCCGGATTCCGATGTGGCGCTTTTCAACGGGCTTCTGGCCCATCTTGCAAAATCCTCCGCCTTTGACCGGACCTATGTCGGGAACTTTACCGAGGGTTTTGATGAGGCGGTGGAGGCGGCCGCTGGGCAGACGCCCATCCAGCTCGGCGCCGCCACAGGTTTATCCGAGGAGGAGTTGGCGGCCTTTTTCACTCTCTTTGAGAGAACGGAAAAGGTCGTCACCTGTTACTCTCAGGGCGTCAACCAATCGGCCAGCGGCACCGACAAGGTCAACGCCATCATCAATTGCCATTTTGTCACCGGGCGTATTGGAAAGCCGGGCATGGGGCCGTTCTCGCTGACAGGACAACCCAATGCGATGGGCGGGCGTGAGGTCGGCGGACTTGCCAATATGCTGGCCGCCCACATGGTGCTGGAAAATGAAGAACACCGCAAACTGGTGCGTGCATTCTGGAAAGCGCCGGTGATCGCCGATCACGCGGGCCTCAAGGCTGTAGACATGTTCAAGGCTGTCGCAGATGGCCGCATCAAGGCCTTGTGGATCATGTCCACTAACCCGGTTGTTTCCTTGCCGGAAGCCGACAATGTGCGCGACGCGATTGCCAATTGTCCGTTTGTCGTCGTCTCGGATATTCAGAAAAATACCGATACGGCTGAACTGGCCCACGTGCTTTTGCCGGCGCTTGGCTGGGGCGAGAAGGATGGCACCGTCACGAATTCAGAAAGGCGGATTTCCCGCCAGCGGGCCTTCATACCTGCACCGGGCGAGGGAATGGCTGACTGGCGGCAATTGGCCGAAGTGGCAAAACGCATGGGTTTCGAAGATGCCTTCGGCTGGACTGAAACGGCGGAGGTCTTTGCCGAACATGCAGCACTTTCCGCCTATCAAAATAACGGCCGCCGCGACTTCGATATTGGCGTTCACGCTTCCATCTCCAAGGTGGATTTCGACGCGCTGACGCCATTTCAATGGCCGCAATCCTCAGGCGAACAGGCCAGGGAGACACGATTCTTTGCGGAAGGCGGGTTCTATACGCCAAATGGCAAGGGCCGCTTCATTGCTGTTCGGCAGCAGGCGACTGATCACAATCCCGCCTTTCCCTTTATTCTCAATACCGGTCGTATTCGTGACCAGTGGCACACGATGACCCGCACCGGGAAGGCCGCGCGTTTGTCGCAGCATCTGGCAGAGCCTTTTGTGGAAATTCATCCGGCGGATGCCGCTGCGTTGGGTATTGCGCCTGCCAGTCTCGTGCGGCTGGAAAGCCCGCATGGCAGCAATATTTTGCGCGCGCTCGTGACACCTCGCCAGCAACGCGGTGTTGTCTTCGCGCCGATGCACTGGACGGCGCAATTTGCGTCCAACGCACGCGTTGATGTTCTGGTGACAGCGAAAACCGACCCGCATTCCGGTCAGCCGGCCTCCAAACAGGCGGGTGTCGCAGTCACGCCATTTCAGGCGGCGGCCTATGGCTTTGCTGTCCTGGCGGAAAAACCGGAGAACATAGGTGATGTTCCCTATTGGGCGCTCGCCAAGGCTGATGGCGGTTGGAGGCTGGAGCTTGGTTTCGATGCTGTGGCCGAAGACTGGGGCCTTTGGTGCCGCAAGGCCTTCGGCTTGTCGGAAGAGGCCGAAATCATCGGCTATTCGGATCAGCAGAAGGGGGTTGCACGGCTTGCATTCTTCAACGACACCCAATTGCTTGCCGCGCTCTATGTTGCTGCGGAACCGGTAGAGGTGTCGCGTAACTGGGCCGTAGCTCAGCTTGGTGTGCAGCATAATGATATGCGCACCCGCTTTGCCATTGCCGCTGCTCGGCCTGGTCAAGACCAGCCCGATCCAGGTGCTACAGTCTGCTCCTGCTTTTCCGTCGGGATCAACCAGATCACCGCCGCCATGCAGGACGGCTGCACAACGGTGGAAGCCGTTGGCGATTGTCTGAAAGCAGGAACCAACTGCGGTTCGTGCCGCGCCGAAATCAGGGGAATTATCAATGACGGCCTTCTTGCAGCCGCGGAGTGAAAAGAAGCCCCGCCGTTTAGCGCGTATGGAGCCTTTGTCCAAACTGCCCATATTCTGGGATTTGAACGGCAAAAGTGTCCTCGTCGCAGGTGCTTCCGACGCCGTGGCATGGAAGGCTGAGTTGCTGGCTGCATGTGGCGCGGAGGTAAAAGTTTATCTGGGATGGGAAAGCCCGTCGGAGAGCCTTTCGGCTCTCAATCAAGAATGCGGCGGGGTCACGCTGATTGATGACGACTGGGCTACTATGGATCTGGGCGACTTTGCGCTTGTACTCGCGGATTGCAAAAGCAATGCGGACGCGGAACGGTTTTATAAGGCCGCCCGCGCAGCGGGTGTTCCCGTCAATGTCATCGACAAACCGGAATTTTGTCAGTTTCAGTTTGGCTCCATCGTTAATCGGTCGCCTGTCGTTATCTCCATTTCAACCGATGGCGCGGCGCCAATTCTGGCTCAGGCCATCCGTCGCCGCATTGAAACCCTGCTTCCGCCGTCGCTTAAAGGCTGGGCCTTGCTTGCCCGCAAACTGCGCGCCCAGGTGACCGATCGGCTGGATGCGGGTACGCCAAGGCGGGTCTTTTGGGAGCGGTTTGTCGATATGGCCTTTCGCGGCAACAGTTTGCCAGGAGACGCGGAAGAACGCGCCCTGATTACCAGTATTGGCAAGATATCGGCTCTTGGTGAAACACTTTCCGGCAGCGTGACCTATGTGGGAGCGGGGCCGGGAGAAGCCGAAATGCTCACCCTCAAGGCTGTTCGCACATTGCAGTCCGCAGATGTCATCCTCTATGATGAAGGTATCGCACCAGAGGTCCTGGAGCTGGCCAGACGGGAAGCCAAGCGTCTCTTTGTAAGCGAATGTGGTGAAGGGCTGGACGCTGTCTGTGAAACGACCCGTTCTCTTATCCGCTCCGGTAAACGTGTGGTACGACTGTTGGCTGGCGATGCCTCATTGACGCTCGAACTGGAACAGGAAATCTCCCACCTCACTCGCTTTGGCATAAATGTGAATTTCGTGCCCGGCGTCAGCTCTGCATCTGTTCTGCCGGGGCGGCCTGTTTCCATCGGTGTCCAGTTAGCCCAAACAAAAGCACTGTAGCGATCAGGTCGCAGATCCGCGATCAATAATCTGTCAGCCAGCTTCTGCTGGTAATTGCTTCACGCGATATCCATCCCAAGATGGATAGACAGGCTCGCTGCCCGCCAATAGTCTGTCACACAGATTAACGAACGACCTTGAACAGTTCTGTACGGGAGGAAAGACCGAGGCGCTGCAGGATCGCATGAACATGGTCTTTCACCGTTGCAAGGCTGATGCCGAGTTCGCGCGCAATCGATTTGTTTGAATGCCCGGCGATAATAAGCTCGGCGACGTCACGCTGACGGGTCGTCAGGCAGTCCGGCAATCGGGAGGCGTTTGTCTTACTGTGGGCCAAGATCACTGGTGCGCCCAAAATGGTGCTTGCGCGCATATCGATGGTCAGGTCCATATTCCCGGCGACAAGGGCCGAAAGCGGAGCCAAGGCCTCAAATGCGCCCGCTGAAATGTTAGGGTGTTCAAGCGCATGAATGGCGCGTTTGAGATGCTCAATTGTATCGTCATTTAGCATGGCGGACCAGGGAGAAAGCCTATGAGTTCGGTACCGATAGAGATCAGCAATTTCTTTCTCTCGATGCAAGCGGGAAAAGTGGGCGCCGAAGCCTTGGAGGCCTGTTTTGCGCCGGATGCTGTTTACGAGGAGCCTTTCACCGGGACGGTGCGCCGCCACGAGGGAAAAGCGGCCATCATGAAAGCCATGGCGCTCGGTTGGGAAATACCGATGACCGACATGCGCATTTCCGTCGACAAGGTGGAACTGACAGGTGGAGAAATTCTGGTGAGCTGGACTTGCCGGTCCCCATCCATTCCGGGCGGCCAGGGCTCTGGCCTCAACCGCTTTACACTTCACAATGGGCTGGTAACCCGCCTGATAACAACACTGGACTGAGGAGAGGCCATGAATAAAAATCCCGATGTTGATCGCTGGCTGTCGGATTATGACAACCCGATGAAAGAGGTTGTTATGGCGGTACGAGACGTCATACTCGCAGCGGATTCACGGATATCCGAGGCAATCAAGTGGCAGGCGCCGACCTTCGTCTACAAGGGAAATCTCGCAAGCTTTTTCCCGAAATCGAAAAAACATGCGAGCCTTATGTTTCACAAGGGCGCAGATATCGCGGGCGATTTTCCCAACCTTGAGGGTGAGGGAAAAGAGGCGCGCTCCATGAAATTTGCAGACTTTGCCGATCTGGCTGCGAAGACTGGTGAATTGAAGGCAATCACAGTCGCCTGGTGTGATCAGAGGGACGCTGAATAACCGGAGCGCGAATGGGCAGGACGGGAATACGGCGGTTTCGCCTTGAATTTGGCGTCGGGCTACATAGATTGCCCCTCATATGACATTCGAACCGGTGCCTCTTTCCCATGACTGATCAGACCATCGCCTCCATCAAGGACAAACTCCGCTCGCTAACCTTTCCAGGGGCCGATGGCGACATAGTCAGCCTCGGGCTGGTGTCGGATATATTTGTTTCTGACGGGAAAGCTTATTTCTCCGTGTCCGTTCCAGCCGAGCGCGCTGAAGAACTTGAGCCATTGCGTGCAACTGCAGAAAAGGCCGCGCTGTCGGTCGAGGGTATCAAAAGTGCAGTTGTGGTGCTGACGGCCGACAAGAAGGCGGGCGACACGCCCGCACGTCAGGTCAAACCGGAAGCTCCGCGGGCGGCAAAGCCGGCCTCGCCGGGAGCGCGACCGGCACCGCCGCCGCGTCAGGAAATCCCCGGTATCGGTGCGATTGTAGCGGTTGCTTCGGGCAAGGGCGGAGTTGGAAAATCAACCACCGCCGTTAATCTGGCGCTTGCGTTTCAGGCAAATGGCCTAAAGGCGGCCGTGTTGGATGCTGACATCTATGGCCCGTCCATTCCGCGCCTGCTGAAAATTTCAGGCAAGCCTCAAACCGCCGATGGGCGGCGCATTATTCCCATGGAGAATTACGGTCTTAAAGCCATGTCCATGGGCTTTCTGGTTGATGAAGGTACGGCCATGATCTGGCGCGGCCCGATGATCCAGTCTGCATTGTTGCAAATGCTGAGAGAGGTCAATTGGGGCGATCTCGATGTCCTGGTTATTGATATGCCGCCCGGCACCGGTGACGTGCAGCTTACCATGGCGCAGCAGGTGCCGTTGGCTGGCGCTGTTGTTGTTTCCACACCTCAGGACCTGGCTTTGCTGGATGCGCGCAAGGCGATCAACATGTTTGCCAAGGTCGAAATACCGGTGCTGGGTGTCGTCGAAAACATGAGCTATTTCGTTTGCCCGGATTGCGGCGGCAGACATGATATCTTCGGTCACGGTGGCGCGCGTGCAGAGGCGGAGAAAATCGGCGCGCCCTTCCTGGGCGAGATTCCCCTGGATATGGCGATCCGTGAGACCTCTGACGCTGGTACGCCAGTTGTTGCCAGCGCGCCGGATGGTGCGCATGCAGCGGCCTACCGCACAATAGCTGAAAGGGTCTGGGACTCCATTCGTGCGCGAAGGGCGCGGGCCACGCCCGAAATCGTCTTTGACTGACAGCAGAAGATTTTCTTCTTGTTGTGACTTGATATGGGCGGATGGTTTCGTTCCATCAAAATGCCAATTTCTTTCCTAAAACCGGGCGGCGGACTGTTTTGCCTTGATTTTGCCTGTGTCTGATACAGCGCGGTTTTTATCGTTTGGGCTGACGGTCCGTCTGGTGCTTTTGGAAGCAGAGGGACGGTGTTGGCCAAAGCGGTGTTTTATGATGCCCTAAATATGGGAAATCATATTAACCATGTATCAAGGTTAATGATTCATGCTGCACGACAGTTTTTATGCAGTATTGGAGTAGCGTGCGTGCGTCATAACCAAGCCGAGCGGCGTGCATTGTCCATATTTGGAAAAGCACTGACCGCGTTCATTCTCGGTGCGGCGGTCTATTCCGCATTTCCTCAAAATATGGGCAGATCTGACATCGCGGCCTACTTGGCGGGCATCAACACGTCTGCTGAAGGTCGCGTCTATCTGACCCCATCACCAGCCGGTTCGATCCAGAGCGCGGAAATGGTTTTTGCCGACCCAATCGTCACAGGCACGGTGAAGCCGTCTGGTGGGGTTTCGCTTCCCGGCGGTGAAAAGGTAGCCATGCGCGGAGAGGGCAAGCCCTTTGAGGCGACGCCCGATGAGGAGCGCGTCACACGTCATTTGAAGAAGGGCCGCGTCGTGGCTATTGCTCCGGTTCAGCCACCGAAGGGCTTTTCAGCCGGTTCTGTGCTTGATCGCTCGGCATCCCTGCTCAAGCCCGTTGGCAGGTCCGAGCGCGAAACCGCGTTTGTAAAACCGAAGATCAAGGGCAAGGAGCTGACAATCGCGCAGTCCTTCTTTGAACGCCGGCCGGTTCAAAAGGGCTATGGCGTCCCGCGAGCGCTGGCGAGTCTGGTAACCAATGAACATGCCGATGTTCTGGCCACCGCTTACGCGCCTCCAGCGCCCGACTATTCCCGTCAGTCTCCATTTGACTCTATCCTCAAGGCCGAAAAGAAGACGGGACGCTTCATTCCGGAAATTGCTCCAGAAGATCATGGTTGGGCGGCAACGCCTCTGCCAGCCGCGGTTTTCTCTGATAATGAACAGCAATGTCTTGCATCAGGCATATATTTCGAGGCGCGCGGAGAATCTCTCAAAGGGCAGGCGGCCGTTGCCCAGGTTATTCTCAACCGTGTGCGTAACCCGACCTACCCGAATACGATCTGCGGCGTGGTCTATCAGAACAAACAATGGCGCAATCGCTGCCAGTTCTCATTTGCCTGTGACAACATTCGCGACCGGATACGCTCTAAGTCGGACTGGCGGATGGCCCATGATGTCGCCATGGCCGTTACCGCCGGCAAGATTTGGCTGACGGAAGTTGGTTCGGCAACCCATTATCATGCAGTCTATGTGCGCCCAGCCTGGGCGCGTACTATGGTGAAGGTAGGCCGTATTGGGCTCCACATCTTCTACCGCACGCATGGCGGTGGTTGGTCGTAAAACCGGCTTTGCCGTTTTCCGTGAAGCCCTCGCTTAAGAGGGCTTTTTTGTTTCCATTGCTTCATTGATGCATCTCGCTTGGGCCATAGAATCGCAAAATTCGGGCAGATATTATCTAAGTATTTGTTTTATATTGAAGAAATTGATTGTTGCGAACTTATCGCGACGCCTTGACTAAGGTGATACTCAAAACTATGTTGCGCGCGACTTCAAAGCGGGGCCCAATGTCATTGCACGCTTGACCGTCTCGCCGGGCATGATCGGCTTCAAGCGAGCGGGAAATAGGCTGGAGTGGCAAAATGGAAGAGCAGGGAGAAAGTCTGAAGAAGCGTCTCGACAACCTTGAAAGCCAATTGGCTGACAAGAGGGGCAAGACGCGGAGAGGCGGGGACAAGCAGGCATCTGGCCGCGGGAGCAGTTACTCCAAGGCTGTGAAGCTTTCCTCGGAATTTATTGCTGGTGTTTTGACCGGTGCTCTCCTTGGCTATCTCTTTGACTATTTTCTGGGTACGAACCCGTGGGGCATGATCGTGTTTCTGCTCCTGGGTTTTGCGGCAGCCGTTTTGAATATGATGCGCGCAGCGGGCTATGTGGAAACGCCTCAGCCCAAGCCGCGCGACGAAAAAAAAGATTAAACAGACAGGCGACTGTCTAGATATGAAAATGCCTTCGGGCGGTGAAACGAAAGAGAGCAACTCGTGTCAGGCGGCAAGGTCGATCCAATTCACCAGTTTCAAATCAATGAACTTTTTCCGCTGCATGCCGGCGATGTGAACCTGTCTTTCACCAACTCTTCGCTGTTTATGGTGATCGTTGTTCTGGTGGCCGCAGGTTTTCTCTACCTCACAACATCCAATCGCGCGCTGGTTCCCGGTCGCATGCAGTCGGTCTCCGAGCTGGCTTATGAGTTTGTTTCCAACATGTTGCGCGATGGCGCGGGTACTGCAGGCATGCGGTTCTTTCCGCTGGTCTTCTCGCTCTTCATGTTCGTTCTGGTCGCCAACCTGATTGGCATGGTTCCTTACTTCTTCACCATCACCAGCCACATCATCGTGACATTCGCTCTCGCGATTTTGGTAATCGGTCTTGTGGTGGTCTATGGCTTTGCAAAGCATGGACTGCACTTCCTGCAGCTTTTTGTGCCAAGCGGGGTGCCTGGCATATTGCTGCCGCTCGTCGTTGCCATCGAAGTCATTTCGTTTCTGTCTCGCCCGATCAGCCTTTCCGTTCGTCTCTTTGCCAACATGTTGGCTGGTCACATTACGCTCAAGGTGTTCGCGGGTTTCATCGTTTCGCTTGGCGCGCTCGGCGCGGTGGGGATCGGTGGAGCCATTTTGCCATTGTTCATGGTCGTAGCCCTTACAGGCCTTGAATTCCTGGTTGCCTTTTTGCAGGCATATGTCTTTGCGGTGCTGACTTGCATGTACCTCAATGACGCCCTGCATCCTGGCGGACACTAAGTCCGCGAGGAAGCAAAAGAAAAAATCGTTGACGCCCATTGGGTGTCAGTCTAAAGCCGCATCAAACCAATTCGAAGGAGTGAATTCATGGAAGCGGAAGCAGCAAAATACATCGGCGCAGGTATTGCATGCCTTGGCATGGGTGGCGCAGGCATCGGTCTTGGCACCATCTTCGGCAACTACCTCGCAGGCGCTCTGCGCAACCCGTCGGCTGCTGATGGCCAGTTCGGCCGTCTGATTTTCGGCTTTGCTGTGACGGAAGCTCTGGGCATCTTCTCGCTGCTCATCGCACTTCTGGCCCTGTTCGGCTAATACGTCCGGCTTCGGATCCTTGGGCGCCTTTATGATTCGGGGCGCCCGGTCCACACTCTGGTCCTATTGCGCACCTGGAGGTGACAATGTTTTTTGTGACACCGGCATATGCCGAGGAGTCTTCAGGCCACGCTGAAGGTGATACGAATGCATCTGAGATGCATACGGAAACCGGCGTGCCGCATGAGGCCGGTCACGAAGGCGGATTTCCGCCCTTCAATTCCGAATATTACGGCTCGCAGCTTCTCTGGCTGGCGCTTTCGTTCGGTGTTTTCTATCTGATCATTTCTCGCGTTGTTGCGCCGCGCATTGGCTCCATCATTGAAGACCGGCAGGATCGCATTGCGCGTGATCTGGACGAAGCTTCACGCATGAAGTCAGAGGCTGATGACGCAATCGAAGCCTACGAAAAAGAACTGGCCGAAGCGAAAGTGAAGGCTGGCGAAATCGCATCGAAGGCTCGCGATGAAGCGCGCGCAAAGGCTGATGCCGAGCGCGCCGCCAGTGAAGCTGAACTGGGCAAGAAGATCGCCGCAGCGGAAACGCGTATTGCGGAGATCAAGCAAGCTGCTCTTTCTGAGGTCGGAACGATTGCCGAAGATACGGCTGCCTCAATTGTTGAGCAGCTGACAGGAAGCAAAACAACCAAGGCTGAGATCGCATCTGCGGTCAAGAACGCCGGAAACTGACGGAGGGCCACAATGGACGCGACATCACTTGCCACCATGTGGGCCTTTATCGGCCTCGTTTTGTTCCTGGGCATTATCGCTTATCTCAAAGTTCCGGGCATGATTGCCAAGTCTTTGGACAAGCGCGCTGAGGAAATTACCGATCAGCTTGCTGATGCCAAGCGTCTGCGTGAGGAAGCCCAGCATCTGCTGGCTGAATACCAGCGCAAGCGCAAGGAAGCTGAGGAGGAAGCCGAAGCAATCGTTGCCTCCGCCAAGCGTGAAGCAGCGTCCCTGACTGCTGAAGCCAAGCAGAAGACGGAAGAATATGTGGCCCGCCGCAATGCTCTTGCCGAAAACAAGATCAAGCAGGCTGAAGCGGATGCCATCGGCGCTGTCCGTTCCGCTGCTGTTGATCTGGCCATTGCTGCTGCTCAGTCAGTGATTGCAGAGAAATCCGACAGCAAGACACAGAACGCTCTCTTCAAGAGTGCTGTTGACGAGGTGAAAACGCGTTTGAACTGAGTTGAGACGTGTAAGAGCCTGATTATTGAAAAGCCCGGTTTCGACCGGGCTTTTTCATTCGCGGCGAAGTGGCCGGAAGCTCATTCTGTGAAGCGGCGTGGGGCCAAGCTCCTCTATGGCTGTCCGGTGGGCGGCTGTGCCGTAACCAGCGTGTTTCTCAAAACCATATGCCGGATAGAGCATTCCAGCATGTTCCATCATTCGGTCGCGGGTGACTTTTGCGACGATTGAGGCTGCGGCGATGGACAGTGATCGCGCGTCGCCTTTGATAATGGCCTTCGCGGGACAGGAAAGCCCTGAGGGAATGTCACGTCCATCAATGAGGGCGAAGTCGGCAATTTCCGGCAAGGCTGCGATTGCCCTGCGCATCGCGTCGAGACTGGCCTTGCGCACGTCGGTCTGGTCGATAGTGCGTGCGCTCGATGACGCCACCGCAACAAGCGATGTTTTCAGGATTTCGTCAAACAGGGCTTCGCGGCGGGCCGCAGTCAGCTTCTTGGAGTCATTCAGGCCAACTGGAATATGGGACTGATCGAGAATGACAGCCGCGGCGACAACAGGCCCTGCCAATGGTCCGCGGCCAGCCTCATCTGCGCCCGCCACGAAACGCGCGCCTGACTTCATGGCTCTTGCCTCAAAACTGAAGTCAGGCCCTTCAGGCATGTCGAAAAGAGAAAGGGAATCGGACGTTTTCTTGGCTGTCATGCGGCGGACAATGCACAAGCGTCCGATTCCCTGCAAGGCCGGATGAAGATGCGGGCTCATCCGGCACCACGGCGAGGCAGCGCCGTGGGATGCGATATTTCAGAAAAGGGCGAGTTGAACACCGCCGGTCGTCGGTGGAATGAAGAGGTCATCACGCAGCGGAAAGCGCCCCTTGCCCAGACCCAGCCGCTTGCAGGCGATATCGAATCGGCGCTGAATTTGCCAAGCATAGGGGCCAGCGCCTTTCATGCGCTTGCCAAATTCCGCATCGTAATCCTTCCCACCACGCATGGAGCGGATAAGTGACATGACATGACGATAACGCCCCGGAAACTCCCGCAGCAACCAGTCACGGAAAAGCGGACTGACTTCCAGCGGTAGCCTGAGAATGATGTAATTTGCCTCGCGCGCACCTGCGGCGTGAGCGCCGTCAAGAATTCGTTCTATTTCATGGTCGTTGAGGCCGGGGATAACAGGCGCAACCATGCATCCAACCGGTATCCCTTGACTTGAAAGCGCCTGCATGGCCTCAAGGCGTTTCGCCGGGGTTGATGCACGCGGTTCCATAGCGCGCGCCGTTGCCCTATCCATCGTTGTCACCGAAATCGCTACCTTGGCCAGTCCCCGTTCCGCCATGCTTGCCAGAATATCGGCGTCGCGCATGACGAGAGACGATTTCGTTACAATGCTGACCGGATGATTGGCGGCATCAAGAACCTCGAGGATCTGACGCATGATGCGCCATTTCTTCTCAATAGGCTGATAAGCGTCCGTGTTGGTTCCAATCGCAATGGTGCGCGGCTTGTAGCCCGGCTTGGAAAGTTCACGCTCAAGAAGCTTGGGAACATCCGGTTTGGCAAAAAGCCTGGCTTCGAAATCGAGACCGGCGGACAGCCCCATATACGAATGCGTAGGACGGGCGAAACAGTAAATGCAGCCGTGCTCGCAGCCCCTGTAAGGATTGATGGAGCGGTCAAAGGGGATATCGGGCGACGCGTTCCGTGTCAGCGCCGTGCGCGGCTTTTCAACCTGTATCTCTGTCTTGAAGGGGGGAAGGTCCTCAAGCGATTGCCATCCGTCATCAAAGTCGGTTTTGGAATGGTGTTCAAAGCGGCCTGACGGGTTCATACCTGCGCCACGCCCCCGCCTGCGGCCAATATCAATGCGCTCACCACGGGCATCGGCCAATGCATTAGCAATGTCAGCACCGTGCCCCGGTGCAAATGCCTCTCCATTCAGATGCATATGCGCTGCCATCGATTTCTCCCTTGGCGTACGACTCGTAGCCGTCTTCAATGATTATATTCCTATCTCTGTAAATAGAACATAGCAAGAACAAAATTCTTTGCGGCGGAAATATGGCGTTGTCTGCTGCAATGCGATACATGTGGCTCATGTTGACCATCATTATGGAATGTCAGGATCACGAAGCAGAAGCAGCTCACACTCTGGCAGCACTTGTTATCGGTGCAGTCGAAGGGCTGGTGAGTGATGTCATCATTCTCGACAAGGGATCGGGAGATGGTATCCAGGCGCTGGCCGACGCGGCAGGTGCCCGCTTCCATGCCCATTGGGACATACGTCAGGTCGTTGCTTCAGCACGCGGTGACTGGCTTTTGTTTCTTGAACCTGGAGCGAGGCTTCAATCTGGCTGGGTTGAGGCGTTGCTGGACTATCTTTCGATGGGAAGAGATGCAGCTTGTTTCACTCCAGCAAAAGCATTCCGAAAGCCTTTTCGGCACAGGTTTGGCAAGCGTCCGCCGCTGGAGAATGGTCTCCTGCTCACAAAACATGAAGCAATTGCCCGGGCCCGTAGCGGAATGGCGCTGAGCGATTTCGCCAAAGGCGTCAAAAAGAGAAAGCTGCGTGCCGAAATTGCCCCGGCATGGGTGGCGGGATCCATGAAGCGGGCTTGAAGCTTTAGCCTTTTCCGCGCTTCAGGTGTTCATCGAGCCGCGGCATGATTTCCACAAAGTTGCAGGGCATGTGTCGATAGTCGAGCTGATCCTTCAAAATACCGTCCCAGGCATCCTTGCAAGCGCCGGGAGACCCCGGCAACACAAAAATATAGGTCGCATTGGCAACACCGCCGGTTGCGCGTGACTGTATTGTGGATGTGCCAATCTTCTCATAGGAAATGCGGTGAAAGATTGCGGAGAAACCGTCCATCGTCTTTTCAAACAGCGGCTCCAGCGCCTCCGGTGTGACATCCCGGCCGGTGAATCCAGTCCCGCCTGTCGTAATCACTGCATCAATTCGCTCGTCTTGTGTCCAAGCCTCAACGACCGACCGGATTTTTTCTTTGTCATCCGTCACGATTTCGCGGGCTTCCAGCCGATGGCCAGCAGTCAGAATTCTATCTGAGAGCGTTTGGCCTGACTTATCATCCTCCAGCGTGCGGGTGTCGGAAACAGTCAACACGGCAATACCGAGCGGAATAAACGATCTCGTTTCATCAATGCCCGGCATCACGCTTTCCTCCTTGGGTGGTTTTCGTTCTGAGCAGATACCAGTCGGGTTGCAGCGTCTCAAGGGAAGCAAATGCCGCATCGGCTTCGGCGACGGTTTCAAAAAGGCCGAAGCATGTCGCTCCGGAACCCGACATGCGCACCAATGCAGCTCCGGCATTTTTCAAAAGCGTCGTCGCTGCACCAATCTCCGGCACAATCTCGATGGCTGCAGTCTCCAGGTCATTCCTGAGCGCCTGGAGATATCGCATCCACGTCCCTTGCGATGCTTCTCCTACCGGCAAAGCGGGCAAGGGAGAATTGGTCCGCGATTTGAGCGCCCGAAATATTTCAGGTGTCGAAACCCCGATAAGTGGATTGACGAGTATCGCTTCAAAGGAAGGCAGCGTATCAACCGGGGAAATCTTCTCGCCCACGCCTTCCGCCAACAATGGCTTGCTTGCAAAACACATGGGCACATCAGCGCCCAGCGAAAGGCAGAGCGGCTCCAGATCGATGTCACCCGGATCAACCTTCCAGTGCCTCATCAGCGCACGCAAGGTGGCTGCTGCATCAGCCGAGCCCCCGCCGATGCCCGAGGCAATGGGCAAGTTTTTCTCAAGATGAATATGAACCGGTGGCGCTTCAAAGCGTCCACTTATCCCGCCGCGCAGCGCATCGCGCGCTCGGGTAACAAGATTGCTGTCGCTTGAGTCTTCCAAGCGTAGAGCGTCGGAAAATTGGCCGCTAATGGAAAAGTTGTCAGCGGACGCAGACTTCAGGCGTATGACATCGCCCTGGTCCGCAAAAGTCACCAGACTTTCCAGCGTATGAAAACCATCCTGCTTTTGTCCGGTCACATGCAGGGCAAGATTAATCTTGGCCGGCGCCGCCTCGATTTCGTCCCACGGCTTATCCATGTCGCTACAGTCCGGGCAGAAGGTTGACACAAATGAGGCTGGCGATCAGGACTTCTTGCCCTGAATCTCCACCTCGGTCTTGGTCTCCACAGGAGGCTCGTTCTCAAGTGGTGGCAGACCTTCCTTCAGCTTCTTCTCAATATCAGCGGAATTGACATCGCTGCTTTCGGTATTCGCCTCAAGCGCACGCTTCCATTGGAATGTTGCCTCCAGCCTCCGGCCAACGCGCCAATAGGCGTCACCCAGGTGGTCGTTGATCGTGGGGTCGCCTTCCTTCAACGCGACCGCGCGCTCAAGATTGGCAACAGCCTCTTCAAACTGTCCAAGCCGGTAATGGGCCCAGCCTAGGGAATCGACAATATATCCGTCATTGGGCCGCAGCTCGACCGCGCGGGCAATCATCTTCATTCCTTCATCAAGATTGATTTTCCGGTCGATCCAGGAATAGCCGAGGTAGTTCAACACCTGGGGCTGGTCGGGAAAGAGCTTCAACGCTTCCTTGAAATTGGGCTCTGCCTTGTCCCATTCCTTAAGGCGCTCATAGGCAATGCCGCGCTGGTAGAAAATGCCCCAATGCTCTCGCGAGGGGGCTGGGCCTATGGCGGCAACGGCAGCGTCGAAATTTTCTGCCATTGCCTTGTAGTCTTCGGCTTCCGATAGGATGCTTCCATAGGCCAGATAGGCGCGGAAATCTCCTGGTTCGGATTCAATCAGCGCTTTGAGATGTTGCCGCGCTTCGTCAGGCTTTCCTGTTTGCGCCAGATCAAGACCAAGCTGTAGCTCAGAAAGGCGGTAGAACGGTGAGGTCTCGCCAATCTGACGATAGAAGCTGATCGCGTCTTCCTGTTTGTTCAAAGAATCCTTGATATTGCCGAGCACTAGAAGCGTATCAGCGGCATCTGTATCCAGCGCTTTGGCGGCCTGGAGGTAAATCGTAACAATTTCGGCAGCATCGCCGCGTCCGCCGGTGGACTGGTTCAGCGCTGCGGCAATACCAAACAGAACAGAGGCGGCCCCTTCAGTGGCGTTCGTGACTTCCTGTTTGAGCGGCTTTCCGGCCGCAATCATTTTCCGGGCTTCATCAACCGGGCCGGAGCGTCCAGCAACCGACTCACTTGCAGCAAAAACATCCATCGCTTTTTGGGTGCCGCCGGTTGAGGCTTCAAGAGATGAAAGAGCAACGACGGCCCTGAGGTAGATATCCTGAGCAGTGGCTCCGCCTGTCCGGTCAGAGATGACTTCTCTCAAATAGTGACGTGCAGCATCTTTGTCGTCCCCGGCGAGCGCCATCGCGCCGGCAGAGTAGTTCTTGAAAATGCCATACCATTCTGGTCCCTCAAGCTGCTCAGTCGTCGCCAGCGCATCTTTCAGCGAGCCCGCGCCAAACTTGGACCAGGCCAGCAACAAGCCGTTCATGAGCCGGTCGAGGTCGTTTCCGCTCGAGCGCTTGAAGTAACCTTCCGCCGCGCTGGAATCGCCGTCCCGTATGGCGTCAAGTCCGAGAACAAGGCTGGTAATGCGGTCTACTGCCGGATCATCCTTCAAATCCCTTGATGCGGCTACGCCCTGATCAAAGTTGCCGTTGAGGAGCAAATTGATCATCAACCGCTCCTGAAGCTGGATATTGTCCGGTTCAAACAGCAATGCAGTCTGGTAGAGATCAACCGCCATTTGGTGGTCGCCAGCCACGTCGGCGGCAAAGGCTGCCAGGAAGGCGCCTGCAAAGCTGTCTACCGAGGCCGGATCAAATGCAGCGGTCTCTTCGGTCTTGGTCTTCAGCCCTTCCTCCGCCATTGTCGACGCCGGGGAGCCTGCCAGCAGAGCCAGCGTCATGGCGACACCGGAAAACAGCCGCAAGGTTTTCATATTCCGCATTTTCTGACCCTTCTCAAGCGCGCCGGAAGCTCCTGTCATTGTCCAATGACCGGTCTTGGCCTGTCACTTGTGATTCTGACAGGAGAATGGCTTTTTTGAAGCAAAGCCGCAACTGATTGCCGGTTTCGGCCTGCGCCTCGATCAATTGACGCGCTCAATGCAGAAATCAATAACTTCAAGAAGCGCATCTTTGGTTGGGCTGTCGGCAAGCGGTGCAAGCGCGTCACGAGCAATTGTACCGTAGTGGCGCGCGCGTGTAATCGTGTCGGCGAGGCTGCCATATTTGTTGATGAGGCCAAGCGCTGTTTCCAGATTTTCATCGCTGGATTCGCCCTCTTCAATGGCTTTGCGCCAGAAGGCTCGTTCATCTTCTTTTCCGCGTCTGTAGGCCAGGATCACCGGCAGGGTAATCTTGCCCTCACGGAAGTCATCGCCGGTGTTCTTACCGAGCTCGGCCACCTTGCCGCCATAGTCAAGAACGTCATCAACCAATTGGAAGGCGAGGCCCAGATTCATGCCATAGGATTTCAGCGCCTTGCGTTCGGCCTTGCCTTGCCCGGCAATGATAGGCCCGACCTCTGCCGCGGCTGCAAACAGAGCCGCTGTCTTGGCGCGGATCACCGCCAGATAGTCATCTTCCGTGGTCTCCATGTTTTTCGCAGCGGAAAGCTGCATGACCTCGCCTTCCGCGATCACGGTGGCGGCGGTTGAAAGGACATCAAGTGCGTCCATGGAGCCAGCATCGACCATCATTTTGAAGGCCTGGCCTAAAAGGAAGTCGCCGACGAGGACACTCGCCTGGTTTCCCCAGATCATGCGTGCTGTCGATTTGCCCCGACGCATGGCGCTTTCATCCACCACATCATCGTGCAATAGCGTGGCGGTGTGCATGAACTCAACTGCTGTTGCCAAAAGCACATCATGGTCGCCTTTGTATCCGTAAAGGTCCGCTGCGGCTAATGTCAGCATCGGGCGCAATCGTTTGCCGCCGGAAGAGATCAGGTGGTTGGCCACCTCCGGTATCATCTGCACATCCGAGCCTGCCTTTGACAAGATGAGCTGATTGACACGTTCCATGCCCCCACGCGTCAAATCCACCAGGGGTTTGACAGAAGCCTGTTTGTTTTTGTTTTCCTCAAGCGGTATGACAACACCCACGCTTGGTCTCCTCAAATGATCGTTGAGCCGACAATAGAAAAATGTGGGTATAGGCGGCAAGAGGCGAATTGGCGCGGCAGCGGAATTAATGAGGAAAAATGCACATATGCTGGAAATTGTTCGCACCAATGACCCGGTTTTGCTCTCTCTTCTGGAAAGTCTCATGAAAGAGGCGGGAATAACCTGCTTTGTGGCTGACCAGTCGATGAGTATTCTGGAGGGGAGTCTGGGCGCAATTCCGCGGCGATTTATGGTGGACGCTGACCGCGCAGATGAAGCGCGGGCAATTTTGCGTGATGCAGGCCTTGGAGCGGAGTTGCGTGAAGAGAAACGGTGAAATGACGGATTTCACCGTCGATGCCTTCCACTTTGGCCAATTTTACGTCGCCCAGCCTCAGGCAGGCGGCCACCGGTCTGGAATGGACGCCATGTTGCTGGCCTCCATGGTCTACGCTGAGGGCCCCGTTCGTGTCGCGGATCTGGGCGCAGGCGCAGGCGCGGCTGGTCTCGCCGTCGCCTCCCGGTTGGACGCGGCGACGGTTACGCTTGTGGAGCGCTCTGCCTTGATGGCGGATTATGCGCGGCGCTCCATTGCGCTTGCTGAAAATGCTCGCCTGGCAGGCCGCATTTCTGTGCTTGAGGCCGATGTAACCCTCAACGGAAAAGCCCGGCAGGCCGCCGGGCTTGAAGATGAGATTTTTGATCATGTGATCATGAACCCGCCGTTCAATGATGCCGCTGACAGGCGCACACCCGACGCCATCAAGGCAGAAGCCCACGCCATGACAGAGGGCTTGTTTGAGAGCTGGATCAAAACAGCAGGCGCGATCATGAAGCCGGGCGGCCAGCTTTCCCTCATTGCCCGGCCTGAATCGATTGCAGAAATCATCTCGGCTTGCGGCAGGCGTTTTGGCGGGCTGGAAGTCACGCTTGTTCATCCCCGGGAGGGTGAGAACGCTGTACGGATCCTGATCTCTGCTATCAAGGGGTCGCGCGCGCGCCTTTCTTTCCGCTCGCCTTTCTTCATGCATGGGCCGAATGGGCACAAATTCTCTCCGTTTGTCGATGATCTCAACAACGGAAGGATCGCCTACCGGCGGCGATAGGCGCGTTTTGGTGAGGCCCTGGGGTGCCAGGCCTTGCCATTCTTCAAACCGCACCTACATCAGTGCGACGAAAAACAACAAAAATAGGTTTGAAGATGAAAGACTTGATCCGCCGTTATTTGCCAAAGAAATTCCGTAAGGATGGCATCGTGATCCCGGTGGTCAGAATGCAAGGCGCGATCATGACAGGTGGCAGCCAGTTCCGGCCGGCGCTTAATCTGGCCACCATTGCGCCAATGTTGAATAAAGCTTTTTCATTCAAGGAAAGCCCCGCCGTCGCTATCATTGTCAATTCTCCCGGTGGATCGCCCGTCCAGTCGCGCCTCATCTATCAACGTATTCGCGCATTGGCGGAGGAAAAGAACAAGAAGGTCTATATCTTTGTCGAGGACGTCGCCGCTTCTGGCGGTTATATGATCGCGCTTGCTGGTGATGAGATATATGCTGATGAAACATCTATTGTTGGCTCAATTGGCGTTGTTTCCGGCGGATTTGGCTTTCCTGAACTTTTGAAGAAAATCGGTGTCGAACGTCGCGTCTACACAGCAGGCGAGAATAAGGTCATCCTGGATCCGTTCAAGCCGGAGAAGGAAGGCGATATCGAGATTCTCAAGAGCCTGCAGCTCGAGATTCATCAGGTTTTCATTGACATGGTGAAGGCGCGGCGCAGTGGAAAAATTGCCGAAAACGACGAGATCTTTTCCGGACTGTTCTGGACCGGCGTGAAGGGCAAGGAGCTGGGCCTTATCGATGGTCTGGGTCATATGCGCGAAGTTCTCAAAAGCACCTATGGTGAGAAAACCCGTTTTGAATTGATCTCCGGTGCGCGGTCGCTTTTCGGCAGGCGCATTCCAGGTGTCAACGTTTCAACGGAAATGGCTGCTGCTGGCGGTGAAGGAGCCATTCAGGCCCTTGCGCAAACAGCAGAAGAGAAGGCACTATGGGGCCGTTTCGGGCTATAGCGTAAAGCCGAGTTACAATGTGGCCGTCGTTTTGGGGGACTGAATGCCGCAATTTATTTTTCTCTTACTTCTGGTCGCCGCGGGATGGCTTCTGTATCGACGCTTTGTCACGGACGCTCAGAAGGTCACCCAGCGTGGCGAAGATCGCCGACGGGAAGAGCGCACAGGTGCACAAGGAACTCTTGTTGAAGATCCCGAGACTGGTGAGTATCGCCCGAAAAAGGACGATGAGTGAACGCCGTTGACACTGTGCGATCAACGCGAGGCGGCAGTACGTTTACTCTGCGGCCTAGCAATCCAGATGCCAGCAATAATAATGCTTGCGCCAAGAGCCTGAACAAGGCTCACCGGCTCGTCTAAGATCAGCCACGCGAAGATTGCTGCTGCAATGGCTTCAACAAATATGACCAGCGAAGAGAACGTGGTCGGCAACCGCCCAAGTGCTACTGACAGGAGCCCCTGTCCGCCAACATGGCTGACGAGCGCTAGCGCTAGAAGGACGCCCCACCCTGACATCGTTTGCGGTAAAAGATGTTCTTCAAACGCCAGCGCAAAAGCAAATAGAGCTATTGCCGTCACAACGCTGAGCTCGAATGTAACCCGCGCAGCGTTAGCAAGCCGCCGCGCTGCGCCGACACTCAGGAAATAAAGCCCGAAAAACATGCCGGTAATAATACCCTGGGCGTCGCCCAGCGCATGTGCAGGGTTGAGCCCAAGACTTTCGTAAACAAGTGCGCCGCCGCCCAGAATGCAAAGCGCGAGGCCTGCAAGCACGCTGCGCTCTGTTTTTTGCCGCAAGAGCAGCCACCCGAAAATGACAACCCACACAGGCGCCATCGTGGCGAAGAACGTAGCGTTCGCAACCGTCGTATTTGTGATGGCCATATGCCAAAACAGAAGGTCACCGGCAAAGGAAAGTCCTGCGAGAATAGTCGGCAGCGCGAAACGCTTGACGGCTAAGCCGGGTTGCCTCCGCTCATCATGCTTCATCCAAAGCCATAGAACGGGCAGGGAAAGGAAGACCCTCCAAAAGGCGCTTGCAAGCGGTCCCACATCGGCAAAGCGAACCAGGGTCGGAGAAATGCTCATCGCCAGAGCGGCTGCCAGCATGGCGGCAAGGCCCAAACCAAAGCCAAACCGATCAGCAGTGGTATGTGGATTTATCTCATCGGTGGGCGAGATTTGGGTCATCAAGGCTTCCGGCTGGGTGCTGCGTCATATTGTGTAATGTGGGATAACCGGCTGAATTGAGCTGGTTCTATTCGGAAATAGCCCAGCCCAACGAAATCTCGGTTACGACCGGCGCTGCCTCAACAATACCTTCCGCTGCCGATGAAACAACAGTGTCGCCGATGAGGTTTGTCGGAAGCTCTCCATTTCGAGACGGTTCAATTCGAACACCCAGCCTGCATCCACCATCAACCTGTTCCAGATTACCGCCTTTGAAATCGGTAATATAGCCACCATAGTCCCAGTCGAAGCCATAAAATTCAAAAGGCCCGCCATTGGCGGCCAGCAGCTCTTCCATGGTCATGCCGATTGAAATCCCCGCCGCAGTCCAGCTCTCGACGCCGTAATCGGGCTGGACGAGCGAGACTTGCGTCATTTCATCGTCAAAGAAAAAGACATTCAGCTTCCGCGTACTGTCATTCGGGAAAAGAATTACGCCTTGCATCACTTCGCCTTCAGCCCCAGGCACGTCGCCGGTTACGGCCTCTTCGCCGAAACGCGCCTTAATCGTGGCTGCGGTGTCCCCGGCCATTACGGGCCAGGTGCAACTTAGCACGTTATCTTTTGGCTGATCTTCGGCATGGGCAAAGGTCGAGCTGAGAAGAACGATCGCTGCGATGGCACGGCTGATGGTGATACTTGAAAAGGATGTCATGGAAAGCGCTCCGGTCAGGCCGCTTTTGGTTGGGTATTGAAAGCCTGCAAGGTGATATAACGCCAAGAGACGTCCTTTGATCAAGCGGGATTCTGCAAGCGGTGCTTCTTAGCCCTTGACCCCCATGGCCACCCGTGGCAACTCTCCGCGCGATTTCTCAGAATTCTCTCAGGCCGACGACCATGACCATTGCCGTTCCAGACCACATGAACCCGAAGCGCTCTTTTCAAGCGCTTATCCTGACGCTGCACAATTACTGGGCGGATAAGGGGTGTGCGGTTCTTCAGCCTTACGACATGGAAGTGGGTGCGGGCACGTTTCACCCGGCGACGACCCTGCGTGCGCTGGGCCCTAAACCATGGAAGGCGGCTTACGTGCAGCCTTCGCGTCGTCCGACGGATGGCCGCTATGGCGAAAACCCGAACCGTCTCCAGCATTATTACCAGTATCAGGTAATCCTGAAGCCCAACCCCTCCAACCTCCAGGAGCTTTATCTCGGTTCCCTCAAGGCTATCGGGCTGGATCCGCTTCTACATGACATCCGCTTCGTTGAGGATGATTGGGAAAGCCCGACGCTGGGCGCGTGGGGTCTGGGCTGGGAATGCTGGTGCGATGGTATGGAGGTCTCGCAGTTTACCTATTTCCAGCAGGTCTGCGGCATTGAATGCTCACCCGTTGCCGGTGAGCTGACCTATGGCCTTGAGCGCCTTGCCATGTATGTGCAGGGGGTCGATAATGTTTACGACCTCAATTTCAATGGCCGCGAGGGCGACGAGAAAATCTCCTACGGCGATGTCTTCCTGCAAGCCGAGCAGGAATATTCCCGTCACAATTTCGAATACGCCAATACTGAAATGCTGCATCGGCATTTTGCTGATGCAGAAAAGGAATGCCTGGCGCTTCTTGCTGCCGGTGCTCCCGGCGAGAGCGACAATCAGGCACTGCACAAATGCGTCTTTCCTGCCTACGACCAGTGCATCAAGGCATCTCACGTCTTCAATCTTTTGGACGCCCGCGGTGTGATTTCCGTCACTGAACGCCAGAGCTATATCTTGCGCGTGCGTACGCTTGCCAAGGCATGCGGCGAAGCGTTTCTGCTGACAGATGCTGGTGGGGCAAACTGGGCGGCTGCCGCTGAATAACGGAATAAGACAGCTATCAATATTGCAAGAATACCAATTGTCGGAAGTGTGGAATGCTGATAGAACACCTTCTGGATGTAAAATTGGGGTTGTATATGTTAAAGCGTGTTATTCTGATTGTCGGCCTCTTGGTGTTTCCATCAGCGGCATTCGCTGACAGCACCGAATGGATGAAGGGGCCTGCGCTTTACCAGTACACGCCCAACATCAGCAAAGCTGGCAAGCGTCCTGTCAGAGTAAACTGCAAGGACAGTGGTTCGCCCGGCCTTTCGTCAAAATCCATATATGTCAAATTTGAACTTGCGCCAGAAAATGGAAAGCGTTGGTACTGGTGGCTCGTTTGGCACAAGGGTGAACGAAAAGATATTGAAGAGAAAATGTCACGTTCAGGATATCACATAATATCCGAAGACAAATTCCGGCGTAAATCGGGAACTTTGGTTCAGTGTTTGCTTTATAGCAAATAGGTTTGCAGGGGGTGTCTTTTCAAGCAGATGTTTGATCTGCCCATTTCACGCCCAGTTCCCAGTTGATCTTCAAGGTTGGAAACGTCCCGACAGCGGTTTGTTTGGCAAAGGTTCTAAGGCAGCGGCGTGTGCCCATGGGCTCCACTTTTTGCATGGCGACCGCATAATCCAGAAACAGCGCCATAAGCGGTATCACTCCCAAGATTTTGACTGCGGTTTTCATGGCTTCCATCCTGTCGTCCCGGTCTGAGATGTAGCCCTCTTGATATGAACTGGCGTTGAACGCTGTGTTCACTTGGCATCGCTGCTTTCGGACTTGATCAGCACCATCGATGTCTGAGACTTTACGGTTGTCCGATGGCTATAGCTGCTACCGGGGTAACAGGAGAGGGGAAGTTCCATGAAAGGTGAAGTTGCGGCAAAAGCGCCGGTGAAGGTGGATGTAGAAGCAGGGAAAAGCTATTTTTGGTGTGCTTGCGGCAAGTCACAGAATCAGCCGTTTTGCGACGGCTCTCACAAGGGTAGCGAATTCACGCCGATGAAATGGACCGCAGAAGAAGATGGAGCAAAGTTCTTCTGTCAGTGCAAGCAGACGAATGGGGCACCTTTCTGCGACGGTAGCCACAAGGCGCTCTAATTCTGTCATTTTCTTTTGATGACTTTGCGGTTTTCAACCGTTAATCTCCGGCAAATTTTTGCCGGAGGAACTCCATGTATGTCTTGATCCTTATCGCGATTGTCGCGCTCATTGGTGTTTATATCTATAACGGCCTGGTGAAATCTCGCCAGATGGCGGAAGAAGCGTGGTCGGGTATCGACGTTCAGCTGAAGCGGCGCGCCGACCTCATTCCCAACCTCATTGAGACAGTGAAGGGTTATGCGACCCACGAAAAATCAACTTTGGAAGAAGTTGTTGAGCTGCGCAACAAGGCTCAAGGCGTGCCAGCAGGTGATGTTGAGGGCAGGGCTGCCGCCGAAGGGCTTCTGTCGCAGGCGCTGGGTCGTGTTTTCGCACTGGCCGAGGCTTATCCAGACCTCAAGGCCAATGAGAATTTTGCCGAGTTGCAGCAATCGCTGGAAACGCTCGAAACCGAAATCCAGATGTCCCGTCGCTATTACAATGGCGCGGTGCGGGATCTCAACGTGAAGGTCGAAAGTGTTCCCTCGAATTTTGTCGCGAGCATCTTCGGCTTTGCCAAAAAGCCCTATTTCGAAATCACTAACGAGTCTGACAGGGCTGTTCCTCAGGTGCAGTTCTGATAAGAGGCGGTGATATAGCCGCCTCCACATACCGCCTCCAGTAAAGACAGATGACCAAAGATACGCTTGAACTCACGCCACCCGCGCACGCGCTTGAAGGGCGCGTTATGCCGCCCGGCTCCAAATCTATCACCAATCGCGCGTTGCTTCTGGCAGGGCTTGCCAAAGGTACAAGCAAACTTGAAGGCGCGCTTAAAAGTGATGACACGCTTTATATGGCTGCAGCTCTCAGAGCGATGGGCGTCCGGGTGGAGGAGCCTGACGAAACGACGTTTGTCGTTCACGGCGCTGGCACGTTGATCGAGCCGCAACAACCGCTTTTTCTCGGAAATGCGGGAACGGCAACCCGGTTTCTAACCGCAGCGGTATCCATGTTTGAGGGGACGTTCATCGTCGATGGCGATGAACATATGCGCAAACGACCAATCGCGCCATTGGTTGAAGCCCTGGCCTCGCTGGGCGTCGATATTGAAGTGCCCACCGGCTGTCCACCGGTCACCGTCCGCGCATCGTCGGGCTTTACGAAAAACCAGGTGACCATCGATGCCGGTCTCTCGTCGCAATATGTTTCAGCGCTTCTCATGGCTGCCGCTTGCGGGAAGGAGCCTTTTACAGTGGAGCTTGCAGGCTCGGCGATTGGTGCGCGCGGCTACATCACATTGACAACTGCCTGCATGGAAGCCTTCGGCGCGCGCGTGCATGTGGAAGGGAATGCGAAATGGATCATCGAGCCGACGGGTTACAAAGCAGCTGATTACCTTGTGGAGCCGGATGCGTCCGCGGCCACATATCTCTGGGCCATGGAAGCTCTCACCAGAGGAAAAATTGATCTCGGCGTTGCCGCTTCCGAATTTTCCCAGCCTGATGCACGTTCCTACGACATGATTGCGGCTTTTCCCGAAATGCCTGGCGAAATCAATGGCAGCCAAATGCAGGACGCCATTCCGACGCTTGCGGTGCTGGCAGCCTTCAACAATCACCCGGTGCGGTTCACCGGGATTGAGAACCTGCGGGTCAAGGAGTGTGATCGCATTCGTGCGCTGTCACTGGGTCTGAACAATATTCGCCCCGGTTTGGCCGTGGAGGAAGGCGATGATCTGATTGTCAATGCCGATCCGACACTTGCAGGTGTCTCGGTCGATGCTCTGATCGACACATTCGCCGATCATCGCATCGCCATGAGCTTTGCACTCGCCGGTCTGAAGATCCCCGGCATCAAGATCGAAAACCCGGCTTGTGTGGCCAAAACCTATCCGGGCTACTGGGACGCATTGGCCTCTTTGGGCGTGGTATTTGAAAGGCGGGAATGATGAAACTGGCGGCTTGGAGAACGGGTGGAACACCAATTGCGGCTCTGGTCTGCGCGTTCTTCATGTTGTTATTCGGGGCGGTTTCCGGTCGCGCCGCCGAGGTCATACGCCACTTCCATTCAGATATAGCGGTTGCTCAAGATGGCACTCTGACTGTAACCGAGGCTATTGAAGTCAATGTCGAAAATATTGACATCCGCCACGGAATTTTCCGCGATTTCCCGCTGACATTTTCTGATGAAGGTGACCGCATTCGAGGGGTCGATTTCAATCTTGTTTCTGTTACGCGCGACGGTCGCCCGGAACCCTATCACACCGAGCGTATTAACAACGGGATTCGCATTTACGCGGGTAGCGCAGATTCCTACGTGTCTCGAGGCGTTCACACCTATCGGTTCACCTACGAAACCGGGCGGCAGATCGGCTTCCTGGAGGCCAAGGACCAACTGATCTGGAACATAACCGGAAATTTCTGGCAGTTCCCGATATTGGCTGCGGACGCTGACATCACGCTGCCGGATCAGGCGCATGTCGATCGCATCCGAACCTATACCGGAGGTTTCGGCGGGAGCGGTTCGGATGCAACCGCCCGCGTGAATGGGAACCGGATCCACCTGGAGGCAAAGCGTGCGTTCTCAGCGGGCGAGGGGATGACTGTCCACATAGAAATGCCCGCTGGAACGATCGACAAACCTACGAACGCCATGCTTTCGCGTTGGTGGTGGCGCGATAATCGAAACACTTTATTGGGCCTGGTTGCAGCGCTTCTTGTCTGGGGCTGGTATGGCTGGTCATGGTCGAAAGTGGGCCGCGACCCGCCCCGCGGGGTCATGGTGCCGCGCTGGGACGCGCCGGAGGGTATTTCACCAGCCTTGGTCAATTACATCGACAACAAAGGCTTCAGCGACAGCGGCTGGAAGGCGTTTTCGGCGGCCAGTATCAACCTCGCCGTCAAGGGTCTGCTCAAGCTTGATGATCTGGATTCGACCATTTCCATGAACCTGCAAAAAGGGGGTAACCCTTCGAAGCTGCCGCCGGGCGAAGCTGCCATTTACGATCGGGTGCGCATTGCGGGCGATGACGGTTTCCGGATTTCCAAGTCCAATGGTGAATCGGTCAAAAATCTCGGCGGGAGTTTCACGTCGGCCATCGAGAAAGAACATCGCGGCAAGTATTACCAGTTCAACGCAGCCTATGTTGTGGCTGGCATCGCCCTGTCTGTCGCTTCATTTATCATGCTTTTTGTCCTTGGCGGCTTTACCGACGACGGCATTTTTATGATGATATTTCCGAATGTTCTAGCGGTCGTTATTGGTGTTTTTGCCGGTGTTTTCGGGCGCAGCCTCAAAGGCGCATCGCTGGCCAGAAAAGGCATTACTATTGTCTTTGTCGGAGGCGTAGGGGTCGTTTTACTCGCTTTCATAGGCCTGCTTTTTGCTGGCACAAGCAGCGGTCTTTATTCTGCCGGTGAGCTGCCAGCTGTTCTCGCTATGAGCAGCATCATCATCGCCAATGTCATTTTCTTCTTCATTATGGGTGCGCCAACCCCGCTTGGCTCGAAAATGATGGACGGTATTGACGGTCTTCGCCACTATCTCACCCTTGCAGAAAAAGACCGTATGAATATGGCTGGTGCGCCGCAAATGTCGCCGCAGCATTTCGAAACGCTGCTTCCTTATGCGGTCGCGCTTGGCGTGGAAAAACCTTGGAGCGATGCGTTTGAAGACTGGTTGGTGGCAGCAAGGCCAGACGAGCCTTATCAGCCCGCGTGGTATAGCGGCAGTCACTATGGTTCCTTCAGCCGAGGCGTGGGGCATCTCTCCTCATCTATGGCATCGACCGTGCGTTCCACACTGCCAGCCCCGCCGCCGGGTTCTTCCAGTTCTTCGGGGGGCGGCTTTTCGGGCGGCGGCGGCGGTGGCGGCGGCGGCGGCGGCTGGTGATCGCTTGATACCAATGACCATTGGTGTGAGGAGGTGTTGAACCCTACCGAGCAACGCGCCCACTCTGACTTGAACAGGGGGGCATAATGAGCAAGACGCAGGATCGGTTTTTGGCTGTAGTTGTGGCGATTGGAACGCTTGTCCTTATCGCCGTATTTTTCTTAAACTCAGCTTTCTTCGAATGGGCCTTTACGCGCCATCAAAATGTCGCATCGTGGATCGCCCGGCCTCTCCTTTTGTTGCCCTTCTGCTATTTTGCCTGGGTGCGCTCGCTTTCCGGTATCATGATTTCTGTGCTGGCTATTCTGACGTCCATGTTCTGGTTTCCCGTTCCCGCTGAACCCCGCGTCGAGGTGAGCGCGTTTTTGGAGATTGAGCGGGGAATTCTTCAAGAAGGCTGGTCGCAACGGAACATTTTCGGCGTGATTGCCGTCATTGCCTACAGCTGGGCACTCGCGGCGTCCTTCTGGCAACGTTCGTGGAAAATAGGCCTAGTTGTGGCGGCCGCAGGCGCGCTTCTCAAGGTCTGCTGGAGCATCATCGCAGGCGCCGGGGCTGGGGTAGCCGTATGGCCCTTTGCCCTGACGGGATTTCTCGTCTTAGCCGCTGCAACGCTTATTATCAGGCGGGTCTTCTCGTAAAAAATGCCGCCATCAAATGGCGGCATTGTTAGGTCGGTTATACAATTACAATCCGTCTTACTGAGCGACGTCGATCACCGGTTCTTCCACGACAGGTTCCTCAATGATGGGGTCCACCACCAAGGGCTCTTCGGGGGTAACATCGGCAACCTCTGTTTCAGGGGCATCGCTTGCTATGGCGTCAAGTATGTCCTGCGCAAGTGCTTCGCTACCACCTTCATAACCATCGATCAGCGCTGCGAGGTCTTCATCCTCTTCGGCAAGCTTGGCGTTGATGGCTTCAATCATTTCCACCGTCAGCGGCTTGTTGGATGCAGCTTCAAGCGCTTCACGGACCGCCTCCAGGGTTGCCGCATCATCTTCGCTCGACAGGCTGGATGTAAGCGCCTTCGCGTAAACATCAGAAATCAGCCCAATCGCCGAATTTGGTGCAGCGCGTTCGTGCGCTCTTGCCGAAGCGTGAAGAAAGCCATTGACCTTGCCGGGAATCTTCGTCGATTTCGTCGTTGTGGCGGCGACGTGGGTCTTAGTTCTCGTCTGCGATTTGGCTTTTGTTTTTTCCTTGTGTGAAAATTTCTCAGTCAGCAGCCCCATCAATGTGGTTGCCTTGCCGGAGGAGCTGGACTTGGAGGAGGCGCTACTCCGTGAGGCCGACTTCCCCTTACCGTTCCCTCCACCATGGCTGCTGTTGCTGCTGGCGCTATGACCGCCGCCATTGCCGCCACCGTTGCCGCCGCCGTTGCCATTGCCAGCAAGTGCCGGCGCTGCAGCCAGGCAAGCAACAAGAGTTAGGGAAGTCACCGTTTTGATCATGGACGTTTGCATTTATTGTCTCCCGTATTTCTGACCGGTCTTGGAACCGGCCGTCAGGTCCTTTTTGCCGCCACGCATTAAAGACCACCGATACATGGCAAGGATTTGATCAAGAAATGAAAATTGTAAGGCACGGGAGTTGAGAGCGCTGAAACTGTATTGATGGGAAACGAAACCTTATCGCTTGTCCCAAGCTTGTACGTGACAAGTCTGCCTACACTTGCTAGAGCCTTTCAGGCTTAAATGGAGGCTGCAGAACGGCTTCCATTTAAGCCTGAAAGCCGCTAAATCCCGCGCACCTGTTTTCACCGCAACCAGTAAGCCGATTAACAATGCCAGATCTATTGCTCGAACTTCGCTCTGAAGAGATACCAGCACGCATGCAGCGCAAAGCTGCTGGCGACCTGAAAAAGCTGCTCACGGACGCCTTGGTAGAGGCCGGTCTGACCTATGAGGGTGCGCGCGAATTCTGGACGCCACGCCGTCTTGCGCTTGATATTCGTGGTCTTGCTGCTCGATCTGCCGATACGCGGGAGGAGCGTAAAGGACCGCGTACCGATGCGCCTGAAAAGGCAATCGAGGGCTTCCTGCGTGGAGCTGGGCTGGCCTCAGTTGATCAGGCGCAGATCCAGAACGATCCAAAGAAGGGTGACTTTTATGTTGCCGTGATTGAAAAACCGGGCCGCACCGCCGAGGAAATTGTTGCCGAGGCGATGCCCGGTATCATTCGAAACTTTCCATGGCCTAAATCCATGCGCTCAGGCGCTGCCTCCATCAAGCCGGGTGCGTTGCGCTGGGTGCGTCCGTTGCAGTCCATCGTCTGCACGTTCGGTGTGGAAGGCGACGAGGTTTCCGTTATCCCGTTTGAGGTTGATGGCATTGTTGCTTCCGACGTAACCTACGGCCACCGGTTTCACGCCCCTGATGCTATCAGGGTCAGGCGTTTTGACGACTATGTATCTTCGCTTGAAAAGGCGAGCGTTGTTCTCGATGCCGAGCGCCGTAAGGAAATTATCCTGGCCGATGCGAAGAACCTTGCTTTCGCCTCTGGCCTCGACCTCGTGGAAGATGAAGGCTTGCTGGAAGAGGTCTCGGGCCTTGTCGAATATCCCAATGTGCTTATGGGCACATTCGAGGAAGAGTTCCTCGATATTCCTGGCGAGATCATTCGTCTGACCATCAAGACGAACCAGAAATGTTTTGTTTGCCGCAAGCATGGCGAAGAGGCGCTGTCAAACCACTTCATCCTCGTTTCCAATATCGAGGCAAGCGACCACGGCAAGGAAATCATGCACGGCAACGGCAAGGTTGTCCGCGCCCGCCTGTCAGACGCTGCTCATTTCTGGAAACAGGACCAGCGCAACTTGCCGGACCTTGGCGATCTGTCAGGCTCAGCGACCCGCTTCGGTCTCGACCTTGCAAAGCCGCTTGACCAGCGTATGGCCAAACTTGACCACCTGAATGTTACCTTCCACGCCAAGCTTGGAACGCAGGGTGAGCGCGTCATGCGCATCCGTGCGCTGGCAAAGGAGCTTTGCGCAGTCACTGGCGCGGATGCTGCAAACGTTGATCGGGCGGTTGTTCTTGCGAAGGCGGATTTGCGCACTGAGGCCGTTGGCGAATTCCCCGAGCTTCAAGGCATCATGGGTCATAAATATGCGCTTCTTCAGGGAGAAGATGCAGAGGTCGCTGCCGCAATTGAGGAACACTACAAGCCTCTTGGACCATCGGACTCTCTCCCCACCAGCCCTGTTGCGGTTACCGTCGCGCTGGCGGACAAGCTGGATACACTGTCCGGCTTCTGGTCCATCGATGAAAAACCGACCGGTTCCAAGGATCCCTATGCGCTGCGCCGTGCGGCCCTGGGTGTGATCCGCATTTTGTTGGAGAAAGGCGTGCGCCTGCCGCTGCTCTCCGTGATCCGGGACACCGACCTCCTTTCCTTCTTCCATGACAGGCTGAAGGTTTATCTGCGCGATCAGGGCGCACGTCACGACATCATTGATGCCGTGCTGACGCCGGAGGCTGACGATCTTCTCATGGTTGCCCGCCGTGCCGAAGCACTCACAGCCTTCATTACATCGGAAGACGGCCTCAATCTTCTGGCGGGCACAAAACGCGCCACCCAGCTTCTGGCGGCAGAGGAGAAAAAGGGTACGAAGGTTGCCGCAAGCGTCGATGAGGACCTTTTCACAGAGACGGCGGAAACAGAACTTTTCAAGGCAATCAGCCTTGCTTCCATGGAGGCAGCCGAAGCCGTAAAGCGGGAAGACTTCCGCGACGCTATGGCAGCTCTTTCGCGGCTGCGTGGTCCGGTTGACCGGTTCTTTAACGACGTTTTGGTCAATGACGAAGATGATGCAATCCGCGCCAATCGGCTGGCGTTGCTGGCGTTGATCCGTTCGGCGACTGGAACGGTAGCCGATTTCTCGAAGATCAGCGGGTAGGTCTGAACGCCGCGGAGGCGTTCAGCTTGCTTCAAAGATACGCAATCAGGCCGCTTTGTTGAAGAACAGGCCGAATGATGCGCCATTCGTCTGCCGCACCTTATTCAAAACGGCGAAACAAACAGCCAGCATCAACACGTCGCCCGCTGGAATGGAGTACCAGATTCCCGGTTCTCCAAAAAAGTAGGGCATGACAACGACCAGTGGCACGGCAATGAGGTAGGGCTTGGAGAGGCTGAGCGCCCCCGCTGCCCAGGCTATGCCCAATGCTTGATAATAGCCCGCCAGCACAAATAGCGGTGCGCCGAGAACATAAGTCACAAGCGCCACCGGCATGATGCGGACAATTTCGTCAACGACAAGCCGATTTTCAACAAACAGTCTGCCAACGGGGTCTGCAAAAACGATCATGCAGATTTCGAACAATGCGGCATAGATAAGCGCTGTCGAAAATGCAGTTATCAGCGTTCCGTTGGATCGGTCGAACGCCTTTGCCCCATAATTGTTGCCGGCCATGCTTTGCGCTGCGAGGTTTAGCGCCATTAACGGCATGAATCCAAATGTCATGATACGCGTCAGAACACCATAGGCCGCAATCGTATCGGCATAGCCTTCGCCTCCCCAGATACGCACCATGACGATGACGACGGAGGAGTTGAGTGCGATACCGGCAAAGCCCAGCGACGGTGGAAGACCAAGAAGAATGATGTTTTTCCACTGGGCCATCGCAGCCCCTCTTTCAGGCCATAAAATTCCAATCGTGGTTGCGCCGGAAAGGCGGAGCCAGGCAACCACGGAAATGGCAACCAACTGCGCCGCGACCGTTCCGATAGCTGATCCAACAGTTCCCCATTCCAAAATGGCGATGAAGACATAGTTGAACACGATGTTCAAAAGCGTGGAGAGGACGCCAATCAGAGCCATGGTCCCCGCGCGCCCTTCGGAGCGTAGTTCATCACCCTGAATAGAGAGGATGAGCATGAGCGGCGAACAGTAGATGAGAATGGCAATATAACGCCAACCTTGTTCAGTCAGCGAAGCATCGCCACCTGCTGCCGCTGAAATGGCGAAATGACCGAACATGCTGAACAGGGCAGCGAGCAGTATCGATATGACCAGAGAGAGAACATGGGCAGAGGAAAAAACGGTTTTCGCCTGCTCCATATCTCCAGCGCCGAAACAGCGCGCTATAATGCTGGCCATGCCTGCGCTGACCATTGTGGAAACGGCCACCAGCAACATGAAAATGGGAAATGTCAGCGTTACAGCCGTCAGCGCATCAGCTCCAGCGTAAATGCCGAGAAACAACGCGTCGATGACGGTATAGAGCCCGTTCACAATCATGATCAGGGCGATCGGAAATACGGTTTTAAAAAAGACGGCAGGCACTGGCCCGCTGAGATAAGGATTGGCCTCGGGGGCCTTGGTTGTGCTCATGCTCAACTCCAGACACTCGAATATCGATTTGGGGGCCCGCATTGCCGCAAGTCAGAGTGTGCTGAGCTTGAGTAGGAATAATCTGCTTTACCATGCGAAACGCGCGGGCGGCGGGTGCAGACAACCGGCAATCTCTATGAGGCACGCCGGTTTGCATGTCAATCTGTCGTGAAACGAATAGCGGCATTGTCTCAGTTGAGACGAAGCTCCAGCTTGTCCGTGTCGGGGTCTGCCTTTTCAGAAGCAGGACCTTCAGCCGTCGCCGCCGCAATGGTGTCTCCGGGCTTCAGCGCCGCTGTCGTGGCGTCAAGGTCAACGCCCGGATCACCGGGGGCGAGGTCCTGGTCCGACTGTTTGGCGTCAAGCTCTGCCTGCCGCATTTCCTGCTCTTTCGTGGCAAACTCCGCAGCCTGCTCAAAGAGCGCAGCCTGCGTCAGAGACACATTGCGAACAGGAGAACCTCCCTGCCATGCCTCAATGCGGATCAACTCCTTACCGTCTTCAGTATCCCGGATTTCTACTTTTTGTGTGCCAACCGCCAGTTCGGGAACGATATAGTCGTTCGCTTCGACCTTGGCTTCGTCAATGCAGGCCGGGCAGTCGATCGTAATGATACTGTTATTGGTGCTTTTTCCAGCTGTCAGTTCTTCAATGGAACCTGCCATTGCAGGCAGGGCCGCCAGAGCCATAACAGAGCCAAGAAACACGCCGCGCATGAGGATTCTCCCGCATTCAATCGGCGCAACAATAACGTTCTATTGTTTCCAACCCGTCAGCAGAGATGGTTAAAATCGCATTAACGGGACGTGCTCTAGCTTTGTTCGCGTTCCACGGCGCGCCAGCCAATATCGCGACGGCAAAACCCGTTTTCCCATCGAATTGCGTCGACCTGCTCATAGGCGCGCGTCTTTGCATCGGTGACGGTTCTGCCCGTTGCCGTTACATTCAAAACGCGACCGCCGGTTGCCACCAGCTGCCCATCTTTTATAGCTGTGCCAGCATGGAATATCTTGGCATCGGCGCTTGGTTCCGGCAGCGATTCAATCGCGGTGTTTTTCTCATAAGAACCCGGATAGCCTTTTGACGCCATAACGACCGTAAGCGCTGCTTCGTCGCGCCATTCCGCGCTTATTTGATCGAGCTTGCCGTCCGCCGCAGCCAGCAGAATTTCAAGAAGATCGCTGTCGAGGCGCATCATCAGCACCTGGCATTCAGGATCACCGAACCGGACATTATATTCAATCAGTTCAGGCCCCTTGGCGGTGATCATCAGACCGGCGAAAAAGACGCCGGAAAACGGATGCCCGTCGGCCGCCATGCCTGCAACGGTGGGTTCGATGATCTCCTTCATGGTGCGGGCGACCATCTCGTCAGTCATAACAGGAGCTGGGGAGTAAGCGCCCATGCCGCCTGTGTTCGGGCCGGTATCGCCGTCGCCAACACATTTGTGGTCCTGCGCCGATGCCAGCGGCAGAAGGTTCTTGCCGTCTGAAATGCAGAAGAATGAAGCCTCCTCCCCATCGAGATAGGCTTCAACCACCACCTCGGCTCCCGCGTCGCCAAATGCGCCTTCAAAGCAGTCGTCAACGGCATTGAGCGCCTCTTCAAGCGTCATGGCTACAGTGACGCCTTTGCCTGCGGCAAGTCCGTCGGCCTTGATAACGATAGGCGCGCCCTGCTGGCGGATATAGGCCTTTGCCTTTGGCGCATTGTTGAAGCGTTGATATGCTCCCGTCGGGATATTGTATTTGGCGCAAAGGTCTTTGGTAAATCCCTTGGAACCTTCGAGCTGCGCGGCTGCGGCCGAGGGGCCGAAGACCCGGATCCCGGCCGCGTGCAGGGCATCGGCTATGCCCGCCACCAGCGGGGCTTCCGGCCCGACAATCACAAACTCAATCGCTTTTTCCCGGCAAAAGGAAATGACGGCGGCATGATCTGCCGCATCCACGTTGACCAGTGTGCCACATTCGGCCATGCCTGCATTGCCTGGCGCGATGTAGAGCGTGGTCAGGAGTGGGGACTGGGCGATTTTCCAGGCCAGCGCGTGTTCGCGCCCACCGGAACCGATCAACAGGACATTCATTGCGTATTGTCTCCGGAACTATTGTCATTCGCCTAGGTCACGGACCCGCCAAGGTCAAGACCGAAGGGGCGGCATCCACGCCAAAACCGCTTGACCTTCATGCGGTGGCCTGCAAGACAATCCGTTATGACAGAAGATATAGCTCGCGTTTCCGACGCCCCATCCGACAACTGGGTCTACCGTTATTTGCCACGCGCCATCTGGCCTTACGCCCAGCTTGCTCGCTGGGACAGGCCGATCGGCTGGCAATTGCTGATGCTGCCTTGCTTCTGGTCGGTTGGTCTGGCTGCCAATGTTTCGGCAAGCCGGGGAGAACTGAACCTGGGTCTGTCTATCTGGCACTTGTTTCTCTTTTTTCTGGGGGCGGTGGCCATGCGTGGAGCAGGCTGTACCTATAATGATATCGTCGATCAGGATATCGACATGCAGGTTGCCCGCACCCGGTCAAGGCCGCTTCCTGCCGGACGGGTGACGCGTGCCCAGGCGAAGATGTTTCTAGTGGCGCAAGCACTTGTCGGGCTGGTGGTTTTGCTCCAGTTCAACAATTTTTCCATTTTGCTTGGAATAGCGTCGCTGGCGACCGTGGCTATTTATCCTTTTGCCAAGCGTTTTACCGATTGGCCGCAGTTCTTCCTCGGTCTTGCCTTTTCGTGGGGTGCGTTGATGGGGTGGACGGCCGCATTTGGCTCACTGGCGCTGACGCCTGTTATTCTTTATGGAGCAGCAATCGCATGGACCATCGGTTACGATACGATCTATGCCCATCAGGACAAGGAAGATGATGCTCTGGTTGGGGTGCGTTCGACGGCGCGTCTCTTTGCCGAGAATACGAAAAAATGGCTGTTTGCCCTCTTCGGGCTTACGCTTGTGCTGCTCGTCGTGTCATTTTCTCTCGCAGATGTTGGCCTGCTGGCTTATTTCGGCCTTCTGGCTGCTGCTATTGCCTTCATTTATCAAATTAAAGTGCTTGATATCGACGATGGTGATCAATGTTTGCGCCTGTTCAAGTTCAACGGCGTTGTCGGAGCAATTATCTTCCTGGGGCTTGCGTTGGCGCTGCCCTTTGCATGACGGATACAAAAACCCGACCGCCAGGGAAGCAGTCGGGTAGTTGGACTGGAGATCTTTTTCTTTTTGTTATGTTGTAAGGACGACGCTAAATTACAAGTCCGGTCAAACTATGTCCGAGCAATAATTTCGCGTCCCTCGATTTTCATGTTCACGCCAAGGTCGCCTGTCGGGCGGCGAACAAGGAAACGCGGCCTGCGGTTGGCGAAATAGGAATGGCGTCTCCGTGGCTTGGACTGGCGCTTGCTCACGTTGCTCAGATGATCCTCAAGCGGGCGTGCTACGCCATCGGCCTCGACCATCATCATCGGTATCCGGTAAGCATCAGCCCATGAACGCCAGTCAGCGGCGATATCACAAAGATCGTGCGCCACAAGAAGCGGGATGCATAGGTCAGGATCGTCATGGTGAAGTTCGAGCGTCACGGTCACGTCACCATTGCCATGATCAATGGCCCGAGCCGCCACGCCTTTAAATACACACGCTGGTAGGGCCAGGGAGATCGGCAACCCGCTTGAAGGCAGAACCTTTTTCAAAACGGCCCCACGTTCATTCAGTGTGTAGCTCACCGTCCCGTTTTCATTTGCCACCGCATAGCTGGCCTCATGCGGAAACCGAAGTGGGTCCAGCCGAAATGTTGAACCATCCGCCCATACGGGCTTGAAATTAGCATTCTGCATCTAAGTATGCCCTTGTTTTACCTTGAGGCCTTTGGCCTTCTTGTTCTTCCCGGGGCTTTTGCCCTCTTGTGAGTTGAAGGTTAGGGCACATCCATTCCGCTCTGCTTAAGAATCGAGGTTAAGAAAACTTTGCCTTTCCTGATGGTTAGCAAAGTCGAATCGGGCAAGGTTTAGGAAAGGTGAAGACCGGCTGGTAGTCGGCCTGCATCAGCGCATGGAATCTATTCGAAAGGATTTGTTAAGTTTTGTGCAAGGGTTTCAAGCTAATATGAATTAGGAAAATACGTATTATGTCAGGGTTCTGTCCCCATGGTTTCGACCTTTGCGAGCTTGGATCTCGTCAACAGGGATATGCGAAGAAGCATTCAACGCATTCAATCTCAGTCTGAGATTGAGCGCGAGACTGCGTATTTTAAAGAGAATATTTCCAAGGTTTCGACCGTAGATGAGTTTCTGGGCGACTATCGCCTCTATTCCTACGCCATGAAATCTTTTGGGCTGGAAGACATGATCTACGCCAAGGCCTTTATGAAAAAGGTTCTGGAAAGCGATCTGACAGATTCTTCCAGCTTTGCGATGCGTCTATCGGATGACAAGTACCGAAACTTCGCAACCGCCTTCAAGTTCAGTTCTTCGACTTTGGCCGCGCAGACGTCGTCTCAGGAAGATGCTGCTATTAAGGGCTATGATCAGTGGCTTGCCAACGAAGAAGATAATGCAAATACCGAGGCAGGCTATTTCAAGGCGATGATTGGCTCGGTGACAAGTGTCGATGATCTTCTGTCAAATGATCGTCTTTATACTTTTGCTTTGAAGTCTCTGGATATCGACCCGACTTATGCCTCCCGCTCCTTTATCAAGGATGTTCTGACAAGCGATACAAGCGATCCCAATTCCTTTGTAAATCAGCTGACGACCTACAAGGAAACCTACCTGGCGCTTGCCAATTCGTTTAATTTCAATACAAGCGGAACGCTTGACGTCGGTGTCTCCGCCCAGGACACCAGCCAAACCAAGACAATGACGGACAACTACATTCTCAATGTACCGTCCTACATCACCCAAGCTGGCGCGCTGATCAATATGGATTATATCCGCGATCAGATGGCGACGGTGACCAACGTGTCTGACATCACCGGCAATACCAAGCTTTTCGGTCTGGTAAAGGTCGCGCTCGGGCTCAACGAAAACATGTTGAAGTCCCAGTTCGAGAATATTGTTACGTCAGACACATCGGTCAGCGGGAATTATGCAAAGACCTTTGGTGGTGATGCCTGGGTGGAAATTGCCGATATGTTCAATTTCGACACGTCCGGCAATGTGAACTCCACAGCAGCGATGTCGGACGCCAATCTTGAAACACTCACCGATTACTATTCCGGTCGATACAACGACAAGCAGGATGAGGCCCAGACCGACCTTTACGAATATTACCACACCAATATGGACTTCGTGGATTCGGTTGATGAGCTTTTCACCTTTCCCAAACTCTACGATCTCGCGCTAAAATCGGTCGGTATCGATCCGGATGAAACCAGCGAGCGTGAGGTGAGACGGGTTTTAACCAGCGACCTCAATGATCCGCTGAGTTTCGTCAATCGTATGAATGACGATCGCTTCGTACAGTTGACCAAGGCTTTTAACTTCGATGAGAACGGCGAGAAACGTGCGCCCTTCATCGCGCAGTCGGAATCTGAGATCCTGAAGATTTCGCGCGACTATGTTTTTTTGAAGTCCCGTTTTGCTGAAGAAGGAAGCACCGCCAGAGATGACGCAAAGGCGGAAGCGGAGTACTACTCCACCGCCATCGAGGGTGTTAATTCACTCGACGATTTTCTCTCCAATAGTCGTCTGGTGAATTTTGTTCTGGAAGCCAAGGATATTGACCCCAAGGATATATCCAAGGAGACGCTGAAGAAGCTGTTCACTTCCGATTTGGAGGATCCTGACAGCTTTGTGAATACTTACTCCGATACGCGCTTTGTCGAGATTGTTTCCGCTTTCAATTTTGATCAGAATGGCAATCTGGCGAATATGGACAAATCAAATGTTCAGGGCCGGGGTTCGATTTACTCGACCATCATGAATTACTATCACCAGTCTCTGGAAGAAGAGGCTGGGCTGGACAATACAGGTGTTCGTCTCGCGCTTTATTTCGAGCGTCAGGCGCCCAAGATTGACAGCGCTTTTGATATTCTGGGCGATCCCGCCTTGCTGCAAGTGTTCAAGACCGCATTTAGCCTACCCGACGAGTTTTCCGCCCAGGACATCGATATCCAGGCCAAAATGGTCGAAAAGCACCTCACCCTCTCGGATCTGGCGGATCAGGATAAGCTGCAGAACTTCATTCAACGCTTCACCGCGCTTTATGACCTTCAGAATTCTGAGACGAACACCGTATCGCTGTTTTCACGTGGCGGCGGCATTAGCGCCAATACGCTTTATACACTCAGCCAGCTGAAACTATCCTGATTGTTCAAGGCTCCTTGCAAAGCTTGTCAGTTCTTATAAAGCGTTATATCTATTCGTATATAACGTTAGATGGGTGGCTCTATTGCGTCGTCTTGTGAAAAGTCTGGTAACAGGCGCAATTGTTGTTCTTGTGTCTCTACCTGCGTGGGGTGCCGAGGTGCGTGTTTTTGCTGCGGCCAGCCTCAAAAACGTGCTTGAGGCGATATCTGCCGATTGGGAGAGCGAGACGGGCAATGGGGTTCTCTTGACTGTAGCCTCGTCATCGGCGGTAGCGCGGCAGATTGAGCAGGGCGCGCCTGCCGATATCTTCATCTCAGCTGATATGATTTGGATGAATTATCTGGAGCAGGCGGGTGAAATCCGCTCGGAAACAAAAGCCGACATCGCCAGCAATGCGCTGGTGCTCATCGGGCCGGGCAGTGATAACGCACAGCTGAAAATTGATCAGGGATTTCCTCTTGGAGACAGGCTCAATGGCGGACGGCTCGCTATTGGCGCAACGGAAAGCGTCCCAGCTGGCCGTTATGCGAAGGCCGCGCTTAAGAGTTTGAGCTTATGGGACGGCGTAAAGGGTCATCTCGCGGAAGCAGAAAATGTGCGCGCCGCATTGGCGCTGGTTTCGCGGGGTGAGGCTCCGCTCGGTATCGTTTATGCCACCGACGCAAGGGCTGATCCCGGTGTCGCGGTCCTTGGCACATTTCCAGAAAGCAGTCATCCGCCGATCATCTATCCGTCCGCTTTGGTGGCGGGTTCTGGGAACCAGGAAGCACGCGCTTTCCTGAATTATCTGCAGGGTAGCAAAGCGCAAAGCCGGTTTCGAGATGCAGGATTTGGTCCACCACCTCCGAAGGTTTCAAATTGAACACGGTGATGGAATTTCAGCCAGAAGACTGGATGGCGTTTGCGATAAGTCTGAAAGTTGCGTTGGTCGCTGTCATTTTCAGCTTGCCGGTGGGCATCGTCGTGTCATGGGTTCTGGCGCGAAAGGAATTTCCGGGCAAAAGCCTGCTGAACGCAGTTATTCATCTGCCGCTTATTCTGCCGCCGGTGGTCACCGGCTATCTGCTGCTGATCGCTTTCGGCCGAAAAGGGTTTTTGGGCGCCTTTCTTGAAAACACCTTCGGGCTCGTATTTTCGTTCCGTTGGACCGGCGCTGCGCTTGCCGCCGCGATTATGGGATTTCCGCTAATGGTTCGGGCGATCCGGCTCTCCATGGAGGCGGTTGACCAGCGGCTTGAGGCTGCAGCCGCAACACTAGGGGCGACGCGGCGCGACATTTTCTTAACAGTCACGCTTCCCCTGGCCATGCCAGGTATCATCACCGGTGCAATTCTTGCCTTTGCCAAGGCTATTGGTGAGTTCGGAGCTACGATCACTTTCGTTTCCGCAATTCCGGGCGAAACAAAAACTCTGGCTTCATCAATCTATGCTTACACCCAGGTGCCAGGAGGGGATGGTGGCGCATTGCGGCTGACAATACTTGCAGTCATCATTTCCTTTGCCGCGTTGATTGCCTCGGAGTTTCTAGCCCGCCGAATGGCAAAGCGGATAGGGGCGGAACATGCTTGAAGCCGATATCAGACATTGGCAGGGCTCTTTTGAGCTCAACGCGGCGGTCGCCGTTGGAGGTGGTCTGACAGCTCTCATTGGTCCCTCCGGTTCGGGCAAGACGACACTCGTCAACATCATCGCCGGGCTGGTGCGTCCATTGCAGGGAAGAATTTCCTTTTCTGACAACATTTGGTTCGATAGCGAAAGGAACCTTTTTGTCCCGCCACATGAACGCCACATCGGCTATGTCTTTCAGGAAGGGCGGCTCTTCCCGCATATGACGGTTTTGCAAAACCTGAACTACGCCAAGCGCTTCGGGCGGGGGCGGGGCAATCAGAAGGAAAACCAACGGCTGACAGAGTTGCTTGGCATCGGCCACCTGTTGGAGCGACGTCCGGCAAAGCTCTCCGGTGGAGAAAAAAGCCGGGTGGCGATTGGAAGGGCGCTTTTCTCTGGCCCTGATCTCCTGATCATGGATGAGCCGCTTTCTGCGCTCGACGCCGCCCGAAAGGCGGAAATTATGCCCTATTTGGAATATATCCGTGACGAAACCGGTATTCCCATTCTCTATGTCAGCCATCTGATGGAAGAGGTCGCGCGCCTGGCGACCGGAGTCATCGCTATGGAAGCGGGGCGTGTCGTTGCGTCAGGAGATCCATCGGAGGTATTGCGCAGCCAGTCTGCGTTGCCGTCATCAATTCCTGCCGGCAGCTTCATACAGGCGCGGGTGGAGGAGCGCTTGGTTGACGAGGGCTTGATGCGGGCCGTATCTGCGGCAGGTCCGCTCTACCTTCGTCTTGCCGATGCCGCTGTCGGTGACGTTGTGCGTGTTCATATTCCCGCAACGGAAATAACGCTGGCGCGCGATATGCCTCAGAACATATCAGCGCTTAATCGGCTCTTCGGTATTGTTGAGACCGTGCGCGGGGAAGGCAGTGAAACCGAAGTTGTGGTCAACTGCGCAGGCGAACGCATTCTTGCCCGCATCACTCGCCGCTCAGTACAATCCATGGCGCTTAATCCGGGGGAAGAGGTCTGTCTTCTTTTCAAGGCAGTGGCCATCGGGCGACAGGGCCTTTTCCTTCGCCACGTCTGATCATTCGGTCGGTGGGACGTTTGCCTGGGAATTCAGCCATTCAAGATCGTCAGCAATTTTCGCCCGGATTTTTGCTTCCATTTCGATGTAACGACGAAGAAGTGCTGCGCCAAATTCGGTCAGTTCGGCTCCTCCACCGTGTTTCCCGCCCGCCTTTTTTATAACAACGTCCTGTTTGAACATAACGTTCAATTCATCGACCAGCATCCATGCGCGACGATAGGACATGCCCATGGCGTTGCCCGCCGCACTGATCGAGCCGTGTTCTTCTATGAGCCGCATGAGTTCGGCCTTGCCGGGGCCAAGGGGTCTGTTTTCAGGAAATGTAAGCCGCAATTTGAATTCGACTGCTGTCATGGCAGGAGAACTTTGCCGGGGTTCATGATATTAGCGGGGTCGAAAGAGCGTTTGACCCGTCGCATCAGTTCCATTTCGATATCACTGCGTATCGCCGCAAGCTCATCACGTTTTAGTTGGCCGATACCGTGCTCAGCGGAAATCGATCCACCGTAGGACAATACGATAGCATGAACGCGCGCATTCATCTCATGCCAGCGGTCCAGATAAGCTTTGGTGTCTGCCCCCACTGGCTGCGAAACGTTGTAATGAATATTGCCGTCGCCCATATGGCCGAATGCACAGATGCGCGCGCCCGGCACCATGTCCAGAACGGCTTGGTCCGCCTCTGCCAGAAATGCGGGAATTGAGGAGACAGGCACGGAAACATCGTGCTTGATCGACCCGCCCTCCGGCTTTTGCGCATCTGACATGGCTTCCCGCATATGCCAGATAGCTTTGGCTTGCGTCTCTGAAGATGCAATTGTGCCATCCTCAATGATGCCCTGCTCAAATGCCTTTTCCAGCACCGATTGCATCATGCGTTCTGCCGTCTCTGCTGAATCGGATGAGGAGATATCAATCAGCACGTACCACGCATGTGCCTTGGCTAAAGGGTCTCTGGCTCCGGGCGTGTTTTTGAGCGTGAATTCCATGCCGACGCGCGCCATGAGCTCAAAGCCCGTTAGCGCAGTCCCGCAGATCCTAGAAGCGAGTTCGAAAAGCCGCAATGCATCCTGTGTTGAGGAAAGTCCTGCAAAGCCAACCTGATGACCAAGGGGACGGGGAAAAAGTTTGAGAACCGCCCCGGTTATGATGCCGAGCGTACCTTCCGCCCCGATAAACAGGTCGCGCAGATCATAGCCGGTATTGTCTTTCTTCAGACGCCGCATACCATCCCAGATTTCACCGGTCGGCAGAACCACTTCCAGTCCAAGGCAAAGTTGGCGCATATTGCCATAGGCCAGAACTCCAGTCCCGCCGGCATTTGTTGAGAGGTTCCCGGCAATCCGGCAGGAGCCTTCCGCGCCAAGCGAAAGTGGAAACAGCCGGTCCACGCCTTCTGCGGCCATCTGCACGTCCTGTAAGATGCACCCGCCATCAACCGAAACAACATTGGCCACAGGATCGATGTCGCGGATCCTATTCATACGTTCCAGCGATACGACAATGTCGGAGCCATTCCCACTTGGAACTTGGCCACCGACGAGGCCGGTCCCGCCGCTGACGGGAACAACCGGCGTTCCTGTCTTGCTTGCAAGCTGGAGAATTTCGGAAACTTCCTGAGCGGATCCAGGTTTTAAAACCAGAGATGACTTGCCGTGATACAGCCCGCGTCGTTCAACAAGATAGGGCGCGATATCGAATTCAGCCCGAAGGGCGAATGCGCTGCCGGTAATTGCCGCAAAACGGTTGATCAGGTCGTCATCCGGTTTCTTATTCATGCGGTTTCCAACTGTGGTCTTGGAGCTGCGGCCCGCACCAACCGGTCATTAATGGCCTCACCTAGTCCGGTTCTGGGAATGGGTGCTACGGCAATGGTTGGCGCGCCGCTGGCATCTGCCTGTTTCATCATCGAGAACAGATTTGCCGCTGCTTCGCGGAGGTCCCCGGTAGGGCTGAGATCAAAACAGGCTGTTGCTGCGTCGACGTTTTGAACGTGCTGTCCGCCAAAATTGATCAGGGTTTCGCCGTCTTCGATCCGGTCGGCGTCAAGGCGCATGGTGGCGCCCGGCGCATAATGGGAGGCCAGCATTCCTGGCGCTTCAATCGCCGCCGCGTGATCGGCCCCGCGTTCAACGGGTTGGTTGACGGCTGCTTCAATATCCTCAACGGCAATTCCGCCGGGCCGAAGTAGAACGAGCCTGTCACCATCCACTTTGATGATCGTGGATTCCACGCCGACCGTACAAGGGCCCGCATCGAGAATAACCCCGATTTTATCGCCAATGTCGTCCGCCACATGTTGCGCCGTCGTAGGACTGATTTTCCCCGATGTGTTGGCCGACGGCGCGGCCAGCGGCTTGCCGAATTCGCCGATCAGCGCTCCTGCAACACCGTGCGGCACGCGGATGCCAACAGTGGAAAGCCCCGCTGTTGCAAGTTCATGAACGCCACCGGTCGGTAGAAGGGGGAGGACGAGCGTTAGCGGTCCGGGCCAGAACGCCTCAGCCAGCGTCAATGCAAGCGGAGAGAATTCGGCGTAGTCCTTTGCCATTGCCAGGTCGGCCATGTGACATATGAGCGGGTTGAAACGTGGTCTTCCCTTGATTTCATAGATGCGTGTAATCGCCTGCGCGCAAGTTGCGTCCGCAGCAAGGCCATAAACGGTCTCCGTTGGTACTGCCACGGGTTGCGCTTGCCCCAGTTCCTGTAGAGCGGCATCGCGCGCCGCCGCCCAATCCTCAACTGCATCTAATATTTTGGCCATTCAGTGTCCTTCTCAACGCTTCTTATCGTCAGATGGCGTATCATTTCAACGCATTTCCAATAACGGCGTTCGCGTGGACAGATCGCTAAAATTACATTTCGCGCATAACTAAGTTTTAACGATAAGCGTCGAACTTTCCCATAGGTTGTGTTTGGCAATGATGCATGTCTATCGTGTGCTTGCCTCAGTCTATGGAAAGGACGTTGCTATGGCATCGCTTGATGGGTTGATTGATCTGAAATTATCGACGCGATTTCGAATTCTGATTGTGGTCAGCAGTCTTATTCTGATCGCGTTGGTCGCGGCAGGTTATCTGGCCAGTCAGCAAGTTCATCGGGAAACAAAGCAACTGACTTTGCTTGCCAATGAGCTTGATACGGTCCGAGTCATGAAATTTGCTGACCAGTCGTTGGATCTGGCGGCGATGGATGCAATCATCGATAGAGGAGATGGCGATATCGCCCCGGGGCGGTTGGCCGACATGACTGCGGCACGGGATTCTCTTCTGGCTGGCATTGTCTCTCTTTCAGACTTTGCCACAAGGCAGGGAAAGCAGAGGCAATTGGACCAGCTTCGTGAGGATGTCGAGACAGCATATAAGCTCACAACAATTGATCTGAGGAATATGATTGTCGAAGGTTCATCAGAGCAGAATATAGGCGCTTTTGAAAACGGGCTCGATGAAGCCAATGGCCGCATCCGCGAAACATTGATAGAATTTGAGGAAGATCTCCACCGGATTAACGACGAAGAATTCGCACAGATGAACGCGCGGATCACAACCAATATGAGGGTACAGCTGGGAGTCGGCATCACAGGCGGCGCACTCCTGTTTTTACTTATCTTGGGTAGTAGCCGTTACGTATTGTCGTCATTGGATAAACTGCGCAGCAGCATGCAGGAACTTGCCGACGGCGCTCTGGACGGCAGGATCGACGGTATAAATCGTCGCAATGAGCTGGGTGAAATGGCCCGCGCCGTCAAGCATTTCCAGGACGCCGCAATCGAAAAGGAAGCGCTGGAGAAAGAGGCAGAGCAGGCCCGCCGTTATGCCGTTGAAGAGGAGGAAGCACAGGCCGAAGCACGTGCAAAAGTAGTTCAGGAGCAGGCGGAACTGCTCGACGCTGTAGCCGCAGCCTTCGAAAAGCTCTCGCAAGGCGACTTTGAAAACAAAATGTCGGATGAGGTTCCGTTGGGTTTCAAGGAACTTGTCGAGAATTATAATCGTGCTGTTGAAATAATGCGTCAGACCATGCTGGATATTCGCAATACATCTGGCGAGATTACCAATGGCGCCGCCAATCTCGCCAGAGCCTCAGATGATCTGGCCACCAGAACACGTGCGCAGAAACAGTCCATAGAGGCAAGCTCGGAAACACTGACCTCGCTTTCCGAAAACCTTCGTCTCACGGCGGGTCAGGCAAAGGAAGCAATGTCGGTTGCCCAGCAGACTCGTGATGAGGCGGTAAAGTCGGAAACCGTTGTCAAAAGCGCCATATCCGCCATGGCAGAGATCGACAGTTCGTCGGAGCAGATTGGCCAGATTATCGGAGTGATCGACGATATAGCCTTCCAGACCAATCTTCTGGCGCTCAACGCCGGCGTGGAGGCCGCGCGCGCTGGTGAAGCGGGCAAAGGGTTTGCAGTTGTGGCGCAGGAAGTGCGTGAACTGGCCCAGCGTTGTGCAGGAGCCGCGCGTGAAATCAAGGAACTGATTTCCACGAGTTCCAGCCATGTCAGCTCTGGCGTATCTCTTGTCGAAGAAACAGGCCAGGTTCTAGGGTCAATTATCGAACGTATTTCGGCGACAAGTGATATCGTCGAAGGCATAGCGTCAAACACAAATGCGCAATCACAGCAGCTGGGGGATGTAACCAATACGATCAATCAAATCGAACAGATTACCCAGGAAAATGCTGACCTTGTAATACAGAACGCGCAGGACATTCATGGATTAACGCGTCAGGTCACCCACCTGAAAGAGAAACTGGCGCAATTCCGCACCCGCAGCGAGGAACCGGATCAGAGTTACACAGGCCCCGAACGCCGAGGACTGAAAGCATATCTTGATGATTCAGGCAGGGCACGTGTCGCCTAACAATATAGCCGCGCCGCTCAGATGATTGGCGCGGCAAGCAATCCTGGATGAACAGAAGGGGCGACCGTTCCTGAGGCTAGCCAAGCCTGCGCACGATCTTTCGCAGCTCTTCGGTCTTTGCGCCAAGGAGGAGCACATTCTTCATGGCAGAGCTCGGGTCGCCGGTCCTGAAAAGAAGTCCATTGCCGCGAACGTCCCGGTCTACCGTCATCTGCTTGGTTTCGCCGTCTTCAGTGATCTTCATGGCTACGGCAAAGTACATTCGCGAATATCGCGGATCGATATGTCTGAAGAAGTCGTCTTCCGCCGTAATTTCCGCCGTGAAGTTTGCGATATAAAATCCCCAATTCACATTTTCATATTCAGCAAAGCTGGTTTTGGACGCCGTGACATGAACATAGCCCAGATGAGGCGCTGCTGGCAGTGTCTTGTGGAAGATCAGCTTCGGAAATTTGATCGCGTAGTGGAAATTATTCAGCCGATCATGCGTTTTCTCGCCGGCGTTTTTCAGCCGTCGTCCTGTGCGCTCCGCGACTTCTTCATAGGTGAGGTAACGTTTTTCGGTTTCAACCCAGTCTTCCTGGGGGCGGGTAATGCGTCCGGTGCGCAGGAAGTTCGTATGAACAGCCTTCGATGCAACGACAGCCGTTCCGGTTGTCTGCTTCGCGTAGTATTTGAACTTCTGCATCTGAAGCACGCGTGTTGTTTCCCCACCTGAATCTACGATTGTATGGTTAATAAATTGCTGCTGATATCAGCAGGAGTCGGCGCAAATACTAGGTTTGCTCCGTTGCCTGGGGCTTGCCAAAGACGGGATAGCGCAAGGGTGGAGAAGCATTTTCCTGGTGGGAAGGTAGTCATATTTCTAACGGTAGGCATTGTTGACGTTTACGTAAAAATCAATTAGCTCTCAGGAGGCAAAAGCGGCTGCATACGCAAGCCGCCACCACGATAACTCTATATGAGAGTTGTGATTTGGAGGGGAACGCACCGTGTATCAGGCGCCAGTCGAAGATATTACCTTCACTTTGAAGTATGTAGCTGGCCTCAAGGAGGCCATGGACAAGGGCCTTTTGGGCGATCTCACAGAAGATTTGCTTGATGCGATTGTCATCGAGGCCGGGCGTTTTGCCTCGGAAGAAATTGCCCCGCTTGCCGAAATTGGTGACAAGCAGGGTGCGCGATTGATCGATGGCAATGTCAAAACACCGGATGGCTGGGCTGGTCTCTACAAACGCTGGGCCGAAGGCGGCTGGAACGCGCTTGCTTGCCCGGCCGAATATGGTGGCCAGGAGTTGCCCCAGTCGCTTTATGTAGCGACGCTTGAAATGTGGAGCGGATGTTCGCTCGCCTTCCAACTGGGGCCGGGCCTGACCATTGGCGCCATTGAAGCCATCAATGCCCACGCATCTGACGAATTGAAGGAAAAATATCTGCCCAAGATGATATCCGGTGAGTGGATGGGGGCGATGAACCTGACCGAGCCGGGCGCAGGAACAGATCTCGGTGTTATGAAATCGCGTGCCGAGCGCCGCGCCGACGGGACCTATCGCATTTTCGGTCAGAAGATTTTCATCACCTATGGCGAGCATGACTTTACCGACAATATCGTGCATCTGGTGCTGGCGAAGCTGCCAGATTCGCCACCCGGATCCCGGGGCATCTCGCTTTTCCTCGTGCCTAAATTCCTCGTCAATGAGGATGGCTCGCTTGGTCCGCGCAATGATCTTTTCTGCCACTCACTGGAAGAGAAGTTAGGCATTCACGGCTCTCCCACCTGCACCATGATCTACGGTGATGGGCGGTATGGCGATGAACCGGGCGCAATCGGTTGGCTTGTAGGCGAGGAAAACAAGGGGTTGGCGGCCATGTTCACGATGATGAACAATGAGCGGCTTGCTGTCGGCCTTCAGGGCGTTGGAATTGCTGATGCCGCCACCCAACAGGCAATCGCCTATGCCAAGGATCGATTGCAAGGCCGTGCGCCTGGTTGGACAGGAGAGGGCATGAGCCCGATTATTGAACATCCCGATGTTGCACGCATGCTTCTCACAATGAAGGCGCAGGTGCAGGGTTCCCGCGCCATTACCTACGCCTGCGCTTTTGCCATCGATATGGCCAACATGACTGAGGGAGAGGACAAGAAGTTCTGGCAGGAACGCGCCAATTTGCTGACGCCAATCGCCAAAGCCTTCCCGACAGATACCGGTGTTGAGGTTGCCTCTACCGGCATTCAGGTTCACGGCGGCATGGGTTTCATTGAGGAAACCGGTGCGGCCCGCTATTATCGCGATGCTCGCATCACCCCGATTTACGAGGGCACAAACGGTGTTCAGGCTGCCGACCTCGTTGGTCGCAAGTTACAGCAATCTGGAGGTGATCATGTGCGCGGAATGCTGGTGGAGCTGCGAGGAATTGCCTCACAGGTTCGCGCTTCCAACAAGCCAGGTTTTGGCAAGACAGCCGAAAAACTCGAAACCTCCATTGCCGATCTGGAAGAGGCTGTGGAGTGGACGCTGACTGCACTTGCAGGCGGAAAGATGGTTGAGGCGCTGGCTGGCTCCACCGCCCTGCAGCGGATGTTCGGGCTGACGCTTTCCGGCGCCTATCTTGCCAAGGGAGGGCTTGCCGAGGTTGACGATGGTCAGCAGGAAAAGCGTATAGCGCTTTGCCGTTTTGCGGCCGAAAATCTGATTTCCGAAACGGCGGCTCTGAAGGATAGCGTAACAGGCGGCGCCGATGCACTCGCTGCCGCCCGCGCGGTTTTGGCGTAATTCAGGATTGGGAGGCAATCATGTCCGAAGAATACATCGTCATCGAAAACCCGGAGGATCACCCGGGCGTTCGTGTCATCCGTATGAACCGTCCTGAAAAGAAAAACGCGATTACCCGCGCCATGTACGACGCGATGGCCGATGCGCTGGTGGAGGCCGATCGGGACAGCAATATTCGCGCCGCCGTTATTTTCGGCGTTCCGGGTAGTTTCTCAAGCGGCAATGATTTGAGCGATTTCATGGCCATTGCCATGAACCCTTCGGAGGCCAAAGGCGTGAACCGCTTTATCTTCGAGCTGGCCCGTTTTGAAAAGCCGCTTCTTTCCGGCGTTGACGGTTTGGCAATCGGAATTGGGACAACAATGAACCTTCATTGTGATCTCACCTTTGCAACCTCGCGTTCAGAGTTCCGAACGCCGTTTACTGATCTTGCACTCGTGCCGGAAGCGGCGTCTTCGCTTCTCGGGCCGTCCGCTATGGGGCATCAACGGGCTTTCGCCATGTTTGCCGCCGGGCTCGGCTTCTCTGCAGATGAAGCGCGCGAAGCGGGCCTGATCTGGAAGGTGGTGCCCGAATATGAGCTGGAAAGCACAACCCTCAAGGCCGCGTCAGACCTTGCAGCCAAGCCGCCGCAGGCCCTGTCAATCGCGCGCAAGCTTCTGAAGCGTCCGCTCGATGATGTGCATTCACGCATGCATGACGAATTACATCACTTTGCCAATCAGCTGAAGTCAGCCGAAGCCATGCAGGCTTTTCAAGCCTTTATGAACCGGAAGAAGTAACCGGCTGCCCTGCAACAAGCGGTATGAAACATGAACTTGACATCGTGCATATGCACGATAGTCTCAGGCCATGACCGCGTCGGATGATGACCTCTACATGAAATTTGCCAACTGTCTGATCCTTAACACAATCCAGACAGCGCGCGCCGTGACGCGGCGATACGATAATCGCCTCAAGCCGCTTGGGGTCACCGTTATCCAGTTTTCCGTCATGTCGTTGATTCGGAAGCACAAGGATATGACGATCAACGCGCTTTCCGAGCGGATTGCGATGGACCGAACAACGCTCACGCGCAATCTCGATGTGCTGGTAAAAAAAGGGCTTGTCACCAAAAGAGCCGCAGAAAAGGGCAATGCAAAGGTCTGCCAGCTTACAAAGGAGGGCGACCGGCTTCTCGATGAATTGATTCCGATATGGCTTGCCTCCCGCGAGGAGCTGCGCGGCGTACTGAAAGACTATGATCCGGACGAATATCTCGCCATGCTGCGGTTGATGGCGAGCGGCTGATTTTTTGATCAAATATCGTGTATATACACGAAAGGAGAAAAATATGCGAAGTGTAGATGATCCGATCGTTGTGACCGGTTTGGGCGTGGTTTCTCCACTTGGGGTTGGTGTGAAAACCAACTGGCAGCGCCTTGTTCAGGGCAGAAGCGGGATCGTTGCCAATACCCGTTTTGATACAACGGACTACGCTTGCAAGATCGCTGGTCTTGTTCCTTCAAAAACGGAGGACCCTCATGGCTTCGATCCGCTGGATTTCATTGATGCGAAAGATCTCCGGAAAATGGATCTTTTTATCCAATATGCCATCGGTGCAACGGAAGAGGCGCTCGACCAGGCTGATTGGAGGCCGGAGAGTGAGGAGGAACGCGCACGCACCGCCGTTATTGTCGCAACTGGCGTCGGCGGGTTTCCAATGATCACCGGCGGTGTCAAGACAGTTGCCGAGCGCGGCCCCCGCCGCCTTTCGCCCTTCATCATTCCGGCTTTCCTGCCCAATCTGGCGGCGGGGCAAATCTCCATTCGCTACGGTTTTACCGGTCCGCTCGGTTGTCCCGTCACAGCCTGTGCGGCGTCGGCGCAAGCCATTGGCGACGGGATGCGGTTGATAGAAACAGGCGAAGCCGATATCGCGGTCTGCGGTGGTTCCGACGCCTGCGTTGATCCGGTTTCCATTGGCGGCTTTGCGGCGGCGCGTGCTCTGTCAACTGCCTACAACGACACTCCGGCAAAGGCCTCCCGTCCCTTCGACAGAGGTCATGATGGGTTTGTTCTGTCTGAAGGCGCTGCGAGCGTTGTTGTTGAACGCTTGAGCCATGCCCGCAGGCGTGGAGCAAAACCGCTTGCGGTACTCGCGGGATATGGAACCTCTGCTGATGCCTATCACATTACCTCCGGTCGCCCGGACGGTTCGGGTGCGGCCGTGGCCATCCGCAACGCCTTGGCAATGGCGAACATCGCCTCCGATGACATTGGCTACGTAAATGCCCATAGCACGTCGACGCCTGTCGGCGATGCTGCAGAGATTGCTGCAATTCGCTCCATATTCACCAATCGCGGAAAGGATCTGGCAGTAACCTCTACCAAATCGGCCATCGGCCATCTTCTGGGGGCGGCGGGCTCTGTCGAGGCGGTTTATTCCATCATGGCCCTGCGCGAGGGCGTCATTCCGCCCGGTCTTAACATAGAGGACCCGGAACCGGATGCAGATCAGTTTGATCTGGTGCCAGGAAAAGCAAAAGAAAAGATGGTCAATGCCGTGCTCTCAAATGCGTTTGGCTTCGGTGGCGTCAATGCGGCTCTCATTTTTAAGAGGTTTACCTGACGCCTAAGGAAGATTCATCAGCCCGGTTGAATTCCAGCCGCATGCGCCCGGGACGGTTCCCGGGCAGGCCCGTCTCGCGAAATCCAAGCTTTTTCAAAAGCTGCCAGGACGGGATATTCACGGGGTTGCATTCCGCCACAAGGAGCCGGCCGGGAAAGGTAGTGCTGAGTGCAGCGATAACGGCGGAAACGGCTTCTGTTGCGATGCCTTGACCATGGAGGTCGGCTTTGACCCAATAGCCGATCTCTGTTTCGCCGTTATGATGTAGATGTACCCCGATCAAGGCGACCGGGTTCTCATGCTCTGTGAAATAAGCGCCAAGGAAATTGTCGCGGCCCGTGCCATCGCCCTCAATCAACCGTCGGGCATCTTCGTCAGTAAACACCTCCGGCAGAAAATGAACGATACGGGTAATGCGAGGGTCATTGGTCATAACCGCCAGCGATGGCGCGTCTTCAGGCTTCAAAAGTCGAATTTTCAACCGGCTGGTTTGAATGGGCAACATATCTGCCAACGACATCACTGGCTCGTTCATTTCGGTCCTCTATCCCATTCCTGTGCCGCTAGGTTTTACGAAGCCAGGCGGCTTTCATCAGTGTCAGGGTAACCAAGCTGGTGATGAAAGCCCCGGCGACAAACATGTATTCCTCCTTATTCAGGGACGCAAAGTTCAGCAACTGCATAAAGGGCGTCCAAAACAGAGATAATGCGACAGTTGAACCGACAAGCCCGGCGACGGCGGCAAGGGCCGCATTGGGACGAAGAATTTCGGAGCGGAGAGAGGAAGAAAATGAACGGTTCACCATGACAATCGCCAGGATAATGGTGATTAGCGTAAGGAAGGTGAGGGCGCGAACCTGTTCAACCGACAGCCCGCGCTGGTGGCCGACCAGATAGGCAAGGCCTGCAATCAGAAGCGCCAGAATGCCTTGCGACATGCCCCATGCCGCGAGTTTTGGCGGAAGCAGCTGTTCTCGAGGTGAGCGCGGCGGGCGTCGCATAATATTGCGCTCCTCACGTTCGTTTTCAAAAACCAGCGAACATGTCGGGTCGATGGCGAGTTCGAGCAGCGCAATATGAACGGGGCCAACAATAAAGGGCAGGCCGAAGACAAGCGGCAGAAGCGCTAGCCCGGCTATGGGAATATGAATGGCAAGAATGAAGACGGCTGCCTTGCGCATATTGTCATAAATCCGCCGACCCAATCGAATGGCGGCTACAATGGAGGTAAAGTCGTCCTGCATGAGGACGATTGAGGAAGCCTCGCGAGCGACGTCCGTTCCGCGTTGCCCCATGGCGATACCGATATGGGCGGCTTTGAGTGAGGGCGCGTCATTCACGCCATCCCCCGTCATGGCCACAACTTCGCCGTCAGCCTTGAACGCCTCAACGATGCGCAATTTCTGTTCCGGCATGATGCGAGCAAAGACAGTGACGGTTTTGATTTTTTCTGCAAGCGCCTCGTCATCCAGTTCGGCCAGCGTTGCGCCGGTCATGACGTCTCCATCCCTGATCCCGGCCTGACGCGCGATCGCCTGCGCTGTCTCTGGATAATCACCGGTTATCATCACCACACGCAGGCCGGCGGTGTGACATTGCGCAATCGAGTCCGGTACCTGTTCACGCAATGGATCAGCAAGTCCCGCAAATCCCAGGAAGCGGAAGTCAAAGCCATGCGGGCTTTCTGGCCAGTCTCTTCCTGAATATTCAGCCTCGGCTATGCCGAGCACGCGTTGCCCGCTGCGCGCCATCTCCTTGACCTGCTGCATGAGGTCATCTGCTTGTATGCCGGTAATGCCGCATAAATGTAAAATGGCTTCTGGAGCACCCTTGGCCACAGCAAGGCTTGTTCCATCAGCATGTTGAAGATCCCAAACCTGCGTGACGGCAAGTAGATCCCGGCGCAGACCGTATTCGTGAGCCAGCGACCATCCATTGGTTCCCGGATGGCCATCTGGAAACGCATGACCGGAATGGTCGTGGAATGCGATTTCCATCGGGTCGAATGGGTTGAGTGAACAAGCCAGTATTCCCCGCCCAAGAAGGTGGCTGAATTCCGGTGGCGGCGGTTCTGTGTTGCCCTGAAGTTTGAAGACCTGCCCATCCGCAAGCGCCAACGAGACGAGCGACATGCGATTTTGTGTCAATGTCCCTGTTTTGTCGGTGCAAAGAACGGTCGCCGACCCCAAGGCTTCGATAGCGGAGGAGCGTCGGGTCAATACATGAGCCTTCGATATCCTCCATGCGCCCATGGCCATGAAAACGGTCAGCACCACCGGAAATTCTTCTGGCAACATGGACATGCCGAGCGCGATGCCTGACAAAAGACCTTGTAACCAATCGTCATAAAGGATGCCGTACAGGGCTACCGCGCTAAGGCTTGCAGTGCCGCCGAGGACCGCAAAAATGCGTACAAGGCGGTAGATTTCTGCAGCAAGGCGCGGCCGGTCCTCTGTTATCGCGCCGAGAGAAAGACCAACTTTCCCAATTTCGCTGCGCGCTCCGGTCGCACTGATCTCACAGGTTGCGCTGCCTCTGGCAACCAGTGTGCCGGAGTAAACCTGGTTCAGGTGTTCGCCTGTCGCTTCGCTACTGGCGCCGACGGCAAATTTGCTCACAGGGACGGATTCGCCGGTCAACAGGGACTCATCAGTTTGCAAGTCATGACTTTCGAGAACCAGAGCATCGGCGGGAACGCGTTCACCCTCGCTGATCTCCATAATATCGCCGCATACCAGCTCGCTGGCTGAGAGTGTCTGGTGTATCCCGTCGCGGATCACCGTTGCCTGCGGGCTGGTCAGATCGCGCAACGTCTCGAGAACGCGTTCGGTCTTGAACTCCTGATAAAAGGTTATGGCAATCGACAAAGTCGCGAAGAGCGACAGGATAAGCGCCTCACCAAGATCGCCGAGAAACAGGTAAACGACACCGGCGGCAAGGAGCAGGGCCAGCATGGGCTCTTTC
>JBNLGT010000003.1:0-76248 GCA_050306195.1 Ensifer sp.
CAAGAACCTGTTCGCCTTCCTGCGCCGCCACCATTTCGGCGACAACTTGCGAGCCCTCGTCCTGAACCTCAAACCAGCCTTTTTGAAAGCTCAATTCTGCAATCACATTGGGCAAACGCGCGCCGCGTTCACCCGGCGGTATGCGAATGCCATTCTTCGCCAGCATGGCGGCTTCGGCGTGCGATCTTTCCAGCGCCTTGAGCACCTTTGCCTGATCCGCTTTCAGCGTATTGGCGCGTAAATCCAGGCTGGGGCGCAAAGTCAGCCCCTTGGCTTCGACGACCCATTGCGCGCCAAAGTTCCTCTCAAACGAGGGAACCAGCCATTCCGGCAGATCGCCTTGTATATAGGCGGGCGCATCGGCAATTTCCCGCTCGGCAAAGGCGGCAAGCGAAGCCGCTGCCAGCGGCTGAGGCGCAAACTTGTCGCCCTCCAGCTCCCCTGCGAGAGCATCAGGAGAGAGGCCCCATTGGCGAAACATGACCGCGTATCCAAGAGCCGCCGGACTATCATCATCCAGCATCCAGGCGTGCGACAGCTTCATTCGCAGAGCATCGTAGACGATATTGCCGATGGCCGCGCGGTCTCCCGACCCTGCAAAACGATGGGAAAGCCCCCAATCCTTCAAAGCATCCGCGACCGGCCTGCGCCGCTCTTCAATATCCGTCAGTATTTCAATGGCTCCGGCAAGCCGCCCGCCCAAACGCATGTTCAGTCTCTCTGTAATGCAAATCGGGTTCTGTGGTACCGGTGAAGCCTAAACAGAGCAAGAGCCTACGTGTCTCATCCGAGCACTTCGAAACAAACCTTGCCGATGCCTGCGCGGACCATGCTCAGCCGGGAAGCGGCAGCCTTTGAGAGATCAATCACCCGGCCTCGAACAAAAGGACCGCGGTCATTGATGCGCACCACGACGCTCTTGCCATTGCGCATATTGGTGACCTTAACCTTGGTGCCGAAGCGAAGGCTCTTATGCGCGGCCGTCAGTTTGGCTGGATCCATACGTTCACCGGACGCCGTTTTGGAATGGAGCGCATACCAGGACGCACCGCCGCAGCGCGACTTGGACGCGCTGGCAGCTTGTGCGTTCTGCGATAAAACAAGGGCGCTGCATAGAAGCATGGCGGTCACGCCATTTCGGATCATCATCGACATTATTTCCACCGCTTTTCCATAATTTAGCGGCGGCTAAGATGAGGAAGATGGCCAAAACATGTCTTTTCGGGCCGTCAAGGCAACCTGGCGGAGACTGCAAATCCGAAGTGTTGCCCTAATGCCATCCTTCCTGGAAGAGCATTTCGAGTGACTGACGATAGTTCGGAAACGCGAAGTGAAAGCCAAGCGCCTTCATTTTGGCGTTTGAGACACGTTTGTTTTCGCCATAAAAAGAACGCGCCATAGGCGTGAGATCCGCTGTATCGAAGGGAATGTCCGGTGGCACCTCAACGCCCATCAGCCTTGCAGCAAACGCCACAACATCCTGCGGCGGAGAAGGTTCGTCGTCTGTTACATTGAACACGCCATCTGCATTTAACTTGCCCAGGAAAACGGCGGCTCGACCAATATCTTCAACCCGTATTCGGTTGAAGACCTGATCCTTCTTGATCAGGCGGCGAGCCGTTCCCTTTTCAAGATTACAAAAGGCATTGCGCCCCGGCCCGTAAATGCCCGATAGTCGAAGAATTGCGACTGGTAGGTCGAATTTTTCAGAGAGTGCGCGCCAGTTACTTTCCGCCTCAACACGCTGAACGGACCTTTGCGAGACTGGCTTGCATGGCGTTTCTTCATCGACCCAGGCACCATCATGATCGCCGTAAACACCGACGGTAGAGAGATAACCCACCCATTGAAGCGCCGGCAGAAGCGCGCGAAGCCTTTCAGGCCCGAGCCCCAGCAACGGATCACCCGCTTCGCCCGGCGCAATCGATTGAACAAGATGCGTCGTTTCTTTCATGGCGATGGTCAGCTCTGCTGACGGCTCACCACCGTTATAGATATAGGGCGCTATACCTGCCTGCCTGAGCGGTTGCATGTTTTCCGCACCGCGCGTCGTTCCGACAACCGAACTAAAAATGCCTTGTGCTTCTTTGGCAATGGCGCGACCAGAATAGCCGCAGCCGGTAATCAGGAGTTTCATATCAAGTATCCAATTCGTTCAGTTCGGCCATTACAAGCGGGTCATTCTCTTCCGGTGGAAGATATCCTGAAAGGGTGGAGGCTGGCATACCTTCCAGACGCGACAACGCCCATAGGGCCATGGCGCGCACCTCAGCGCTGGCATCATGGCAGAGCTGGCGGCACTGCCCCGCCAAGGCATTGTTTCCAGAATTACCAGCCGCAATGAGACAGTTTCGAATGAAACGATCCCGTCCGACGCGTTTGACAGGAGATCCGACAAAGAACTTGCGAAACGCTGCATCATCCAGCGTCAGCAAGAAACCCAGTTTCGGCTCTCTCAGGTCATCGCGCGCAGCAAGCTTCATTTCGCTGGCGGCGCTTGCGAACTTGTTCCAGGGACAGGCCGCCAGACAATCGTCGCAACCATAGATGCGGTTTCCCATCAATGGACGCAATTCCCTTGAAATGGGACCTTTATGTTCAATCGTCAGATAAGAAATGCAGCGCCGCGCGTCGATCTGATAAGGGGCCGGAAAAGCATTCGTGGGGCAGACATCCAGGCAGGCCCGGCAATTTCCGCAGTGGTCTGTTTCGGCTTCATCAACGGCGAGTTCCGCTGCGGTAAATATAGAGCCAATAAAGAACCAGGAACCAAGCTCGCGAGAGACAAGATTGGTATGCTTGCCCTGCCAGCCCAAGCCCGCCATCTGCGCCAAAGGCTTTTCCATGACCGGGGCAGTATCAACAAAGACCTTTACGTCGGCGTTGCTGCGCGACGCCAGTTTGCCCGCCAGCTCCTTGAGCTTGCCCTTGATGACGTCGTGATAATCACGGTTGCGGGCGTAGACTGAAATGGCGCCACAATCCGCCTTTTCATGCACGGCGCGGGGATCGTCCTGCGGACCATAATTCATGGTCAAAAGAATGACATTGCGCGCCTCGGGCCAAAGGACCTGAGGATCCGCCCGCCGGGCTTCGGTCTCCTCCATCCAATCCATGGTGCCGTGATATCCGGAGCGAATAAACGAGGCCAGGTTTGATCTCGCATCCGCCCCCGCACTTGCAGGAGTTATCCTGCAGGCGTCAAAGCCCAGACGCGCGGCTTCCGATTTAACGAAGCCTGACAGTTTTTGCGCCCTAGAAATCGAGGTCCGCATAATGGGAAACCGGGGTCACGCCCCTTATCCTTTCTGCAAGCAGTGGCCGGAAAGAGGGGCGCGATTTGATACGCTGATACCAATCCTTTGCCTGCGGAGCCTCCCCCCAGTCAATTTCGCCTAGGTAGTCAAGAACAGAGAGAGCAGCTGCAGCGGCGAGATCGGCACAACTTAATCTATCCCCTGCCAGGTAAGTCCGGGTGCTGGCAAGCCATCCGATATATTTCATATGCTGACGGATATTGGAGCGCGTCGCCCGCAACACCTTGGAATCCGGTGGTCCGCCTCCCCGGTCAGAGCGCATGAAAAGCTTGTCAACTCTCTCACGCACAAGGGGCCTGGTCACATCGTTTTCCATCTTGGTGAGGAACCACTCTGTCAGGCGGCGGATTTCAGCGCGCTGAAACGCGTCATCATCCAGAAGCCGGCGGTCGCGCTTCAAAATGCCCACCGTCTCATCGAGAAATTCCATAATGACATAGGACCCGGCCAGAATGCGCATGCTATTATCAACGAGAACCGGCAATGTTCCTGCGGGATTAAGGGCCAGGAATTCCTTTCGACGGTCCCAAATCAACTCCTCCACCAGCTCCGCCTCGTAGCTGTATTCCCCCAGCACAAGCCGGATAAAGCGTGAGTGGGATGACATCGGAAAATGATAAAGTGTTGGCATTCTCTTCTTTTCTTGCCACGTCTGAATGCTTCCTCATGACGCAGCCCATCGTTTAGACTGGTCATGGCCCGCATGAAAAAGTTATAGGTTCTTGCCGTTTGTCAGACAAGCGAATCAGCTTCTTTCCTACATGCTATTGCGAGAAGGATAAATTATGACTGAATCTTCGGAATTCACGGCCCTTATTTTGGGTTTGATCGAAGGTTTGACCGAATTCATTCCGGTTTCATCGACAGCACATGTTCTTCTTGCGGGACATTTTCTCGGTTTCCAATCGACTGGACACACGTTTGAGGTCCTTATCCAGCTTGGCGCTATTCTGGCCATTTTGCTGGTTTATGCTGGCAAACTGATCCGAATCGCAATCGATCTGCCGACAAGCGAAAAGGCCCGCCGTTTTGTATTCTCGATCCTGCTGGCCTTTCTGCCCGCCGCCCTCATTGGGGCGCTTGCCCACGACTTCATCAAATCCGTTCTGTTCGAATCGCCAGCGCTCATCTGCATCGTCCTCATTATTGGCGGCGTCATCCTTGCGGCTGTCGACAGGATGAAACTGGAACCCAAATATTTTGATGTGATGGATTATCCGCCGTCTCTCGCGTTCAAAATTGGCGTTTGCCAGTGCCTTGCAATGATACCCGGGACCTCGCGTTCGGGCGCGACAATTGCGGGCGCACTGCTGCTGGGAACAGACAAACGATCCGCAGCGGAATTCTCTTTCTTCCTCGCCATGCCAACCATGGTGGGCGCTTTCACACTCGATCTATTGAAAAATTGGGACGCACTTACCTTCGACGAATTCACCACGATCGGCATCGGATTTGTCGCCGCTTTTATTTCGGGTCTTTTTGTTGTCCGTTCGCTGCTTAATTTTGTTTCAAAGCGCGGCTTTGCCGTCTTTGCCTGGTGGAGAATCCTTGTTGGATCAGCCGGACTTATCGGACTTTATCTGATGCAGTGATCCCAATCGCATGCATTATAATAGAAAAGGCCGGATGAGATCCGGCCTCAGACTGCTGACAAACCCGCTGATTTTTGGCGGGTTTTGTTTTGTGATTTTGCGGTTCTTGGTTTTGGCTTTTTGGGGGTTGGGTTATGAGGACGCAGACTGGTGCGTATGGCTTCACGCTTTGGCCGGTTTTGGCGGCTTTGTCAGAGCCATTGCGATCTTTTTGATGTTTTGCGCGGCAGCTGCCATGAGACATTGGCATGCGACGCGAACAAGACTTCGAAAGCGGGCGTAGCGATGCCCATGAAGCTGCTTGGCGTCGGCAAAGGAGCGCTCAACCGTTTCCTTGCGCCGCTTGTAGATGTTACGGCCCTTGTCCGTCAGCCGGTGGCTGTCGACACGCTCACGGGCGTCGGCCCAGACATGGCGGGTGATCGTGCGGATTGCCTTGGCGTTCGATGTGCAGGAAGCAAGAAGCGGACAGTCGCGGCAGATGGCAGGGTCCGATGTGTAATGGTTATAGCCATTGCGATCCGTCGTGGCATAGGTGAGCAATTGTCCTTGCGGGCAGCGGTAGCCATCAGCGTCATGATCGAAAGCGAACGTCGACTTGCGCATCATGCCGGGTGCGCCATGATTGGGCCTGCGGTAACCCGTCACTCCATAGATGCGGCGGTCCTCCAGCCCCTTGGCGATGCCCGCCGTGGCATAGCCGGCATCCAAGCCAACCGCTCCGACATGAAAGCTAAAACGTTCCGTCTGCCGATCCAACCTGTCCAGATAGACGATACTGTCATGCACATTGGCCGGTGTCGTAAAGGTGTCGGTGATGATGCCAAGCTTACCGTCAACCGTGCGATGATCGAGATAAAAGAAGCCCTTCGGCTTGCCGTCACGCACCATGTAGCCGCTATCGGGATCGGTGCGTGATACCTTCGTTTCCTTAACCTCTGGCTCGCGCGCTTTCTCCTTCAGTGGTTTCTTGTCATGAAGGTCGCGTTCCGCATCAATCGCTCGATCCAGATCGGCCCAATAATCCGAGCGCGACTTGGCGATCATCTCAAGATCGTATTTGCCCTTGTTCGCATTGGCCTTCAGATGAGTGCTGTCTGTATAAAGAACCGTGCCATCTACAAGACCATGGCCAATCGCCTGTTCAACGATCTCATCAAAAATATCCTGTGCAACAGACGTATCGTTGAAACGCCGACGGCGGTTCTGGCTCAATGTCGAGGCGTCGAACACCTTGTCCGTCAGCTTCATCTGCAAGAACCACCGATAGGCGACATTCACCTCGATCTCCCGGACCAACTGACGTTCCGAGCGGACACCAAACAGATAGCCGATGAACAGCGCCTTGAACATCAATGTCGGGTCCAAGGGCGGACGACCGTTGTCAGCGCAATACAAATCCGCAACGCGATCGTGGATGAACGAGAAATCGATCACCGCATCTATCTTACGAAGCAGATGATCCTTCGGCACCAACCCATCGAGCGTTACCATCTCGAGGGCCGTCTGTTCGGGAGCAGGTTTCTTCAACATGTCCCAATGAATCACAAAACCCCCAGCCAAGCTAGGGGTTTGTCAGCAGTCTGAAAAACCCGGCCTGAGGCCGGGTTTTTGAAGTTCTATTCGCCAGCTTCCGCCAGGACCTGATCGCTCGATGGACTTTCTCCACCTTCAGCGTCATTTGAACCCTCATCAGCATTATTCTGCTGACGGCGCGGGCGACGCTGACGCGGCTGCCGGCGAGGCCGCTCAACTTCCGGCGACGGCTCTTCACTTTCCAGCGCGACTTCGGCAGGTACGCCCTCAATCACAGGCTGCGGACCGCTACCATCAGAAGCGTTATCAACGGACGCGTCTTTGGCGCTCTCAGCGCTATCGGCGTTTTCACTATCCGAGTTGTCCGGCCGTTCATCGCGTTGGTAACGTTCCTGCATTTGCGCCTGCGCTGCAGCTATAATGCGGTTATAATGTTCCGCGTGCTGCAAATAATTTTCCGCCATGACCCTGTCACCAACGCCTTGGGCATCCCGTGCAAGCTGTGCATACTTTTCGGCAATATGCTGGGCAGTTCCGCGGATTTTGACGTCCGGTCCCGAACTGTCATAGGTCCGTGTGAGCGGATTCGTCCCCTTGCGGCCGTTGTTTCCGTTGTTACGTCCACGGCCGCGCTTATTCTGCTGTCCTGACCTCATATATAACTACCTGATTTTCCCGCTTACAAATTAAATCGGCGCGAAGCATCTGCTCCAATCGAGCGTGTCCCCAAAAGCTGAAAACTCACGCCAGTCACGCAAACCTGCCAATCGCGAAAGCTGGAGCACCATTTCCATTCCAGGAAAGGTTGAACCTCAGCAACTCTTTTAAGAGAGCAAAAGCCTGAGCGGAAACCAGCAGGGATCAATTCGTCCGCTATTTCTCGCTCGCTGCGCAAGAACCAAACTATCTTGCTTAAAGGGCAATTCCAAGTGTTTTTTTTACAGCGCTAAAAATTCGAGGATTTGTAAGGCCTACCAGCGACTGAAAAGCAATGCCCTGTCGTTGCCCGCCAAATCCTTTGCCGCGCCCTGCAACTTGTACCCACACACATCAAATACCCAGGAGACGTCGCGCTTCTGCCGCCAACCGATCTCCACAGCAAGCAAGCCTTCATCAGCAAGATAGTCTGCTGCGCGTTCCGCAATGATGCGGTAAGCCGAAAGTCCATCCGGTCCGCCGTCAAGGGCTACCCGAGGATCAAACTGCTGCACCTCGGCAGACAGGGTTTCGATTTCGCGGCTTTCGATATAAGGCGGGTTCGAGACAATCACATCAAACCGACCATCCACATTTTCAAACCAGTCGCTCACTTTGGCTTCGAACCGACCATCAAGCCCCAGTTTTTCGGCATTTTTTCGGGCGGTCGCAACAGCGTCTTCCGAAATATCCACACCAACTCCTGTCGCATTGGGCAGCAGCTCAAGCAGAGAGAGAACGATAATCCCAGTTCCCGTTCCAAGATCCAGAATGCGGCATGGCCTTTCTTCATCGCCCTGCGCATCAAGCACCATATCGACAAGTGTCTCGGTATCCTGTCTGGGCTCCAGCGTCCCAGGCGAAAGCAGAAATGGTAAGCCATAGAAAAACCGCTCCCCAAGAATGCGGTAGACCGGCTCGCCAGCCAGTCGCCGCTCGACGCCGTCCTGTATTCGCTGCCAGTCCTGCGAGCTGAGAATACGTTTTTCCTGAATAATGAAATCCGCAGACGAAAGGCCCAATATCCCTGAAATCAGCACGCGTGCATCCAGAGCAGCGCCCGGAACGTTGGCGTCCTCGAAGGTGCTGCGTACCTGCTTCAACGCCTCGTCAATGTTGGGTCGCTTATCCATCGGCGAGCTGGGCCAATTGTCCGGCCTGGTAATCAGCGATCAATGCATCCACCACTTCGTCCAAATCCCCCTCCATCACTCGATCCAACTTATAGAGCGTTAAATTAATACGATGATCCGTAACGCGTCCTTGCGGAAAATTATAGGTGCGAATTCGCTCAGAACGATCTCCCGAGCCAACCTGGCTTTTGCGAGAAGCCGAACGTTCCGCATCCGCCTTCTGACGCTCCATATCATAAAGTCTGGCTTTCAGAACCTGCATTGCCTTCGCCCGATTCTGGTGCTGCGACTTTTCCGAGCTCGTCACAACGATGCCGGTCGGCAAATGTGTGATCCGCACAGCAGAGTCAGTGGTGTTCACATGCTGCCCGCCTGCGCCGGACGAACGCATCGTGTCCACCCGTATATCCTCCTGCCGAACTTCGATATCGATGTCTTCGGCTTCAGGCAGCACGGCGACGGTTGCTGCGGATGTATGAATACGCCCGCCCGATTCCGTCTCGGGAACACGCTGCACCCGGTGCACACCGGATTCAAATTTCAACTTGGCGAATACGCCGCGACCGCTGATGGTTGCGATGATTTCCTTGTAACCGCCTGCTTCGCCCTCGCTTTCGGAAAGCACTTCAACCTTCCACCCATGAGCTGACGAGAAACGTTCGTACATGCGGAAAAGATCACCGGCAAAAAGGGCGGCTTCCGAACCGCCCGTCCCCGCTCGAATTTCCAGGATTGCACTTTTTTCGTCCGCCGCATCCTTGGGCAGAAGCAGGATTTGCATTTCCTCCTCCAACCCCTCAATCCGCTCCTTCAGGTCCGGGATTTCCATCTCGGCCAATTCACGCATTTCACGGTCGTTCGATTTATCGGCCAGCAATTCTTCCAGATCGGAAAGTTCCTGCCCTACCTTTTGAAAATCCCGTATCTTCTTTACCACCGGCTCAAGTTCGGAATATTCAGCAGCCAGTTTCACATAGACGTCTGGGGCAGGCCCCGCCGACATACGCGCCTCAATCTCGCCGAAGCGGCGTTCCAGTTCGCGCATTTTTTCAACAGGAAGCTTCGCCATGTGGGTCCTAAAGCGGAATATTGTTCGCTTCCGCAAAATGCATGAGCGTTTCGCGTAAGGGGGTCTTCGACTTCGTATCGTCGAGCGCGGGATGAATCAAGGCGGCAAGCTTGGCGACATCAAGACCCAGCAACATCGCCTTCACCGGCCCGATTGAAGCCGGAGACATGGAGATCGCGCGGAAACCGATGCCGATCAACGCCATAGCGGAAAGCGGACGCCCCGCCATCTCACCACAAAGCGTCACAGGCGTCTGATTACGCTCGGACGCCCGAACGATGTCGCGCAGCATACGAAGGAACGGGCGGCTTAAAACATCAAAACGGTCCGCAACCCTTGCATTGCCACGATCCACCGCCATGGCAAACTGGAAAAGATCGTTGGAGCCAACGGAAACAAAATCCACCGCTGCCATCAATTCATCCAATTGCCAAAGAAGCGACGGAACCTCCAGCATGGCCCCAACTTTGAAGCTCTTGGGCAAGCGGTAACCATGGCGGGACAGAAATTCCATTTCCCGATCCAGAAGATTGCGAACTTCAGCAATCTCCCTGACAACCGTCACCATGGGGATCATAATCTTCAATTCATGATCGGCGGCGGCGCGCAGCAGCGCACGAAGCTGCAGACGCAGGAGCCCCGGCCGGTCGAGCGCAAGGCGAATTGCCCGCCAGCCGAGCGCCGGGTTTTCCTCTTCTGCCCCACGGAAATAGGGCACAACCTTGTCGCCGCCAATATCGAGCGTACGGAACGTCACCGGTCGCCCAGCGGCGTTTTTCAAGACATTGCGATAGAACGCTTCCTGCTCTTCCACCTTGGGCATTGTGGAAGCAATCATGAACTGAAGTTCTGTTCGAAACAGCCCAATGCCTTGCGCACCGGAGCCGTCAAGCTGCGGCAGGTCGACTAGTAGACCGGCATTCATCAGAAGGTCGACACGTTGGCCATCCGTCGAAATCGGCTCGACCGAACGCAGGGCGCGGAACTGCTCCTGCCGGCGCGCCCTGAACCGCGCCTTTTCCTCATAGGATTTCTGCAAATCGGAAAGAGGCCTGAGGTGGACCTTTCCATCGTCGCCATCGATGATGATTGAATCACCGTTTTCAGCCAGCGCCACGACACCGGCCGCCTGTCCCACTACGGGTACGCCCATGGCGCGCGCAACGATAACAACATGGCTTGTGACAGCGCCTTCTTCCAGCACTAGGCCACGAATACTCTCGCGTGGATAATCCAAAAGCTCCGCGGCACCCATTGCGCGCGCAACAATAATGGCATCCGCCGGAAAACCTTCGCCGCCGCCCTTCGGACCGTAACCCGTCAACTGACGCAATAGCCGGTTCGCCAGATCTTCAAAATCATGCATGCGCTCGCGAAGATATGGATCTGTCAGGCGCATCATGCGCGCCTTGGTGTCGCTTTGCACCTTTTCGACCGCAGCTTCGGCTGTCAGGCCGTTGCGGATAGCCTCTTCCAGCTTCCGCACCCAACCACGGTCATGGGCAAACATACGGTAGGTTTCGAGAACTTCCCGATGCTCCCCTTCCATGGAAACATCACGGCGAGACAACAGGTCATCAATGGAAATTCTCAGTGAGCCGAGTGACTCGCTCAAGCGCTTCAACTCATGTTCCGTATCGTCATTCAGCAGATTGGTGACAACAATACGCGGTTCGTGCAGCACAACGAAGCCAAGCCCCAGACCGTCGCCGTAGCTGTCGCCGTCAACGGTCACCGGTCTGTTGGTATCAAGTTCAAGGCCCGGCTTGGCGATTTTCTTCAACTCGCCGGTGGCAATCATTTCAGCCAGAACCATGGCGATGGTTTCCAGCGCCTCCACGTCTTCCTCGCGATAGGAATGATGTTCGCGGTTCTGGACAACCAAAACGCCCAACGCACGCCCGACACGCAGAATCGGCACACCGAGGAATGAATGAAAGATTTCTTCGCCCGTTTCCGGCAGGTATCGGAAAGCAGGGTGGGACTGGGCGTCAGAAAGATTTAACGGCTGAGCGCTTGCGGCAATCGTGCCGACAAGGCCTTGACCCATTTTCAATTGTGCGTGGTGAACGGAGTCCTTTTTCAGGCCTTCAGTCGCATAAAGCTCAAGCACACCGTCTGCGCGCAGAACATAAACAGAGCAAACCTCCGCCACCATGTTCTGGGCAATATGCCTGACAATCTGATCAAGACGTTCCTGCGGCTCAAGCGGCTCCGCCATCAGCTCTCTGAGCCGCTTGAGCAGAGTACGCGGACCTCTTGGAAGGTCTGCCATGCGCTGCCGCTCCCCGATTTTAATATCCGCCGGTCTTCAACCGCTCTTCAGACCGGCAAAGACCAAGCTCTCAATTCAGCTTTTATCGAGACCGTAGCAGGAATGCAAAGTGCGAACAGCAAGTTCGGCATATGGGCCGTCGATAAGAATGGAAATCTTAATCTCTGACGTTGTGATCGCCTTGATGTTGATGCTTTTTTCAGCAAGCGCCTTAAATGCGGTCGCCGCCACACCAGCATGCGAGCGCATGCCAATGCCGATCACCGAAACCTTCACCAGACCTGATTCGCTTTGGATAGCGTCGAAACCGATCTTTTCCTTATTTGCCGCCAAAACCGATAGCGCCTGCTCGGCATCTCCGGAGGGTACCGTAAAGGTCATGTCGGTATGGCTTCCGTCCTCGGAGATATTCTGAACGATCATATCCACGTTGATATGCGCGTCAGCCAGCGGTCCAAATATGGCTGCAGAAACGCCCGGACGGTCCGAAAGCCGTCTCAATGAAATCTGAGCCTCGTCCTTGGCATAGGCGATACCGGTTACGACTTCCTGTTCCACGATTTCATCCTCGTCACAAATCAGCGTACCCGGCGGGTTGTCAAAATCGCCCATTCCGGGTGCATCGGGGTCTTCAAATGAGGACCGCACAAAGGTGCGGACCTTGTGCACCATGGCAAGTTCCACCGAGCGCACCTGCAAAACTTTTGCGCCCAGGGAGGCCATTTCCAGCATTTCTTCAAAGGCAACCTTTTTCAGGCGGCGTGCTTCCGGCACAATGCGTGGATCTGTCGTGTAAACGCCATCCACGTCGGTATAGATATCACACCTGTCAGCCTTCAAGGCTGCCGCCAGCGCAACCGCGCTTGTGTCAGAACCGCCACGGCCCAGCGTCGCAATGCGGTTATCGGGGCCAATACCCTGAAATCCGGCAACCACCGCAACCTGCCCAAGCTCCTCAAACCGGCGGATCATTTCTGTTCCATCAATTTCCTGAATACGGGCCGCACCATGCGCATTGTCGGTCTTGACCGCGATCTGCCAGCCCTGCCAGGAACGCGCATCAACCCCCATGGACTGAAGCGCAATCGCCAAAAGGCCGGACGTTATCTGCTCACCAGAAGAAACGATCGTGTCGTATTCACGCGCGTCATAAAAGGGCGAGCTTGCGCCAGTGACCTTCGGCATGTCACGCACCCAGCCAACCAGTTCATTGGTTTTGCCAGCCATTGCCGAAACAACCACGGCCACCTGATGGCCGGCGTCCACTTCACGTTTAACATGGCGTGCAACCCGGTAGATACGTTCCAAATCTGCGACGGACGTTCCGCCGAATTTCATAACGATACGAGCCATTTCGAAGTCCGGTCCATAAGCGCCCGACACGGCGCCTCATGTGATGCAAACAATCAAAAGCTCGACCCCTTAAAAAGGGTCGAGCCAAGTTACGCGGTCTATTAGCGAAAAAGCTGGCAAACTGCAACGGCCATAGTCGGCGCACATAATCGTGCGCCGAATTCATCGCAATTTGAACCTAGCTCGCGCGAAGTGGGGAAATCATCACCTCAACGCGACGGTTTGCAGCCCTGCCCTGTTCGGTTGAATTGTCAGCAATCGGCTGATTGGGCCCAAAGCCAACGGCAGACATGCGGCGAGGCTCTAGGCCCTGACCAATGAGATAGGTCGCCACGGAAATCGCGCGCTGTTCGGAAAGCTGCTGATTATGCGCCAGAGAGCCGGTGGAATCGGTGTGCCCGTTGATATCGATGAGACTCTTGTCGAACTTTTTAAGCACAACAGCGACGGAGTTGAGCGTCGGGTAGAACTGCGATTTCACTGCGGCCTGATCAACATCGAATGTCACATTGGAAGGCATATTCAAAATGATATTGTCCCCGTTACGGGTCACAGACACGCCAGTGCCCTGCAATTGCTGACGCAACTGCGCTTCCTGCTGGTCCATATAATTGCCGATCACGCCACCGCCCAGCGCTCCAATACCCGCGCCAATGAGCGCAGCGCGGCGATTTTCCACTGCATTGCCGCCGCCCACGGCGAGGCCAGCCAGCGCGCCGACGCCTGCGCCAATTAAGGCGCCGCCAGCCGTATTCGACGTCTTTTGCTCCCCCGTGTAGGGGTCTGTTGTCGTGCAGGCGGAGAGAAATACGGCACATATGCCGGAAATGGCTATTTTCTTCATCATGGCTAGGAGCGTCCCTTCCAGCATTTTATTGATTTGCGCCGGAATCATACCGGCTGGCGCGACAATTTGAAGGCAAAATTGTTGCATCTGTGGCGATTTGCAATATTTACCACAGTTAGGTCACGGATTCATAAATGCCCACCCGTCCAACTTCAAGGCCTCCGGATCAGGAGAAGAAAATGAGCGAACCCGCAAAAACGACAATCGACCAAGGTGAAGTGGATCGATTTTCCGCAATGGCTGCGGAATGGTGGGATCCAACGGGCAAATTTCGCCCGTTGCACAAATTCAACCCTGTCCGCCTCAAATATATTCGCGATCAGATTTGCGCCCACTTTGGCCATGACCCACACAACGCCCGGGCGCTGGACGGCCTGCGCGTACTCGATATCGGTTGCGGTGGAGGACTTTTGTCCGAACCCGTCTCCCGCATGGGAGCCGAAGTGCTCGGGGCGGATGCATCAGAAACGAATATTGGCATCGCCAAAACCCACGCAGAACAAACCGGTGCAACAGTTGATTATCGCGCCGTCACAGCAGAAGAATTGGCAGCGGCGGGCGAGCAATTCGATGTTGTTCTCAACATGGAAGTGGTTGAACATGTGGCGGACGTGGATTTTTTCATTTCCACATGCGCCTCCATGGTGAGACCCGGTGGCCTCATGTTCATTGCCACCATCAATCGCACGATGAAGGCTGCCGCTCTGGCCATTGTCGGCGCTGAATATGTCTTACGCTGGCTGCCACGCGGCACCCACCAATATGAGAAACTGGTTCGCCCGGAGGAGTTGGAAACGCCACTTTCCGCCTCCGGCATGTTGGTCAAGGAGCGCACCGGCGTCTTCTTCAATCCACTGACAAACCAGTGGAACCTCTCACGCGATATGGATGTGAATTACATGATGCTGGCTGAACGTCCGGCCTGAGTGACCATTAAATTTTCATCGCGCGAACGGTTGCAAGAAGGCCCCTTTGCCTGACCCAGCTCTGTCGGCTGAGCATACGGAATTTCCTCCGGTCAATAGTAAGGGGTGCGCCATCCGGCGCAAATGGCCGTTTGAAATCAAACGCATACCCGCTGACGCCGTTGTCATGCAGAAACTCAAACCGCTCAATGGCCTCTTTCCATCGCGGCAGGTTTCCTTCCTCAACCCACCACAAAACGAGAGATGGCCATTTTTGCTCGCGCATCCAGTGATGCCTGTTTTTGAGCGCTTCGGCGTGCACGCCGCTATAGGTAAAAGCCATCAGGCTTTCGATATCGCGCCAAACGGAAAGAGAGGATAGCCCTCGGTCAAAGCCGGTTCCGTCGATGAATCGCGGAAAAACCTGTTCGCCCCAGGGTCCCGCTCCATCATCATCGTAATTAGACCGAGCGACAAATCCTTCAGCTTCCTCGGCAGCCTGAAAGTTCAACGGCTCCCGCAGATCAAACCCTTCAAAGCCAGGTGCATCAAAACTCTCCCGAGGTAGGGCAAAATTGTAGATCGCGAGATGCATCAGTTCGCATCTTCGGGAAGCCCGGGAAGCGGCATGATTTCTATCCCCTCTTCAAGAAGGGAACCGACATCTTCGGCACTCGCCTTGCCCATAATCCCGCGTACATCAGCCTCGCCATAGTGGATCTTGCGCGCCTCTTCCGAAAAGCGTTCGCCAACGTCTTCACAGTTTTCGCGGATAGCTTTCACTGCAGCCTTCAAAGCCGTCATCATCTCCGCAGGCACCGGCCCCGCAGCCATCTCTGCGGATTTCTCGATATCCCGCCCCGCAGAAACAGATGGGGCCATCAAACTTTTTTCAACATTGGATGACCCACAATGAGGACAGCTCACAAAACCAGAGCTCTTTTGTGTGTCAAAGTCAGAGATGGTTGAAAACCACCCCTCAAAGTCATGCCCATCACTGCAACGCAACGCGTATTTGATCAACGGGAAGAACCTCCCGCTTCAACGTTGCTCAAGGTGTACGGTCTGCCATTCTTCAGGTTCGGCACCTTGCCGCGTGCGGCCGCCACATCAGCAATATCAATATCCGCAACAACAATGTCCTCGCCCTCGCCACCAGCGAATGCGACCACCCGTCCCCAGGGGTCAACAATCATGGAATGACCAAAGGTTTCGCGGTCATCCTCATGTTTACCAGCCTGTGCCGCAGCAATCAGATAGGCACCGTTTTCAATTGCCCGCGCCCTGAGCAGAATTTCCCAATGCGCCTCACCCGTTTGCTTGGTGAATGCCGCCGGAACTGTCAGAATTTCCGCCCCCGCCTGTGCTTCATCGCGGAAAAGATGCGGAAAACGGACGTCATAGCAAATGGCGAAACCAAGCTTGCCAAAAGGCAGAGACACGACCAGCGCCTCTTCCCCGGGACGATAGGTTTTGCTCTCCCGCCAGCTTTCGCCACCATCAAGATCAACATCGAACATGTGGATCTTGTCATAGCGCGCAATAATGCCGCCATCAGGACCAAAGAGAAATGCCCGGTTCGCCACTCTACCGTCATCAAGAAGAATAGCTGTCGAACCTATATGAAGGTGAATACCGTGACGATGGGCCAGCGCAGAACCGGTTGCGACAATCAAATCAGCGCTTTCGGGTTTCAGTTCAGCCATGAGCGTCGGTTTGTCCCGCTGCACCATGCCGGTCATCTCAGGCGTTTGAACATAGGTCGCACCCCGTTTCGCCGCCTCGCCAACAAGCCTTTCCAGGCTTTGCGCATTGGCAACCGGATTAATGCCGGAACACATCTGTATGGCAGCTACCTTCATCATTTCACCAGTCCCTGTTCAACCTGCCAGCAGCGGATCCAGACCGCCAGCGGCATCAAGCGCATGCAGGTCATCACAACCACCGACATGCTTGTCGCCAATAAAAATTTGCGGAAACGTCGCGCGGCCCGAACGCTGCATCATCTCAGCCTTCAAACCCGGCGCGAAAGTCGCATCATTCTCCACATAACTTACACCCTTCTTGTCCAGCAAACGTTTTGCTGCTGTACAGAACCCGCACATTTGCCGCGTATAAATGACAACATCTACCATCAAAATCTCCAGAAGCGACCGGCAAATCACCGGAACCAAAATTACATATCATTTGCTATATGGTTTCCGGCAACGCCATTGCAAAGGTGACAACCGTAATATCTTGCGGCTTGGCCTTTCGTAAAGCCCTGCTGCAAGCCGAGACCGTTGCCCCGGTCGTGTAAACGTCATCAATCAGGACAAGCCGTTGACCGGCAAATTTCAAGTGCGCTTCCTTGCTCAAAGCAAAGGCGCCACGCACATTGTCCTCCCTTTGCTTCTGTCTCAGGCCCACCTGTCGGTTTGTTCGCCGGGTTCGCCTCAGCTCAGCTGTCGAAAGCGGCACCGCACAGGCGGCGCTCAACATGCGGCTAAGCTCTGCCGATTGATTAAACTGCCGCGTGAAAAAACGGCTGGCATGCAAGGGAACCGGAACGATGAAATCCGCCTCCCTTATATAGTCGCCCGCGACACGCATCATCGCGTCAGCCATCATCTTGGCAAGTTCAAGCCGATCACGATATTTTAGTTTTCCGACAACGGCTCTGGCCGGCCCATCATAAACAGCAGCCGAGCGCAGTCGGTCGAAAGGCGGTGGATTGGCAATAGCAGGCGCAGATAGCACCCCGTCACCCATATCGTGAGGAAAGGGCGTTCCAAGAACCTCGCAATAAGGGCGCTCGATAAAGCGGACCTTACTCCAGCAAACGGCGCAAAAGGCGTCATGACTTCCCGTCATCCGCCCGCACGCGGCGCAGACCGGAGGAAACAGGAAATCAGAAACGGCCCGCAGGGCGCGTCCAGAAAGATGCGAGACAGATTTATCCAAGCCGTTGGGCTCCCTTGCCATCCCATGGACATTATATGCCTACGCCCATATATGCGAGCCTTGCCAACGGGAAACCAAGAGGCCATGGAACGAATATTCGATGAAATACAGATTGCGGCCAATCGCAAACGCGCCCTTGCCATTGGTGACGAGGGTGCTGCTTTTCTGCTCGACATTGTAGGCGGAGAACTTGCCGAAAGGCTTGCCGCAGTCGAGCGTGAATTTCCGCAAGCCGCCGAAATACACGGGTTTACCGGAATAACCGCCAAGAAACTGCTTCAAACAGGAAAAGTTGGTGCATTTCAGAGAATAGAAACAGCAACTGCCGCAACTGATGGGTGCATACCCGCATCATTGGAAGAGATCCCCCTCGCACCACAGTCTGTCAATCTCATTATATCCCCGCTTTCAGCCCACCTGACCAATGATACACCGGGCCTCTTTATTCAGGCGCTCAGAGCATTGAAGCCTGATGGTCTCTTCCTGGCCGCCATTCCCAGCGCAGGTACGCTTGCAGAATTACGCGAGGCGCTACTTGTGGCCGAAGAGGAACTCTATGGTGGAGCCAGCGCTCGTGTCATTCCTTTTGCCGACCTCCGTGATCTGGGCGGCCTTTTGCAGCGCGCTGGTTTCGCCCTTCCCGTCATTGATGCCGAAAATTATACAGTCCGCTATGAATCCCTGTTCCCGCTCATGCGGGACCTTAGGCATATGGGTATGTCGAACCCGCTCGCAAGCCGGTCTCGCAGGCCGGTCTCACGCCGTTTTTTCATGCGAGCAGCGGAAATCTACGCCGAACGGTTTTCCGATCCAGATGGACGTATAAGAGCTACATTTTCAATTATTTATCTGTCTGGCTGGGCGCCGCATGAAAGCCAGCAGAAGCCATTAAAGCCGGGCTCGGCAAAGGCGAGCCTCGCTGAAGCACTTAAAGCAAAGGGCTAATTGTTATTGGCCCAATTTGCCGTCGCCACGCGCATAATTGCTCACATAGGAGAAGGTCGAATTCACTGATTCTCCCAGCGTCGTCACACCGGTGATGATGGCAATGGAAACCAGCGCAGCAATAAGGCCATATTCGATGGCCGTTGCCCCGGATTTGTCCGCGCGAAGTTCAAGAAATATTTTTTTCATTTTACTCTCCACACAGAACATCCGAACAAAGGTCATCACTTTGAAAATTCTAACATCCGCTTGATGAGCCGTCGCCATTTATGATGCAAACCGCGCCCGGCATTTCCTGCAAAATGCTCCGGCGAACCACATATTCTTTGACGCCATCCCGCTTCTTGATCGAACCAGTCACAATATTATCGAAAGACGGGGTCCCCGAATTTGCAAATTGTTGCGCTTCGACACGCTCAACCATCTTGGGCGTAATGATCATTGTGACCGCCACGACGGCAACCGCAAAAAGCAAAGCCATGTTGAGAGCGCCGCTGCGCATGACAGTCGGAACTGCCTTCGCATCCTCGCGGAACTTCTTCCATATCTCCTGCTCAACCATAGGTACAAAACGCTCCGGCATAAAGAAACCGGAGGCAGACTTAGCAAATCATGCTGAATGTTCGGTTAACGCATGCCGCGTCGAGCTGAGAATTACAGCAGATCCAACAAAAACGGGATCAACGGCTCATCGGCTGGCGGCATCGGGTAATTGCGCAAATCTCGCGTCTTCACCCATTTGATCGCCTGACCTTCGCGGCCATGGGCGATCCCCTCGTAACGCCTGCAAATATAGAGCGGCATCAAAAGATGAAACGTATCATAGGTATGGCTGGCAAAAGTCAGTGGAGCTAGGCAAGCTGTCTTCGTTGAAACACCGAGTTCCTCTTCGAGCTCGCGAATGAGGGTTTCTTCCGGCGTCTCTCCCACTTCTACCTTGCCACCGGGAAACTCCCATAAGCCAGCAAGGCTTTTGCCTTCAGGGCGTTGCGCAAGAAGAATCCGATTGTCCGCATCGACAAGTGCGCAGGCAGCAACAAGCAGTATTTTCTTTTCGTTGGAATGCTCAGTCATCAGCCTTGCGCCAATAGCGATAACGATAGGCCTCCTGAAAGCCCAGTTTTGCATAAAGCCCTATGGCCGCTTCGTTGGCGGCCTCTACCTGTAGCCATCCCGTCATTGCGCCACGCAACCGCGCCCACCTGAGCGCACCGACGCATATGGAATATCCCGCTCCATTGCGCCTTTGTTTGGCAAGAACCGCGACCTCTTGAAGGCCGGCCAGGTTTCCATCACGCACGCAAAGCGCCACAGCCTGCACACCTTCGCCCTCAGGCTCGGCAAAAAACATGCCCTTTTCCGGTTCAATCGACTCCAACATACGCAGCATTGCATCATAAGTTGCGGAAAATCGCTGATCCACCTCGGCACAGGCGTCAGCAAAAAGGCGCACGTCTTGCGTTGGCAGGATATCCACTCCGCCATCAATATGCGCGCTCGCCAGATCAACTGTTTGAACGATGGATTCAGCTTCCGCGCGAAATCCTCTGGCCTTCAACGCGCCAACAAGTTCTGGCGGGCAAAGTGGTGTTTCCTTCAACACAAACGGAATTCCAGCTTCCGCAAAGCGCGCCTCGATCGCCTGAAGGCGGCCCTCAATATTGGCCACATCACCTGGGTCAAGTGGCACCAGACAATTCGCCCGTCTCGTCGCATTACCGGCAGACTGCCTGATCTGCCAGCTCCCATCATAGCGCACTGAGCTTGCTGGCCAGGCACGAAATCCAGCGGCTTCAAAACGCCTGACGGTTGGCAAATTGCCGCTGGCAGTTTTTTGCATCACAACGGTACCCACAACACTCAGCTTCTATAATCCCCGTTGATCGCGACATATTCCTTCGTCAGGTCACAGGTATAAACGGTTGCCGTTCCCTCACCCAAACCAAGGTCAACCCGCACAGGAATGTCCTGCCGCTTCATCACGGCCGATGCCGCTTCCTCCGAATAATCGGGGTCACGTTCGCCTTCGGCAGCGACACGAACGTCACCAAACCAAATTGCCAGCCGATCACGGTCAGCCATTTCACCAGCTTTCCCCACCGCCATGACGATGCGGCCCCAATTCGCATCTTCGCCCGCCACAGCTGTTTTCACCAACGGCGAATTGGCAATCGAAAGTGCTATTCTTTTGGCGGCGGCATCGCTGTCGGCGCCTGTTACGGTTATTTCCACCATCTTGGTGGCGCCTTCCCCGTCACGGACCACTTGCAACGCCAAGTCCTTGAGCAAGTCATTCAAGGCATCACGGAACCCGCCAAGCGCAGGATCTCCTACCGTTGTAATCTCTTGCTGCCCGTCGGTCGCCGCCGCGCCCGTGGCAAACAGCATGAGCGTATCCGAAGTGGAAGTATCGCTGTCGACGGTCACCGAATTGAACGATGGCCCTACGCCGTCAGATAGTAGGGCCTGGAGCACATCTGAGGGAATATCCGCATCCGTCACGACAAAAGACAGCATCGTCGCCATGTCGGGCGCAATCATGCCCGCCCCCTTGGCAATACCGTTGATCGTCACTTCAACGTTGCCAATTTTAGCCTTGCGCGTCGCCACCTTCGGATAGGTGTCCGTGGTCATGATCGCCTTTGCCGCCTCAAACCAGCCATCCTCACCGGCGCGTGCCGCCATTTCATCGAGGACGCCGGTAAATTTGCCCGCATCCAGCGGTTCACCAATCACCCCGGTGGAGGCAAGAAAGACCTCTCCCTCGCGACAACCCGCAGCCGATGCCGCAGCGCGGGCTTCAAGAGCAGTCGCATCTGCGCCTTTACGCCCGGTAAAAGCATTGGCATTTCCGGAATTCACCACCAGCGCCCGCGCAACACCGCCACTCAGGTTCTTCCGGCAAAGATCGACCGGCGCCGACGGGCATTTTGAACGGGTAAAAACACCGGCTACAGACGCGGGCTGGTCGAAAAGCATCATCAAAAGGTCGGTTCTGCCCTTGTATTTGATACCGGCTTCGGCCGTTGTCATGCGCACGCCGCGCAACGGGGGCAATTGCGGATAAGACCTCGGAGCAAGTGGAGACACGTCTTCAGACATGATGATCCCTGTAGAAAATGTTCAGGACCGCCAGTGGCGGTCCTGAAACGGATTATTGCTGTGCCTTATTGACGTCGTCATAGCCCTTTTTCAAGGCTTCGTCGGTAATGTCGATCTTGGCTTCCGATTTCAGCTTGCCCAAAAGCGCCACATATTTATCGCGAACAATAAGCTGTCGGATCTGATCCTTAACCTGTTCAAGCGGCGGAGGCGGAGCCACGCGCTTGTCTTCAACCTTGATCACATGGAAACCGAACTGGGTCTGCACCGGCGCTTTCGTATATTCACCTGCGTTCAACGCAAAGGCGGCATCCTCAAACGGCTTTACCATGCGTCCGGGGCCAAAATAGCCAAGATCGCCACCGTCATCCTTGCTGGGGCCTGTAGATTTTTCCTTGGCAAGGGCGACAAAATCTGCGCCACCATCAAGCTCGGCAATGACGGCCTTTGCCTCTTCCTCGGTCTTGAGCAGAATGTGACGCGCATGCACCTCGGTCTGCGGCGGAATAGCTGCTATTTCCTTGTCGTAACGCGCCTTGATTTCATCATCAGTAACGTCGGCGACAATCTTCTGGCGAAAGTAGGCATTGTGCAATTCATGTTCGCGCAGAAACTGCATTCGGTTTTTAAAATCCGAAGTATCGGCAAGACCTTCGGAAGCTGCTAGCGTTGCGACGACCTTCACATCAATGGCTGCAGACAATGCGGCTACACGCTTCTGCTCCGGCGGGAGGTTAGCAAGCTTGGGGTCGAGATTGGCCGCGCCCAGAGCAATTTCCGATTCATGAATTTCCAGGTCGCCCACTTTGGCCACCACCGGATCTTCATCGGCTGCAAAACCTGTTTGCATCTGCAATGCGAGCGCCACGCCAAATGCGAGCCCTGCAATTCCCGTCTTCTTCAACATTATCTACCTTTCGCTTCTCACCCGGTTCCACACGGTGGGAACCACCTGTTTCACTGTCACCGGAACACCCTTTTCGTAGCGGTCGAAAGCAGCAAGCTCAAGCTCTTCCCGAGTTCTGGTCACACCGCCGCGCCATCAGCGCCTAAGAACCGCCAGAAACTCCGGTGGCTATGAGCACGCGCGCCAACCCCAATGGATATCGAACTAAATCTTTAAAAATAAGAGATTTTTTCCGAAATTGTTACGATCCTGGAAGCCTACATCGTGTTCCGTGAGTAACTTTTGCCGCAGGCGCTGGTGGCAAGTCCCGTTGACATCAATTTCCCCCCCTCTTATCTGTCACGCAACTTCAAGTCCAGAACAGTTTCGGGGCAGGAGCAAAATCGCCAGGTTCATTCCGGCGCCAGCGCTGCCCCATTCAAGGGATTAAATTAAGAAAGGACCATTCAATGGTCAGCCTTGGCGGTATTGCCAACAAGATATTCGGCTCATCCAACGAGCGCAGGATTAAATCCTATCGTCCGAAAGTCGCCGCGATTAATGCGCTTGAGGAAGAAATGCAGGCGCTGACAGACGAACAGCTCGCCGCAAAAACAAGTGAATTTAAAGCACTGCTCGCAGACGGTAAGACGCTGGACGACATCCTCATTCCGGCGTTTGCAGTTGTCCGGGAAGCAGCCAAACGAACGCTGGGCATGCGTCCCTTCGATGTGCAGCTGATCGGTGGCATGATCCTCCACGAAGGCAGCATTTCGGAGATGAAGACCGGTGAGGGCAAAACGCTGGTCGCCACTCTGCCTGTATATCTCAACGCACTTGCAGGCAAAGGCACCCATGTGGTCACAGTCAACGACTATCTGGCCTCACGCGACGCGGCCCAGATGGGCAAGCTTTACGGGTTTCTCGGAATGACCACCGGCGTCATTGTCCACGGTCTGGATGATGAGCAACGCGCCGCTGCCTACGCCTGCGACATTACCTACGCCACCAATAACGAACTCGGCTTCGACTACCTGCGCGACAACATGAAATATGAACGCGCGCAGATGGTTCAGCGCGATCATTTCTTCGCAATCGTCGACGAAGTGGACTCCATCCTTGTTGATGAAGCGCGGACGCCGCTCATCATCTCCGGCCCACTCGACGACAAGTCGGATCTCTATAACACGATTGATGCCTTCATTCCGCAATTGTCGGAGGAAGATTACGAAATCGATGAGAAGCAGCGCTCGGCGAACTTCTCCGAAGTCGGTACGGAAAAACTGGAGAGCCTGCTCAGGGACGCAGACCTATTGAAGGGCGAAAGCCTCTACGATGTCGAAAATGTCGCCATCGTACACCACATCAATAATGCGCTGAAAGCCCACAAGCTTTTCACCCGCGACAAGGACTATATCGTCCGAAATGATGAAATCGTCATCATTGATGAATTTACCGGTCGCATGATGCCTGGGCGACGCTATTCCGAAGGCCAGCACCAGGCGCTGGAAGCCAAGGAACACGTCTCCATTCAACCGGAAAACCAGACCCTCGCGTCTGTCACCTTCCAGAACTATTTCCGTATGTATGACAAGCTCGCCGGCATGACGGGTACCGCATCGACGGAAGCAGAGGAATTCGGCGACATTTACGGGCTGGAAGTGGTGGAGGTTCCCACCAACCTACCGATCGCCCGTATTGACGAGGACGACGAGGTCTACCGAACGGCGGAAGAAAAATACAAGGCGATTATCGAGGAAATTAAGACGTGCCATGAAAAGGGCCAGCCGGTTTTGGTGGGCACGACGTCCATCGAAAAATCCGAGCTTCTCGCTAATCTTCTGAAGCAGTCCGGTTTCGACAAATTTGCCGTATTGAATGCGCGTTACCACGAGCAGGAAGCCTATATCGTGGCCCAGGCTGGCGTTCCAGGCGCTGTCACCATTGCCACAAACATGGCTGGCCGCGGCACCGATATTCAGTTGGGCGGCAACCCCGAAATGCGTATTGAAACCGAACTGGGCGAAATCGAACCCGGACCGGAGCGCGATGCAAAGGAAGCCGCAATCCGTGGTGAAATCAAGGAGCTGAAGCAGAAGGCGCTTGAAGCGGGCGGCCTTTATGTTTTGGCGACCGAGCGCCACGAAAGCCGCCGCATCGACAACCAGCTGCGTGGCCGTTCCGGCCGTCAGGGTGACCCGGGTCGTTCGAAGTTCTACCTCTCGCTACAAGACGATCTAATGCGCATTTTCGGCTCCGATCGTATGGACAGCATGCTGCAGAAGCTGGGTCTGAAAGAAGGCGAAGCCATCGTTCACCCCTGGATTAATAAAGCGCTGGAGCGCGCCCAGAAAAAAGTCGAAGCCCGCAATTTCGATATCCGCAAGAACTTGCTCAAATATGACGACGTGCTCAACGACCAGCGTAAGGTGATTTTCGAGCAGCGCCTCGAACTTATGGATGCCGAAGATCTGGACGAGATCGTCACAGACATGCGCCACGAGGTCGTCGACGTTCTTGTCGGAACACATATTCCTGAAAGAGCTTATGCCGAACAATGGGATGCCGAGGGCCTGAAAGAAGAAGCCAGGATGCTTCTGAACCTCGACCTGCCGATTGAAAGCTGGGTGGCGGAAGAAGGCATTGCAGAGGAAGACGTCCGTGAGCGACTGATCGAAGCTGCAGACAAGGCTGCAACGGAGAAGGCCTCTCGATTTGGCCCCGAAGTCACGCCCTATGTCCAGCGGTCGATCCTGTTGCAAACGCTGGATAATCTCTGGCGCGAACATATTGTCAATCTGGACCATTTGCGGTCCGTTGTCGGTTTCCGCGGCTATGCGCAGCGCGATCCGTTGCAGGAATATAAATCCGAGGCTTTTGAGCTGTTTCAGGCGTTGCTGGCCAACATGCGGCGCATGGTGACAGCCAATATGTCACACGTTGAAATTATGCAGCAGCCTCAGCAGCCCGAACTGCCTGAAATGCAGCCGCATCACGTCGATGGAACGACCGGGGTCGATGAGTTTGAAAATGACGGTTCCAACGCGCGCAATCCGGACGATCCGGATAGCTGGGGGCGCGTCGGCCGCAATGAGCCCTGCCCTTGCGGTTCAGGCCTCAAATACAAACATTGCCACGGCAAGATCGACGCCTAATCAAACCTATGATTCATTCTGGAAAGGCCGGTGTGCGTTCTGCGCGCCGGCTTTTCGTTGCGCGTCATCCAAACGCTTTATTAACGCTGGTAGTGCCAAAATAGAGTGTCGACAAAAGAACCTGAAACGCGCGCATTATGGCCATATTCCAGTTGATGGAAAACCGCTCTCCCGGCAGCCTTCGAGCAAAGCTCGATCAGGCCTGGGCAACATTGCGCGAAATTCTCAAAGGCGCGGACCCTCAGGCTCGCGCCCAACGCATGGCGCTTTTTGCCTTCGCTATCAGGGTCGCAGGCGCAGCAATTGCCTTCATTTCCCAGATCATCCTCGCCCGCCTTATGGGCAGTTTCGAATATGGAATATTTGTTTTTGTCTGGGTCATGGCCGTGCTGCTTGGCAATTTCTCGTGCCTTGGGTTCCATACGGCGATTATTCGTTTTCTGCCGCAGTACCAACAAACGGGTGAAATTTCCAAAATTCGAGGCCTTACCTCGGCGGCCCGCATCATTGCTCTTCTTTCCGCCACAGCCGTCGCGACGATTGGATTGGTTGTTCTCTATTTCCTCGGCGGATGGATCGAATCCTATTATGTCGCACCGTTTTTTCTCGCCGCATTCACGCTTCCCTTGCTGGCCCTTGGCGATGTGATGGAAGGCACTGGCCGAGCTAACGCCTGGCCCATCGGTGCGCTGACACCGACCTTTATTGTGCGCCCCACGCTGATCATCCTTCTCATGGTGGCTGCTGCGTGGATGGGCGCCGAACACACGGCGCGTGTCGCCATGGTTTGCGCGCTGGCGGCAACATACATTACCTCCATAGGGCAATTCTTCATTGTAACCTGGCGCATCGGAAAAATTTTCCCGGCGCAGACAAAAGAATACGAAATCCCAAAATGGTTTGGCGTAGCGCTCCCCATATTCGTTATCGAGGGTATCGGTTTTCTTCTGACGAATTCGGATGTAGTCGTGGTCGGCTTTTTTCTTGACCCCAATCAGGTTGCTGTCTATTTCGCCGCCGCAAAAACCATGGCTTTGGTCCATTTCGTCCTTTTCGCGGTGAAAGCGGCTGCCGGAGCGCGGTTTTCTGCAATTCACGCAACGGGCAACCGCCACCTTCTAGCGGCGTCCGCCGTGCAGGCCGCCCGCTGGACATTCTGGCCCGCATTAGCCATCGGCCTCCTAGTATTGTCACTGGGCAACGTCCTGCTTTCCCTTTTCGGGCCGGGCTTTAGCGATGGATATTCGCTGCTGGCGATCCTGCTCGTTGGCATCCTTGCCAAAGCCTCTGTCGGACCGGGCGAAGGTCTCCTGACCATGGCCGGTGAGCAGAACCTCTGTGTGAGGATCTACATTGCGACACTACTTTCCAATATCGCACTGAGTGTCATCCTCATCCCTGTATTCGGCCTGCCCGGCGCAGCCGCAGCAACCTCCGGCGCCATGATCATCGAAGCAATTTTGCTGATGTTAGGCGCGCGAAACAAACTCGGCTTCACACTTTCTACATTTTCAAAGACCAAACATTCGACCGTAGCGGATCACACCGATTGAAATCATGATGGAAACAGGAACATTTGACCGCAACAGCATGCTCGACAACCTGGATTTGCCATCCGGGGAGCCGTCGGCTGCGCAAACGGTCCCCGCTGGAACCAAAAACATTCCGGTGGGTCGCGCAGGTCGAGCGTTACATTTCTATTCGTCCAATGCCGGCTACGAAATTCAGGATGAATTGGACTATCTCGCCAATCGCGCGATTGAACCAAATATTTTTAGCACCGGCCGTTTTCTCGCGCCTGCCATGCCGCGTCTGGAAGACAAGACCATTCTCATGGCAGTGCTTAGAGATGAGGCTGACAACAGGCATAGGGCCCGCATTCTCATGCCCTATTCAATAGAACGGCCCGGTTTTTCTCTTGGCGCACCTATCATCCGGTCGTGGGCCAATCCATTCGGCCCGCTTGGCACACCTCTGGTAGACGCCGAAAATGCTGCTGAAAGCATAGACGATTTCCTGGAAGCGCTGGGAAACAAGGAAGCACGCTTGCCATCGGTTCTCGTTCTGCCCGAAGTCAGGCTGGACGGCCAAGCCACAAAGCTATTCCGCGCCATTGCCATGAGCAAGAACCTTCCGGTTGCTCAGACCTCCGAATATGAACGCCCCAAGCTGGAAAGCCTTCTCGACGGCGAGGCCTATCTCTCCAACGCGATCTCGGCGAAACACAAACACAACCTGGGTCGCCTTTGGCGCAAACTCGAAAAGAAGGGCAATGTGACCTACAACGTCGCCCGCCAGCCGGAAGACGTTCGCCTGCGTATGGAAGAATTCCTCCTACTGGAAGCCAGCGGTTGGAAAGGCCGAAAGCGTAGCGCCATGATCAATGATCGCTATCGGGCCGCCTTTGCCCGCGAGGCTATCAACAATCTGGCAGAAACCGATAATGTACGTATTCACACAATCGACCTTGACGGTCAGGCTATAGCCTCGTTGATCGTGTTCATCACCGGCGGCGAGGCCTATACATGGAAGACCGCCTACAACGAGGCCTTGTCTTCCTATTCCCCCGGCACATTGCTGATGGCGCAAGTCACCGAATGGCATCTTGACGACGCCAACATCATGCGCACGGACTCATGTGCAACACCCGATCACCCAATGATGAGCCGTTTGTGGACGGAACGCTATCACATGGGAACGGTTATTATCGGGTTGAACCCCAACAGCGACCGGGACATTCGTCAGGTCGCCTCGCAGCTACACCTTTACAGTAACACCCGCAATGTAGCGCGCTCGCTGCGTAACCGCATTATGGCGCTTCGCAACCGTTGAACAGAGCTATCTGGACACTTTTTTAGCTGAATCTTCTGGGGTTTCGCGCAGCAATCGTCGTATAATCTTGCCCGTTGTCGTCATCGGGAGACTGTCGACAAATTCAATCTCGCGTGGATATTCATGCATCGAAAGGCGCGACTTCACCCATTGGCGAATATCGTCTTCCATGGCCGCGCTGGCAATACAATCCGGCTTCAAAACAACAAATGCCTTGACGATTTCTGTTCGCACCGGGTCTGGCTTGCCTACGGCAGCCGCCAATTGCACAGCCGGATGCCCCAACAAACAGTCCTCAATTTCGCCGGGACCAATGCGGTAGCCGGATGAGGTGATGACATCATCGTCCCGGCCAAAAAACTCGAAATAGCCATCCTCAGACATAACGCCCTGGTCGCCGGTTCGCATCCAGTCACCGATGAATTTCATCTCTGTCGCCGCCGGGTTATTCCAATAGCCAAGGAACATCACCGGATCGGGGCGGCGAATGGCAACCTGACCGGCAATCCCGGGCGGGCATTCGTTGCCCGCTTCATCGATGATCGCCACATCATGGCCGGGAACCGGTTTCCCCATGGAACCGGACTTCGTGACACCATATTCGCGGCTTGCGGACAGAACAAAATTGCATTCTGTCTGGCCGTAGAATTCATTGATGACAATACCCAGCGCCTCACGCGCCCATTGATAGGTCTCCCGCCCCAGCGCCTCGCCCGCAGAGCCAATGGTGCGAAGTTGCAGGTCGAATTTTGCACGCGGATTTTTCACCGGTCGGAGCAGCTTGAGCGCTGTCGGTGGAATGAAGGCGTTACGCACTTTCATGTCCGCCATAATACGATAGGCAAGATGAGGATCGAACTTTTGCGCCGGAGACGAGACAACAGGCACACCAAGCATGAGACCGGGCATAAGACAATTCAAAAGCCCACCTGCCCAGGCCCAGTCTGACGGCGTCCAAAGCTTGTCCCCATCCATTGGCAGCCCGGCATGAGCAAATTGCATGCCTGGAATATGTCCGGCTAGAACGCGATGCCCGTGCAGCGCTCCCTTAGGTGGGCCCGTGGTACCCGATGTGTAGATCATCAGCGCAGGATCATTGGGGCCTGTGTTTACGACATCGAAAGTGGACGGTTGATGATCAATAACAGTCGCAAAATTCTCCGCGCCCTCGGCTTCGCCGTCAACAAGCACGATCATTTTCAGATCATCCAAGCCCTCGAGCAGGGGTTCCACCTTTGAGAACCCAAAACGGTTGGTAACCAGTGCACGCGCACCTGAATCGCGCAACCGGTATTCTAGCGCATCGGGTCCAAAGAGAAGCGCCAGCGGCAGCGCAATGCCGCCAAGCTTATATACCGCCGCATGTGCAATCACGGTCTCAAACGACTGGGGAAGAAGGATGGCGACGCGATCCCCACCGACAATGCCCCGTGCAGTCAGGGCATTTGCAAACGCGTTTGATTTGGCCGAAAGCAAACCATAGGTCATGAACTGATGGTTGCCATCCGGTGAGAAGTGCTCAAGACAAATTCGCTCGGGCGCTTTTTGCGCCCAATGGTCGCTAATCACCTCGCCCATATTGAACCGAGTGGGGATATCCCAGACAAAATTTTGCCGAAGTTCCTCATAGCGGTCACATTGCGGTAGCAGCATGTGCACAATTCCTCTTGTGCAGTGCACATATCATCTTTGCTATGCGGTAATCAACCAGTCGCCCAACGCGACAAAGATCGGCAGACGGCCCGAGACCGACGGGATTTGCAGGCGCACTGTTAAAAAAATACTATTAATTGCAGTAAAGGTCTGGTCGTCGGGCTTTGAAGCCTCTATTTAGATGTCGAAAATATGATCCAGGGAGAGATTGAGCATGAGCTTCAAACCGCACGGAAAGCACCTCGTGGCAGGGCAGTGGATCGGCACTGCGGAAACATTCAATTCAGAGCCTGCTCATGGCGAGGCTCACGCGTTTTCTGTTGGCACGGTTGATCTTGTCGATCAATCTGCAAAGGCAGCGGAAGAGGCCTTCTGGTCCTACGGATATTCCTCACGTGAAGACCGCGCAGCATTCCTCAATACAATTGCTGATGAAATCGAAAAGCGCGGCGCTGAAATCACCGAGATTGGCACCAGTGAAACAGGACTTCCGGCTGCGCGCCTTGAGGGCGAGCGCGGCCGCACTACCGGCCAGATCCGCCTGTTTGCCCAGCATATTCTGAAAGGCGATTATCTCGACCGCAGGCATGACGAAGCACTGCCAGACCGCCAACCTCTGCCGCGGCCGGACCTACGCATGATCCAGCGCCCCATCGGTCCGGTTGCCGTGTTTGGCGCATCCAACTTCCCCCTCGCCTTTTCCACAGCAGGCGGAGATACTGCGGCGGCCCTTGCCGCCGGGTGCCCGGTTGTGGTGAAGGGCCATTCCGCCCACCCCGGGACGGGGGAAATCATTGCGGAGGCCATCCATGCCGCCATCAAAACCTGTGGCATTCATCCAGGCGTCTTTTCGCTTATTCAGGGTGGCAACAGGCAGGTGGGCCAGGCCGTCGTCCAACACCCGCTGATCAAGGCTGTCGGGTTTACCGGCTCGCTCGCTGGCGGCCGGGCTCTCTTCGACCTCTGCGCCAGCCGCCCGGAGCCCATTCCGTTTTTTGGCGAGTTGGGCTCCGTCAACCCGATGTTCATGTTGCCGGAAGCCGTTGCCGCACGCAGTGAGGCATTGGGCAAGGGCTGGGCGGCATCCCTTTCCATGGGCGCTGGTCAGTTCTGCACCAATCCCGGTATTGCCGTGGTTCTGGAAGGCCCCGAGGGTGAGGCCTTTGCCGAGGCGGCGCGCGTAGCCCTTTCCGAAGTCGGCGAACAGGTCATGCTGACCGATGGCATTGCCGCGGCCTATCGCAGTGGCCGCGACCGGGTGGCGGCAGGCACCGGCGTGCAGGCGCTGCTGACCTCCATGTGCGACCAGCGCAACGCAACACCTTATCTGTTCCGCACAACCGGCGCTGATTGGCTGGCCAATCACGCGCTTGCCGAAGAAGTCTTCGGACCGCTCGGCTTGATCGTGACCGTAAAATCAATGGACGAAATGCGTGAGATCGCCAAATCGCTCAGCGGCCAGCTAACCTGCACAATCCATATGGACGACGCAGACACGGATGCAGCGCTGACCCTCATGCCGATCCTGGAGCGCAAAGCCGGACGTCTGCTCGTCAACGGCTTCCCGACCGGTGTGGAAGTTTGCGACAGCATGGTCCACGGCGGCCCCTATCCGGCCTCCACCAATTTCGGCGCAACCTCGGTCGGCACACTGTCCATCCGGCGTTTCTTGCGGCCTGTCTGCTACCAGAACATGCCCGCCGCCCTGCTGCCATCCGATTTTTGATCGATACCTAACCATCTGGTCACGCGGCCAATTTTCCAAGCCCGCGTGACCAGATACACATTGGCCTCTCCGGCTCTGCGAGCCGTATTCCGCGTATCGCAGAAAACTGTCGAACGCCCACACTGAGTGGCGCCGCAAAGTTCGATACATCTAAAAAATGATGTTGTACGCAGACCAAGCTCGACCCCGTCAGGCTTTCGCAAGCACACCTGCGCATCGGCCATTTCTGACCGTTTCCTCTGGAGCGAAACAATTGAATATCGCGACAGCGTGAAGAGAGAAAATGGTGCAGGGTGAGAGGAATAACCTCGAACCAAACCACGCAGGGTGGGTTGGCGGGCGGCAGCCTGCAAACAGGGAATCCAAATTCGAAGAATTTGGTGCCCCATGCCGGACTCGAACCAGCACTCCTTGCGGAACTCGATTTTGAGTCGAGCGCGTCTACCAATTCCGCCAATGGGGCACGGGAGCAGGTCAAAACCGGCCCCGGTTGTGGCGGGACTATACGAACCGATTGCCTTCGGTCAACCAGAAAATGCGCTTGGAAGAAAAACTCCGCATCCGCACGTGTTCAAATCGTTTACTCCGCATCAAAACCGGGCTAAGCCACCACCGGATATTTTACGTGATCGGCTTGTAAATGCTTAGAAGACTGTACGACTGGACGCTCTCGCTGGCCAAAACGCGTTATGCAGAACAGGCGCTTGGGGTAATCTCTTTTGCTGAGAGCTCCTTCTTTCCGATACCGCCGGATGTACTTCTGATCCCCATCGTGATTGCCAAACCGGCAAAGTGGTTGCGGATCGCGTTCATATGCACCATTGCCTCCATTCTTGGCGCAGTTCTCGGCTATGCCATCGGCATGTTTCTCTACGAAACCATCGGGCGACCGATCCTGGCCTTTTACGGCAAGGAAAACGCATTTGAACAAATTGCGGCCTGGTACAATACCTGGGGCGGCTGGGGCGTTCTCTTTGCAGCGCTGACGCCATTTCCTTATAAGGTTTTGACCATTTTTTCCGGCGCCACCGGGCTTAATTTCGCAACCTTTCTCATCGTCAGCATCATTGGCAGAGCGGGACGATTTTTTCTCGTTGCCTGGCTTTTGGGCCGATATGGTGAGCCCATCCGAATTTTCATCGAAAAATATCTCGGCCTTCTGGCCGCCTTATTTCTGATTTTGTTGTTCGGCGGGTTTTATCTCTTACGATACGTGTTTTAACGGAGCCTCGTAATGGCCGATAGCGCAACAAACAAGTCTGCCCTTCTTCCCGCCTCTCTCGTCACGCTTGGCATGGCAGGCGCTGTCACCAGCGCTCTGGGCTTCCAGTATATTGGCGGCTACATTCCTTGCGCATTGTGCTACATCCAGCGCAATCCATATTACATCGGCATTCCTCTGGGCCTGATTGCCGTTGCGCTGATCGCCTTCAAGGCGCTAGCGCGGCTGGTGCGCCTGTTCCTCGCCCTCATCCTCATTCTCATGCTGGTAGGCGCAGGTCTAGGCATCTACCATTCCGGTGTTGAGTGGCACTTCTGGCCGGGCCCGGATTCCTGTTCAGCTCCGGTGGACAGCGTACCTGCCAGCGCGAACGACCTTTTCAACGACCTCAACAAGATCAAAGGTCCCTCCTGCACAGAAGCAGCCTTGCGCGTTCTTGGCCTGTCATTTGCTGGGTGGAACGTGGTTTCAAGCCTCATCCTTGCGGGCATTGCCGTTTGGGGTCTCAAACGAACATAAGACAGGCAGGCGGCCAGTCCGCCGCCAACACTGGAGAAACCGGTCTTAAGGCTCCAGTTCAGTATCCCAATAGAGAAAGTCCATCCAGCTTTCGTGCAGATAGTTTGGCGGGAAGAGCCGACCGTTATTGTGCAGCTCCTGCACCGTAGGGTGCCAAGGTTTCTGGTTGGGATACATGCCCGACTGCTTCGGCAGTTTCGAACCCTTGCGCAGATTGCAGGGTGCACATGCGGTCACAATATTGTCCCAGCGCGTTTCGCCGCCATGCGCCCGTGGAACCAGGTGATCAAAAGTAAGTTCGTCCCTAGATCCGCAATATTGGCATTCAAACCTGTCGCGCAGGAATACGTTAAACCGCGTAAAAGCCGGATAACGTGACGGTTTCACATAGCTTTTTAGACAGACCACACTGGGAAGCCGCATGGAAAAGCTGGGCGAGGAAACCTCGTGCTCATATTCGGCAACAATATTCACGCGGTCCAGAAAGACAGCCTTGATCGCATCCTGCCATGACCAAAGTGAAAGCGGGTAATAGCTAAGGGGCCTGTAATCCGCATTGAGAACAAGCGCGGGAAGAGACTGAGGTGAAACTGCAATCGTCAAGCCACTCTCCTGACCGATTCGGCAACTCCTCTTTCTATACTAGGCTTGTTTTGACACTATTGTGAAGCCTTTTTGATTATTGGGAGAATCCGTGAGGTTTCTTATCCAAAGACATTTGTCTCGCGCCGCATTTGCCGCGAGTAATAGGCCCAGAAAAGTCTGGCCGCCACCGACCGCCAGGGCGACCAAGCCGCCGCGATTTCCGACAAGACATTACCTTTGGGCTTCTCATTGAGACCCAATCCATGCGCCACGGCATTTTGCAGCGCGACGTCCCCAAGCGGGAAGATATCGGCATGACCTGCACAAAACATCAGGTAGATATCGGCGGTCCAGGGCCCAATACCCTTGATTGCCGTCAGCTGCGCTTTCGCCTCCAGATCCGGAGCAACGCAAATGCGCTCCAGGTCAAGCCCCTCACTCTTAACGGCGTGCGCGGCAGCGCGCAGCGTTCCGAGCTTGGCGTTCGAAAGACCTACCCCACGCAACTGCTCCTCTTCCAATGCCAGCAGGCTGTCCGGGCGAATGGCAGGCCCTGTCAACAAAAGGAGACGCTCCCATATGCTGTTTGCTGCCGCCCGGGAAATCATCTGCGAAACAATAATATTCGCCAGTCCTTCGAACCCGGGCTTCTGAAGCCTGAGTGGAACATCGCCGGCAAGACGAATCACAGCGCCCAACCGGTCGTCACTCGACTCCAGCGCCGCCAACCCCTCCTCAATATCCGTCATTCCCCTGATAACGCGTGTCACAACCGTCCTCGAATTACACTTGGCCTGCGCCAGCTTTCCTGCCAGAAAGAGGCATGTCTACCCCGCCCGGTCAAAGGTCCGTTTTCCGCTTCGCTCCCAGCCCCAATGGCTATCTTCACCTTGGCCACGCGCTGTCGGCTATCCTCAATGCCAGGATGGCAAAGGAAATCGGGGGGCGATTTCTACTGCGTATTGAGGACATCGATCTGGCCCGCTGCAAGCCGGAATATGAAGACGCCATCTATACAGATATCCAATGGCTGGGTCTTGAATGGGAAAGCCCCGTAAGGCGGCAATCGGAACACATTGCCGATTATCAATCGGCGCTGGACACGCTCAAGGCCAGGGACTTGGTTTACCCCGCTTTCATGAGTCGCGGCCAAATACGTGAATGGGTCCAAATAACAGAAGAAGCAGGATCAAAATGGCCGCGCGACCCAGACGGTTCGCCGCATTATCCACCGCTTTGCAAGGCTCTCCCGAGGGAGGAAAGTCTGGCTCGCATAGCCAAGGGAGAGAAACACGCCTGGCGTCTCGATATGGAAAAGGCGATTTCCGTGTTGAAAGCACCACTTCATTTTCGGGAGACAGGGGAAGAGCCAACCGGCACGGTGCTTGTTGATCCATCCATTTGGGGTGATGTCATGCTGTGGCGTTGGGATGCCCCTTCGAGTTACCATCTATCAGTCGTGGTCGATGATAGCTTGCAAGGCGTAACCCATGTCGTGCGTGGCCTTGATCTCTTCCAGGCGACACATATCCACCGCCTGCTCCAGCATCTTCTCAATCTGCCCGAGCCCATCTATCACCATCACCGGCTCATCCGCGATGAAACAGAACGCAAACTGTCAAAGAGCAATGCGTCAACAGCCATTTCCGCCCTGTGGCAACAGGGGCTTGGCGTTGAGGAACTACTGGCTCTGATCGGGCTGGACGTTGCGTGAAATCAGGTGATAGACGCGATATTTCATCAGTGCCGTGTTGATCTCCGCACCGATGATAAAAATCACCCCGATCATATAGAGAAACACAAGCGCAATCATGATCGACGCCAGCCCGGCATAGGTGCGGGTATAATTGGCAAACGCCCCGATATAATAAGCAAAAAGATAGGCAGCGCCCGACCACGCAATCAAGGTCAGTAAAATCCCCGGAATGACGTCAACAAACCGCCTTCGACCGGCAGGCATGAAAATATGGGCGATGAAGAGGGCAAGCGTCAGCACTGCTGCCGTCAACCAAATGCGCCAGTTCTGTATCGCCTCAATAGGTGCGCTGAGCCAGGGAGCAAGTTCTTTCACATACTGTGCGGCAAGCGGAACGAAAACAAGCAGCAGGCTCACCGCAGCCAGCCCGACAACTGCTGCAAAAACATAGGCCAGGCTGATCAGGCGCGTGATGTACCATGGACGGCGCTCGTAAACGCGGTAGGCCCGGTTAAGTGATACCCTGAGCGCCTCCACCCCATTGGAGGCAAAATAGGCGGCCGCCAATACCGACACCGTCAGAAGGCCGCCATGCGGTATTGTCAACACCTGCACCACCTCCTTCGAAATCGGTTCGGCAATCACGGCAGGCCATGTATCAAAAATCAGGTGCACGGCAGTCTGGGCAAACTGATCAGCGCCCAGATAGGTCGCCAGCGCCGTTCCGAAAATCATGAAAGGGAAAACAGCCAGCAGTGAAGACAATGCCACGTGACTGGCCATCGCCCAGCCATCATCATCAGCAAAGTGATATAGCGCGTCATATATAACTTTATAGATGACGCGAATAAGCGTGGGCATTGATCCTCTCTTTCATTGAGGTGAATATGGAAAACGAATCGTCTTTTGTACAGAACGACTGAATGCCCCACCCTAATAACCAAATGCGCACAATTATCATAACCGGCTGTTCGTCCGGGATTGGAGCTTATTGCGCACGCGCTTTGCAAGCTGAAGGCTGGCGCGTATTTGCCACGGTGCGCAAACATGAAGATCGCGCTGCTTTGGAGGAGGCGGGCATTGAAACCTTCATCATGGACTATCGTGATATCGACAGCATACGCGCATTGGTATCGGACGTTCTTGAAAAGACCGGCGGACGGCTCGACGCATTGTTCAATAATGGAGCCTATGGTCAGGCGGGGGCCGTGGAAGATCTTTCAGTGGAAACCCTGCGCGCGCAGTTCGAGACCAACCTTTTCGGCTGGCACGAACTCACGCGGCTCGTCATTCCCGTCATGCGCAGGCAGGGCCATGGGCGCATCGTTCAATGTTCCTCAATCCTTGGTCTTGTTCCCAATCGCTGGCGCGGAGCCTATACGGCATCAAAATTTGCGCTCGAGGGATTGAACATCACATTGAGAATGGAGCTGGCCGGCAGCGGTATTCATGTCAGTCTCATTGAGCCAGGGCCCATTGAATCCCGCTTCATCACCAATGCGCTTGCCAAAATTGAAGAAAACATCGACATCGAAAACTCTGTCCACCGTGAAGAATACAAAAAGCAACTCAACAGATTACGCGGCGAAACAAGATCAAAAGGCAAACTCGGGCCGGATGCAGTGTTCAAAGTGCTGAACCATGCCTTGACCGCGCGCCGCCCAAAACCGCATTATCCCGTCACCGCACCTGCCAAACAGGGTCTGTTATTAAAAAAACTGCTCCCGGCTCCAATCTTTTACAAGATTATCGGAAAACTCGGCTGAAGCAGAAAAGGAAGCTCATATATGGGTGGTTTCACCAGCATTCTTGCACTCCTGTTCATGGCAGCCGTCGTGCTGGTTCTTATTCGAGGTCTGTGGAACATGCTTAAAGGCGGCAGTGGCACAACGTCCAACAAGCTCATGCAGGCGCGCGTCATTCTTCAAGCCATTGCCGTGGCGCTGATCATGCTGACGCTCTGGCTTACCGGTGGCGGGCGCGGCTGAAAACGATGGTCAAACTCAACAAGATTTACACCAAAACCGGAGACGACGGCACAACGGGTCTGGCAGCAGGCCCGCGACGGATCAAAAGTGACCGGCGCGTCGATGCCTATGGCGTGGTTGACGAGACAAACGCATTTATAGGTCTCGCCAGACTTTCAACGGGTAGCTTGCCGGAAATCGACGCCATACTCGCTGACGTTCAAAATGGCCTGTTTGATCTGGGAGCCGACCTCGCTACGCCTGAAACCGGTGAACCTCTCGGCTATGAAGCGCTTCGCGTGACAGACAAACAGGTCGAAGCGCTGGAAGCCGCAATAGACCAGCTCAATCAGCGTCTTGAGCCACTTAAATCCTTCGTGCTGCCCGGCGGCACGCCCGCGTCAGCCGCCCTGCACGTCGCCCGAACAGTCAGCCGCAGGGCCGAGCGGCTGATGGTGGAGCTGTCGCTGACTGAGGGGGAACATGTCAGCACAACCGCGTTGCGCTACATAAATCGCCTGTCCGACTTGCTATTCGTTGCAGCGCGCGTCGCCAACAATGATGGTCAACAGGACGTTCTCTGGGTGCCGGGGCAAAACAGGTAGGGGCTGCCAATGTTCATTCCGCTTTATGACAAAAATGCGCTCGAACACATTTCCCGACCCTATGTCACCTATTTCCTGGTTGCCGCCAATATACTTATTTGGCTCTTCACGGCAGCCGTATCAGCGGCCGAAGCCGATGGGATTGTAGCGGGGTTTGCATTCATTCCATCTGTAGCCATGGGAGATAAGATCCTCGACCCGTCCCTTGCCGTCATTCCGGACGGATGGACGGTTCTCACCTATGCCTTTCTACATGGCGACTTTTGGCACTTAGCCTCCAATATGCTGTTCCTCTGGATATTTGGCGACAATATAGAGGATGCATTGGGACATTTCCGATACATCATTTTTTATGGTCTCTGCGCCGCCGCCGGCGCACTGGTTCACGGGCTGGTCGCACCAAATTCCGATGCGCCCCTGATCGGCGCCTCCGGCGCCATTTCCGGTATTGTTGCAGCCTATCTCATATTGCACCCCAAAGTTCGTCTTTGGGTGCTCGTATTCTTCCGCATCCCGTTGCCATTGCCAGCTGCCATTCCTCTTCTTTTCTGGGTTCTGCAGCAATTCTATTTCCTTTTTGCCGGATCAGAAGACGCCATATCCTGGGGAGCCCACACCGGCGGGATTATCACCGGCGCAATCCTGATCCTCTTCCTACGCAGACGCGGCGTCCCCCTGTTTGACCGTGAAACGCCGACAGCTGAACTTGTCCTTCACGCAGACGGCTCACCACCTGTGGCCGCCGAAGACGCCGATGCAGTCAAATGGGGGCGCAGTTAATGCGGCACCTGAACGCACCAGGAGCGAGCATCTCAAATTTGCGGCAACGCAACATATTGACGCGGACGTAAGCGTAAGCTATTTCGGCAACAAATTTGCCGTTAGACGGCGCCAAGCGTTGAATTTGGAGGAAAAACGCTTATCCATGTCGCCATTCAGCCAACGAACAGTCTTGATATTGGCGCATGTTCCCCCAAAAATATGGAAGGAAGGAACCTCGGCATGAAGATATTGGTAACGGTGAAACGAGTTGTTGATTACAACGTCAAGATCCGTGTTAAAGGCGATGGAAGCGGCGTTGAGCTTGCCAACGTGAAGATGTCCATGAACCCGTTTGACGAAATTTCCGTCGAAGAGGCGCTGCGACTGAAAGAAGCAGGCAAAGCTGAAGAAGTTGTCGTTGTCTCCGTTGGCCCTGCCAAGGCTGAAGAAACGATCCGCACGGCACTTGCTATGGGCGCAGACCGCGGCATTCTCATTGAGACAGACGAGACGGTTGAACCGCTCGCTGTCGCCAAGCTGGTCAAAGGCGTTGTCGAAGAAGAAAAGCCGGGCCTCGTCATCGTTGGCAAGCAGGCTATTGACGACGATTCCAACCAGACCGGCCAGATGCTTTCGGCCTTGCTCGGCTGGGCCCAGGGCACTTTCGCCTCCAAGGTCGAAATCATCGACGACACCAAGGCCAATGTGACACGCGAAGTCGATGGTGGTCTGCAGACCATCGAAGTGAAGCTTCCAGCCATCGTCACCAGCGACCTTCGGTTGAACGAGCCACGTTATGCGTCGCTTCCCAACATCATGAAGGCCAAGAAGAAGCCGCTCGACAAGAAGAGCCCGGCTGATTACGGCGTTGATCTTGCTCCGCGTCTAACAGTCGTGACGACAGAAGAGCCGGCTGGCCGCAAGGCTGGCGTCAAGGTTGCCGATGTCGCCGAACTGGTTTCGAAACTGAAAAACGAAGCCGGCGTGCTTTAAGTTCAAGGACGGAGAAAAAGACAATGACAATTCTTCTTGTTGCAGATCACAACAATTCCGCCTTGGACGGCCAGACGGCGAAGGCGCTTTCCGCAGCTGCTGAAATCGGTGGCGATGTTCATGTGCTGGTGGCTGGCGCAGGCGCCAAATCGGTTGCTGATGAAGCCGCCAAGCTTTCCGGCGTTTCCAAGGTTCTTCTGGCTGACGATGCCGCTTACGGCCACCAGCTTGCAGAACCGGTTGCAGACCTCATTGTATCGCTTGCCGGTTCTTATGACGCCATCATCTCAGCAGCCACCACGTCGGGCAAGAACATCATGCCGCGTGTGGCAGCCCTTCTCGATGTGATGCAGATCTCGGAAATCACCGAGGTTGTCTCTGCCGACACATTCAAGCGCCCGATCTATGCAGGCAATGCGATCCAGACCGTCAAATCCTCTGACGCCAAGAAGGTGATCACGGTTCGCACGGCTTCGTTCAGTGCAGCAGGCGAAGGCGGATCGGCTTCTGTCGAAACCATTTCAGCAGCCGCCAATCCGGGTGTTTCCGCACATGTCGAAGACAAGCTGTCGGAAAGCGACCGTCCGGAACTGGCATCAGCCAAAATCATCATCTCCGGTGGCCGTGCGCTTGGTTCATCTGAGAAGTTCCAGGAAGTTATTCTTCCTGTTGCTGACAAGCTGGGGGCTGCCGTTGGCGCAAGCCGTGCAGCCGTTGATGCAGGCTACGCCCCGAACGACTGGCAGGTTGGCCAGACCGGCAAGGTTGTCGCGCCGGATCTCTACATTGCCTGCGGCATCTCCGGTGCAATCCAGCATCTGGCCGGCATGAAGGACTCGAAGGTAATCGTTGCCATCAACAAGGACGAGGAAGCGCCGATCTTCCAAGTTGCTGACTACGGCCTCGTTGCTGACCTCTTCGACGCTCTGCCGGAGCTGGAAAAGGCGCTCTGATAAAAGCCCTACTTTTGGGGAATTCACTTTCCCCAAAACCAATTCTAACCTTTGATACCGCGTAAGACTTTTACGCGGTACATCTTGAACTGTTTTACGGCATCGCGGGAGCCGGATAAGCAGACGGCATAAGTCCGATGCTGAACTCAGCGGTATAAAAAGGCACACCAATGGCAATCAGGAAAATTGGGGTTATTGGCGCAGGTCAGATGGGAAGCGGCATCGCGCAGGTTAGCGCGGCATCCGGCTACGAGGTCGTTCTCTACGATCTCGATCAATCTCGCATTGACGCCGCAATCACTGGGATTGGAGGCCACCTGGGCCGCCAGGTCGCCAATAACAAGATGGACCCCGCCGAACGGGAAGCCGCCCTTTCCAAAATCAAAGGCAGCACGGCGGTTGAAGCCCTCGCAGATATGGACCTTGTTATCGAGGCTGCGACAGAGGACGAATCCGTCAAGCGTAAAATCTACGCCCAGGTTTGCCCGGTACTGAAACCCGAAGCGCTGTTGGCAACAAACACATCATCGCTTTCCATCACCCGGCTTGCCTCAAGCACTGATCGTCCCGAACGGTTCATGGGCATCCATTTCATGAATCCAGTTCCGGTGATGAAGCTTGTTGAACTCGTTCGCGGCATTGCAACCGAGGAAGCCACATTTGCCGAGGCCCGCGCTTATGCTGCGTCCCTCGACAAAACCGTAACGGTGTCTGAAGATTTCCCTGCCTTCATCGTCAACCGCATTCTATTGCCCATGATCAACGAGGCAATTTATACGCTTTACGAAGGCGTTGGCTCCGTGGAGGCCATCGACACCGCCATGAAGCTCGGCGCTAATCATCCCATGGGCCCGCTTCAGCTTGCCGATTTCATCGGCCTCGACACATGCCTCGCCATTATGCAGGTGCTGCATGATGGTCTGGCAGACTCGAAATACCGCCCTTGTCCGCTGCTGGTTAAATATGTTGAAGCCGGATGGCTGGGACGCAAATCTGGCCGTGGCTTTTATGACTATCGCGGCGAACAACCAGTCCCCACGCGCTGAATCGGATTTCAGATCAAAAAGTTATAGCGGGCTTGCCGTCGAGCCCTTTGATTTTTGAACCGCTAACTTTGTATTAGCGCATTGAACGTAATTTCCGCCCGCAGGAGAGACCTCGTGCGGTTTGATTACAGAACAAAATTCTCAATTGTATTCCTAAGCCTGACAATCGGGCTGACGGCGCTGGTGTTTGGCGTCCATATCCTGGTTATCTGGAAATGGAACAAGAGCCAGGTTGAGAAATATGTCGATAACGCCATTTATCGCGCAGAGCTACTCGTCGATTACACGATCCTGAGAATCCGGGAAGCACCGGAAATCAGTGACAATGGCTGCAACGCCGAGACCTTGAATAACATCCGCCAGGCGGCCTATCGTTATGGCGTCATACAGAATGTGCGCGTTCAAACCAAGGATGTCGAATGTTGGGCCTTCGGCAATTCCAATCTTCGACTTGGCGACCTCATCAGTTCGTCGCCTCGAATGCCGGCCGAAAATCCGGACTACAGCCTGTTCGTGCTCGACTCTGCAGAGACCGGAAGCCTCGCCATTGAATGGAAAGAGACGGAAAACACCACGGTCACCGTGACAGTCAGTATCGCGCAAATCCTCTACGACATCCTTCCGCCGGAAATCAGGGACAATGCCGATATTCACATACGGCTCAACAATAGCGCAGTGATTGCGATCTATTCCCCGCTAGACCAGAAACCAGGGCGCTACATCGACACTGAAACATTCAAGGCAGCCTCCGTCCGCTATCCGTTGCAGGCGGAATTGCATATTAGCCAGAGCGTTCTGTGGAACTGGAATCGCAGTTATCCTCCGCTCATTTCAGGCATGATGCTTGCCGCCCTCGCCGGAGTATCGTTCTTCGTTACACGTGGTATTGTGCGCGACAAGGGTTTTGCCGGTGAGCTTGACGCGGCAATAGCGCGAAAGGAAATCCGGCCTTTCTACCAGCCGATCATCAATCTGATGACTGGCGAAATCGCCGGTTTTGAAATGCTGGCACGCTGGATCAAACCTGATGGCCAGATGGTCATGCCGAGCAAGTTCATTCCTTTTGCCGAGGAAACCGGGCGGATCGACGCCATCACGAATCTGTTGCTGCAGACATCGGGTGAAGAGATCGGTTCGCTTCTAAGAGACGCACCCGACTTAAAGCTCACCTTCAATATCACACCCGAGCAATATCTCGCCGATGACTTCGCTGTCCACTTGGTGGAAATCCTCTCCGCCTCGCGCATTCCGCTGACGTCTGCAGTGGTGGAAGTAACCGAACGCCAGTCTATCAGCGACAACGAGAAATCCGTATTGGTTTCCGCGCAACTGAAAAGCGCAGGTATTCGCATTGCTATTGATGATGCAGGGACTGGCCACAACGGACTTTCGTCCATTCACAGTCTCGATGCGCAATATCTCAAGATTGACAAATATTTTGTCGACGCTCTTTTCCTGGACAACAAGTCCCGAACCATTGTCGAAATGCTGACTTCAGTCGCCAAGGAATTTGGTATGTCTGTGGTTGCCGAGGGAGTGGAAACGCTGGAACAGGCCAAAGACCTAGCCAGTATCGGAATTCAGGAAGGACAAGGCTACTATTTCTCCCGTCCTGTTCCTGCTTCCAGTTTGAAATCAATGATCGAGAACAAGCCTTTCAGCGACGCTTTGATCGCATCCTGACCAATAAACTAAACTCCAGAGGCACGCCCTATAGCGTCTATAAGGGCGCGCGCATCGTCGCCATCCCACACGGCAGGCCCATTCATGTGGGCAACCAGACAACCTTTTGCGTCCAGAAGCATTGTCGAAGGAAGGCCAAAGACAAGCCCTTCCTTTTTGAGCTTGTTGAATATGCTCAAGGAATTGTCACGATAAAAGCCAAGAGCCTCGACACCTGTTTCCTGAAGGAATCTGCGAGGCTTTTCGTCGCTCTCATCGGTATCAATATTAATGGCGACAACCTCGAATTTATCAGATGAACCTACTTCTTTCTGAAGCTTGTCGAGAGCCGGCATCTCCGCGCGGCACGGCCCGCACCAGGTCGCCCAGAGATTGAGAAGCACGGTTTCCCCTTTAAAGTCAGAAATGGAAAGCACCTTGCCATTCCCGTCCTTGAAAGAAATATCGGCAAACTTGCGCGGCGCATCGGCAATCAGCGCGGCAACCTGCCCCTTAATCAGCGGCTTCAATGTTTCCATACCGGCTTCTGAAACCGCACAATCACCCTCAAGAGAGGCAATTTCGGCAGCGCCATTGCCAGACCGCGCTTTTGTCATGTAAACCGCACCCGCACCGGCAATCATGCCTGCAGCGGCCGCAAGCGCCAGCAGCCTGATAGACGGCAAACCTAACTTTTTTTTCTGCATTCCATTCTCCAGGATCTTGACCCATGGCCGAAGACAAAAAGACTTCAAACCAGATGTGGGGCGGACGCTTCGCCTCGGGACCCGATGCGATCATGGAGGAGATCAACGCCTCCATAGGCTTCGACCAGAAGCTCTATACGCAAGACATTGACGGCTCCATAGCGCACGCCACCATGCTTGCTTCAAAGGGCATCATCAAGGATAGCGACCTTGAACAAATTGTCGCCGGACTGAACACCATTCGGGAAGAAATCGAAAGCGGCAAATTTGAGTTCTCACGCAAACTTGAAGATATTCATATGAATATCGAAGCGCGTTTGCGTGATCTGATCGGCGCTGCCGCAGGCCGCCTGCATACAGCGCGTTCGCGCAACGATCAGGTTGCCGTCGATTTTCGCCTGTGGACCAAACAGGAAATGGCAAAGACAGAAAAGGCCCTGACCCGCCTTATCGCCGCCTTCCTCGATCGCGCTGAAGAACATGCAGCAACTGTCATGCCCGGCTTCACCCACCTGCAGACAGCACAGCCGGTTACATTCGGGCATCATTGCATGGCCTATGTCGAAATGTTCGGCCGTGACCGGGAGCGCATGCGCCACGCAATCGAACATCTGGACGAAAGTCCGCTGGGCGCGGCAGCCCTAGCTGGCACACCTTATCCCATTGACCGGCACATGACAGCCAAGGCACTTGGCTTTCGTGAACCGACGCGCAATTCCATAGATACGGTTTCAGATCGCGATTTCGCACTGGAATTTCTGTCTGTGGCGTCCATTTGCGCCACGCACCTGTCAAGGCTGGCAGAGGAAATTGTGATCTGGTCTACCCCGCAATTCGGCTTCATCCGCCTGTCGGATGCATTCTCCACCGGCTCGTCCATCATGCCGCAAAAGAAAAACCCGGATGCCGCAGAGCTTGTGCGCGCCAAGACAGTTCGTATCAATGGCGCGCTGATCGCTCTTCTGACAGTCATGAAAGGTCTTCCATTGGCCTATTCCAAGGATATGCAGGAAGACAAGGAACAGGTCTTCGACGCGGCCGCCAGCCTGGAGCTGGCGATTGCCGCCATGACCGGTATGGTGCGCGATCTTGCCGTCAATGAGGAAAATATGCGCAAGGCGGCAGGCTCCGGCTATTCCACCGCTACGGATCTGGCTGACTGGCTCGTCCGCGAACTGGGCCTGCCCTTCCGCGATGCGCATCATGTCACGGGTCGCGCTGTTGCTGCTGCGGAGGCCAAGGGTTCAGATCTCGCCGGATTGACCCTTGAGGAGCTGCAATCCATCCACGACGGTATTACCGATGACATCTACAATGTATTGACTGTCGATGCATCCGTTGCCAGCCGCAAGAGCTTCGGCGGTACGGCGCCTGATCAGGTGCGCGCACAAATCGCCTACTGGCGGGATCGTGTTTGATCCCGCATTCATTTCCCCTGTTGATATTGCTTCAACAGGATTGGGATGCAAAATGCGATGCAATCCGCTATGAAAGTCACAAAAGCTGACGGCACGGGAAGATCATGCTTCAAAATTTGCGTAAGATTTCAATCGCTATAATCCTCGGATTGTTTGCAGCAGGTGTGCTCTCCGGCTGCGGCAGGAAAGGTGATCCCGAGGCGCCGACAGCATATGACACAGTCAACAAACGCACCGGGACAGTGTCAGACACAACAAATGATACGGAAGAAAAGTCCTTCTTCCTGGATCCCTTGCTTTAACGGAATTTTGCCTTGAACCATTTCGAATATCGAGACGGCGTTCTCTACGCCGAAGATGTACCGGTGCCAGAAATCGCCGCACAAGTTGGCACGCCTTTTTATCTCTATTCCAGCGCCACGCTGGAACGTCACTACACGGTATATGCTGAAGCATTCGAAGGCCTCGACTCTTTAGTCTGCTACGCAATGAAGGCCAATTCCAATCAAGCTGTGCTCAAGACATTAGGCCGTCTCGGTGCTGGCATCGACGTGGTTTCAGAAGGCGAGCTACGCCGCGCGCTCGCCGCCGGTATTCCCGCCTCTCGCATTATGTTTTCCGGTGTTGGGAAGACCGCACGCGAGATGGATTTTGCCCTGTCGGAAGAAATCTACTGCTTTAATGTGGAATCCGAGCCGGAGCTTGAAGCGCTCAGCGCCCGTGCTGCTGCCCTCGGCAAACGGGCCCCCGTCTCCATCCGCATCAACCCGGATGTCGACGCCAAGACCCACGCCAAAATCTCAACCGGCAAGAAGGAAAACAAGTTCGGTATTTCCTATGAGCGTGCTCGTGAGGTCTACGCCCGCGCCGCCCAATTGCCGGGCTTGAAGCTCAGCGGCATCGATATGCATATCGGCAGCCAGATTACAGATCTCCAGCCGTTCAACGACGCTTTCAAGCTGCTGCGTGAACTGGTTGAAACGCTACGCGCCGATGGCCATGCGATCGACCACCTCGATATCGGCGGCGGTCTGGGTATTCCTTACACGGAATCCAACACGCTTCCACCGTTACCGGCCGAATACGCCAAAGTGGCGCATAATCAGCTCGGTGACCTTGGTTGCAAGATCGTTGCTGAACCCGGTCGTTTGATTGCAGGCAATGCGGGTATCCTTGTTACCGAAGTCATCTACGTTAAGGATGCCGATGAAAAGGCCTTCATTATTGTCGATGCGGCTATGAATGACCTCATTCGCCCGACGCTCTATGAAGCTTACCACACAATCAAACCGGTTAAGCTCCCCGAGATGGATGCACCCCGAATAACGGCGGACATTGTCGGTCCGGTTTGCGAGAGCGGGGATTTCCTCGGCCTGGATCGCGAAATGGCGCGTCCGCAGCCAGGCGACCTCCTTGCCGTCGGCTCCGCCGGCGCTTATGGCGCCGTGCAGGCAGGCACCTATAACAGCCGTCTGCTTGTACCTGAGGTCCTCGTAAAGGGCGACGCCTGGCACACAATACGCCCGCGACCAACCTATGACGACCTCATCGGCCTCGATTCCGTACCCGATTGGCTATAAACCGGCTCGCAACTATTGGGAACAGAACAAGCTGCAAAACCACGTCATCGCGGAGCTCGATATTGAAGTCGTTATCGTTCCCGGCGACAGCCCCCTAAAAGATGCCTCTGTGGAAGAAATCGAGGCGCGGTCCGAAGGTCAGTTCTTCATTGTACAAATCAACCGTCAGAACGGGGATGTCATTCACATTTCAGACCGCAGCCAGACGGTACAGGGTGGAGACGGCATCGTAATTCTTGGCCGAAGCGCAAACGCAGCGCGCACAATGTTTGAAACGGCTGCAAAACTGGCTGGATGAAACTTGCATTCGGTCACGCCTTTGTGCCTCGCGAATGCCGCAAAGCGTGTTATTCTTTGCCCATCGCATGAATCGGAGAGGCTGAATGGCTGAACGCCGCAAGCAGGACGCAGCGATTTCGACTGTGGTCCACCGGATCGCACGGCATCGTCTGTCGGCCAAATGGGTTCTTTTTACCGAAGCCCTATTGCCTCGCCTCCTCTGGCCGGTTTCCATCGGATTTGTTTTCGTCGCCATCTCCTGGTTCGGCGTCTTTCATCTCATGCCGCCGCTCGCAAGCTGGCTGCTTTTGGCCATTCTCGCCCTCGCCGGACTTTATTCGCTGAAAGGTTTTGGCAGTCTGCATTGGCCAAGCGACCAACAGGCTGACCGTAGGCTCGAGAAGCAGAACGGTCTTGCTCATCAGGCCGTTTCCATGTTGTCGGACAGGCCCGCCATAGACAACCCGCAGGCGCGCGCGCTTTGGGAAGCACACCGACAGAGACTGGCAAGAAAGATAAAACGGCTGGAAGCCGGAAACCCTGAACCGGGCATATCGACGTTTGACCCCTACGGCCTTCGTGTTCTGCCGGTACTGGCTGCTGTTGTGGCCTTCGGCTTTTCCTATTCAAATCAGGGTGGTCGCCTCTCGGACGCATTCCGGATCAGGGCGGACGACCCTTCAAAGGTTGAGCTTCGCGCAGACGCCTGGGTGACCCCGCCAGCTTATACCGGGAAAGCGCCAATTTTTCTGACCGCCGGGAGCCTGCCTGATGCCGCCTTGGTCATACCCGAAAATTCCGAACTGACAGTACGCCTTTCCGGTGGAGGCTACCATGAAGGCGAAATCACCTATCAAACGGCAAGCAGCAAAACACCCGCGCCCCTTATTCCCGAGAAGACTGGCGCGGCAAAAGGAAATTCACCAAAGCCAACAGAGGAAAACCGCACCTACCTGCTCAAACTCGTGTCAGACGGCACACTCGCAGTAAACGGTAACAGCTGGCAGTTTTCTATTCTCAAGGACAAACAGCCGGAGATAACCTTTGAAAAAGATCCGGCCCAAGCAGTCAGCGGCGCGCTGGAAATTTCTTACACCGCCAAGGACGATTACGGTATCGAAAGTGCGCGCGCCATTATTGAGCCCGCCGACCCGGAAGATGCCGCCCACCCGCTCTACCCGCCTCCTGAATACCGGCTCGATCTGCCCAAGCGAAATAGCCGCGATGTTAGCGGGCTCACGAGCCGCAACCTCACCGAACACCCGCTTTCCGGGAAGCGCGTAAAAATAACGCTTGTCGCAAAAGACAATGCAGGACAGGAAGGCCGTAGCCGTTCAAAAGAGATAATTCTTCCCGCCCGCAGCTTTAACAAACTTCTAGCAGCGGCGGTCGCTGAAGAGCGCCAGGTTTTTTCACTCGACATCAGCAAGCTTGACTGGGCGATCAAGCTCAATCAAGCGCTTTTCCTTAGGCCAGACGAGGCATTTGAAAGCCTGACGCACTTTCTCCTGCTGCAATCGGCTGGCGCGCGCATGAAGCTCGCCCACGATGAGGAAAGCCTCAAGGACACAGCTGACTATCTCTGGGAAATTGCACTCGGCATCGAGGACGGCAACCTGTCTTTGGCGGAACGTCGCCTGCGCGACGCTCAACAGGCGCTGGCTGACGCACTTGAGCGCAAGGCCGGAGATGAGGAAATCCGCCAGCTTATGCAGGACCTGCGCGACGCTCTGAACCAATATATGCAGGCGCTGGCCGAACAGTTGCGCAATAATCCTGACACCAGCGACCGTCAGCAGGATATGGCCAACATTCTTCGGCAACAGGATCTCGAACGCATGTTGGATCAGATTGAAAATCTGGCGCAAAGCGGATCGCGCGAACAGGCAATGAACCTGCTTTCTGAAATGCAGCGCATGCTCAACAACCTGCAAACGGCGCAGCCGCGCGGCGGGCAACCGCAAAACAATGAAATGCGCAAGCAAATCGACAAATTGGGAGAGCTTCTGCAAAATCAGAAGTCGCTCATGGACCAGACCTTTGAACTGGAACAGGCATTGCGTGATCGTTTACAGCGCGGTGATCCCGGGGAAAGAGAAGAGGACGGCGACCCTTCTGATCAAAGCCAAAAACCCAACGGCTCTTCGCTCGACAATTTGACGGCGGAAGAATTGAAGGACGCACTGAAAAAGCTTCGCGAACAGCAAAAAGGGCTCGGCGAGCAACTGGGACAACTGCAGGAGGGGCTGCGGAAGCAGGGTGTCAAACCGCTGCCAGGCTTCAGCGAGGCAGGCCGGGAAATGGGCCAGGCCGCCGACGCGCTTGGCAAGGGCCAAGGCGGTCCGGCTGTCGGCAGCCAGGGCCGCGCGATGGAGGCACTGCGTCAAGGCGCGTCAGAGCTCATGCAACAGCTGTCCCAGAACGGTCGCGGGCAGGGACAAGCACTCAGCCAACCCGGCCAGCAGGGCTATGACCCCCTTGGCAGGCCACTCAAGTCCAACGGTCCTGATTTTGGTGAAAATGTAAAAGTACCGGAAGAAATCGATATTCAGCGTGCACGCGAAATTCTCGAAACCATCCGTCGCAAGCTCGGCGAAAATATCAGCCCGGAAATCGAACGCCTCTATCTCGAACGGCTTCTGGACATCAAATAGGACAGTCAGCGCGGTCCAAGATCAGGAGGCCAGGGCCTGCGCAACTGCGAGCCGGATATCGGGAAGCGTGAAAGGTTTCGGCACGACGTCGACAATCTTTCGCGCAAGATCATCCGCGCGTTCGCGCTGTTCAGCATAACCCGTCATGAGAAGGATTTTGAGTTCCGGATATCCATCTGCTGCGCGGTGCGCCAGCTCAATTCCATCCATCACCGGCATACGGATATCAGAAAGCAGAAGGTCAAATTCACCCTCCTGCAAAATCTCAAGCCCCTCAGCGCCATCCGCCGCTTCAATGGTTTCGTGGCCATCCAGCCGCAAAGCACGGGCAACAAAAGAACGCAGGGCATCCTCATCTTCGGTTATCAGAATTCTGGCCACGCGTTGCTCCCTGTTTCTTCTGCTTCGCTAACAACAGAAAACACCAGAGTTTCCTTTTATCCGCGTAAACAGGCAGGGTAAATTTTTGGTTCCCATGGCCCAAATGGGCGCGGCACTGTGCCAATCTGGGCCACGATCAAGCTTTTTGTCTTTGTTTGCAACATGACGCTGTTGTTCAATGGAGGACTGTTGCAAGCGGTAGATGCTCAGGAGTCACCCTTGACCACGCCGACAAAAGGCAGTTCGCGGAACGCGTAGGCGACGTCCATTCCGTAACCGACGACAAAATAATCCGGACATTCAAAACCGACATAATCAGCTTCCAGTTTTTCCTGCCGTTTCACACTCTTATCAAGCAGAACCGCTATGGAAACATGGCGTGCACCGCGTTCATACATCAGATCACGGGCAAATTGCAGCGTCCGGCCAGATTCCAGGATATCGTCGATTAGAAGGATATCGCGATCCTTTACGTCGCTGTCGATATCCTTGATGATTTTGACACCCTTCGACACCGTGCCGGTTCCGTAGCTGGACAGCGTAATGAACTCGACTTCCGGTTCCAGACCGGCCTTGTGCAACGCGCGGATCAAATCTGCAGCAAAAACGAAAGAGCCCTTCAGCACCGAAATAACCAGCAGATCTTTCACTGGCCCTGCGGCAATCTCGGCGGCCAGAGTATTATTGCGTTCCTGAATGTCTTCCGCGGTGAACAAGGGTTCAATAATTTTTCCGCGAACAACAGGCATGCAATTTCTCCGGTCTTATCAATTCCGGCCCGCCATTTGCCCAGCGCACCTCACGACCCGTCTTAACATGTTCAAAAGGAGCCTGCATCCGCGGATACCCGCACCTTGGGGACTTTTCCACCGGGATGGGGCAACTTGAGGGCGAACGCCGCGGATTTACCGGCAGCTATAACCGGTTCATCCAGTTTAAAAACGGTGATTGATGGAGAATCACCCGCATTATCAAACTCAGCAGCCAGACGGGGAGCAGGCAGATCATACCCGGTCACATTCTCCACCTGACCATTCACTTCCAGAATGCGCAGTCCGCTGGAATCAACAACAGATGTGGCCACATTCGATATGGTCACCCCGCCCGGTGCAATTGCCGTAGTGTCCAGCGGTTGACCACGTGAAAGAAACAGGACCACTGCAAAAACAACAAAGACGCTTGCCGTCACCACCGCAGCAAAGCTGCGTGTCCCCATGCGCGACAGCGTATTTTCCGCAACGCCAACTGTAGCGCGCAAGGCAGTCACCGCCCAGTGCGCATCCCTCACAACCGGCCGGCTTCGCCATTGGTTGTCATTCAACACCTTGTAATGGGCCCTTAAAGGGGAGCGAATAACTTCAAATTCCGCATCTTCAACCTCTCCCTTGCGCTGCACGGCGCGTGCGGAGTGGTGCTTGACAGGCACATGCTCGGGAGGGAGGAAGTCGTAACCGCGATCTTGTCTGCGTGAAAAATTCGGAGCATTCATGGCGTCGGCCCTGTTGGCTGTTCCCCCGAAAGACGTCACGCAAACAATCAGGGCATTGAAACGAATCCTTATGAGACGTAAACGATAATGGTTAATGCTTCGCAAAGCGGTGGACAGGCGAAGAAGACGTAACTGTCAACGATGAGGAAACCGGAGAGACCGTGATTCACTTCGAAAATGTCGGTTTGCGATACGGCCTGGGGCCGGAAATTCTGCGCGACCTGACATTAGATATTCCCGAGAGCTCCTTTCAGTTTCTCACCGGGCCTTCGGGCGCTGGCAAGACCACCCTTTTGAAACTCCTCTTCATGTCGCTGCAGCCAACGCGCGGCCTAATTCACATGTTCGGACGCGATATTTCCTCCATTCCACGGCGCGAATTACCAATCCTTCGCCGCCGGGTCGGCATCGTGTTTCAGGATTTTCGCCTGCTTGATCACCTGACAACTTATGAAAACGTAGCCCTGCCGCTGCGCGTTCGCGGGAAGGATGAAGCAAGCTACAAAGCTGATGTGATTGAGCTGTTGAAATGGGTTGGTCTCGGTGAGCGGATCAATGTCCTGCCACCAGTGCTTTCGGGCGGAGAGAAACAACGCGTGGCGATCGCTCGCGCACTGATCGACCGCCCGGAAATTCTGCTGGCCGACGAACCAACAGGGAATGTTGACCCGCCCATGGCGCGGCGTCTGTTAAGTCTTTTTCTGGAATTGAACCGCCAGGGAACCGCTGTGGTCATCGCCACACATGATTTCTCGCTTATGGATCAGATCAACGCGCGCCGCATGATCCTTACCGAGGGGCAGTTGGAAATCTATGAGTGAGATCGAAGACAGGCCGATGGCGCCGAAACCGAATAGGCCAAAACGCCCGGAAGTAAAAATCCGCCCTCAGGGGTCTATCGTGCCGGCCGCCAATGTGCAGGGCACTGCCCTCATGGCTGTTATTGCGATCATGACGTTCCTCGCCTGCATCACACTTGGCGGCGTTTCCATGGTGCGCGCGACCGCCGCCAGCTGGCAAAGCCAGATATCACGCGAAATCACCATCCAGATCCGCCCGACCGATGGGCTGAATATGGACGCAGAGCTTGAGAACGCCCTTGAATTAGCACTCACATTCAACGGGACCACCGGCGGCAAGATCGTCGACCGCGAAGCAACGGCAAGGCTTCTCGAACCATGGCTCGGCTCTGGCCTCAACATTGACGAACTTCCCGTCCCTCGACTGGTGATCGTAACCATTGACGAAAATGCTCCGCCAGATTTCGAACAGATGCGCGAGGTGCTGAAGGCCAAGATCCCACAAGCCTCGTTGGATGATCACCGCACCTGGGTTGACCGGCTTGTCTCCATGGCGCGAACGACCGTTGCCATAGGCACAGGCATTCTCATCCTCGTCTTTTCCACCATGGTTCTCACCGTCGTCTTCGCCACCCGCGGCGCTTTGGCCGGAAACCGTCACATCGTTGAGGTTCTGCATTTCGTCGGAGCCGAAGCTTCATTCGTGGCCAATGAATTCCAGAAACACTTCCTGAAAATCAGCCTCAAGGGATCCTTCATTGGTGCTCTTCTCGCCGCATTGGCTTTTGCGCTTGCCTCCTGGTGGCAGACGCAGTCGCTGGCCACGCCCGAGAGCGATCAGGCCACTGCCCTTTTCGGCCAGTTCACACTTGGCCTGACAGGCTATTTTGGTATTGCTTTCACTTTGATGCTGATTGCTGGCCTGACAACACTCACCGCGCGATTGACTGTCATGCGCACAATTGATGAGATCGATCTCATTCGCTCCGATCCGGCAAAAACGGACATTTTGCTCTCACAATGACGTCACCTGGCCCAAGCCAATACAATTCCCTGTGCGCAATGGATATTGCCGCTTTTTTCTTGCCCAGATCGAACGTTATTCTGCGTCATGCTTGACAGGAAGAAAGCAAACAACTGGGCACGACAAGCCGCCAGATCGGGCACACATCGCTCTGGCCGCTTCGGGAAATGGCGACTGTTGGTCTACGCCGCAATTCTTCTTGCAGGTCTCGCGATGGGTGGCTTCCTACGCTTTGCCGACACAGTGGCGAATCTAACCCCGCCACCCAACCCGAATGCCGATGCAATCGTTGTCCTGACCGGTGGTTATCTGCGCATTGAACAAGCCGTTGCCCTGCTGGAATCAGGTGCGGGGAAACGGTTATTGATTTCCGGTGTTCACCCCAACACAACGGCCGGCGACATTAGAAAGCTTACGCGTGCTCCTGAAGCGATGTTCAGCTGCTGTGTGGATATTGGCCGTGAAGCGGTGGATACGATCGGCAATGCCAGCGAGACCGCCGCATGGGTCCACAAACACGGATATAAACGCGTCCTGGTCGTCACCAACAACTACCATATCCCTCGCAGCCTTATGGAATTGAGCTATACAGATCCGGACACCGACTACATTGCCTATCCTGTCGTCAATTCGGATCTCAAGACCACAAACTGGATTACCCGGCCGGTCACCTTGCGCGCCATGCTCTCCGAATATGCAAAACTTTCGCTCGCGCAAATTCGCTCCGGCCTGGGGATTACCGGTCACAGCGGCCTACGTGGGACGACAGCAAGCACGGATACAGGCGTATAGTTCCGACATCCTACATTCTTTTTATTGAAGGAAAATTCGTGTAGGCAATCACGGGGTCCGGAACGAAACCAATACCGGAACGATAACGAATTCACGGGGTGGGTTTTCGATGATCCTTCTGCGATCAATAGCATTCACGATAGCATTTTATCTGAACACCATCGTTCAGATGATTATCTTCACACCGTTCTATTTCGTCCTGCCCCGTAAAAAGGCTTATGCCATCCCCAAGATCTGGGCTCGCTCCAACATGTGGCTGTTGGACAAGATTAGCGGAATCACCTTTGAAATCGAAGGCCTTGAAAATCTCACGTCGGAAGCAAGCATCATCTCGCCCAAACATCAAAGCACTTGGGACACGATCGCTTTCGTTCCCTATATTGAGGATCCGATTTATATCCTCAAACGCGAATTGATGTGGATCCCTCTGTTTGGCTGGTACGTGGCAAAACAGCGAATGATCCCTGTCAACCGTGCGGCCCGCGGAAAATCCATGACGGCGGTCATGGATCGCGCCAAACTTGAAATGGCATCGGGCCGTCAATTGATTATCTATCCGGAAGGAACCCGTCGTCCGCCCGGCGCCGAGCCTGTTTACAAATTTGGCATTGCGCGGCTTTACCGCGACCTGCAGCTGCCGGTCATTCCGATTGTTCATCACGGCGGACTATTTTGGCCGCGCCGCAAACTCGTCAACTACCCTGGGCACTTCAAGGCCAAAATCCTTCCCGCTATTCCGCCCGGGATGGATCACGAAGCTTTTTTTAAGCACCTCCAAGAGGTTATGGAACGAGAAAGCGACGCCTTGCTGATCGAGACCATAGAGGCCAATCCACATCTACCTTTGCCGCCGACAGCGGCGGCCCGTTATCATGAACTCAAGAAGGACGCTTGAACCCGTCCATCCGGTTCACGACATGCTCAAGCCAGCCATCGCGAATGCCAAGCTCACGTAGATGTTCAACCGTGTTGCGAACATAAACGTCATTAGGCCCCGATTGTCCAATTGCCTGAGCTGCAACAACAGCCGCCTCATCTGCACCGATCTTGTAAGCATATTGTTCATGCTGACGATCCGCCACATAGGTCACCGCTCGAACGCGGCGTTTATCAGCGAGTAATGTTGGAACGGTCTTTTCGACGTAGACATTCGTTACCAACTCACGTTCGCGCAGGTATTTAAGGACTGATTCCTTTTCGTGTTCAGCAACGCGGAAAGCCACGCCTTTACAACTTCCACCTCTGTCCAGGCCAAGGACAAGGCCTGGATTTTCGCGCGTCCCGCGATGTACCCAAGAACGGATGCACAAGGCCCGATGATAACCAAAGGCGCGCGCAAGCTGCCGCTCCTCGAAAGGAAAATCTGGCCGCCACATTAGGGAGCCGTAGCCGAAAACCCAAAAATCTTCCATTTCATGCACCAAATCAGTATTCCTGCTATCGCAAATCAGGAGCTGTATATGTCATCATCGAGCCGGAACGAAAACACGTCGAGAAAAATACTGATTTTCGGGCTGGCGATTGCTGCATTTTCTCTGCTCTACACCGGCGCATGGTTTGTCGGAACAAGCAAAGCTCAAACCTGGTTGCAACAACAGCTGTCCTCCAATCGGCTCGCCGGCATGTCCATCGCCTGCAATGGCATGGACATAAAGGGTTTTCCTTTTCGTATCGGCGTCTTTTGCGATTCTGCTTCCGCCAACCGCACATCGCCTGCCGCCCGCATTTCTCTCGGAGCTCTGCGATCCGCAGCCCAGATCTATGCTCCGGGTCACGCCATATTTGAAATCGACGGTCCGGCCGTTGTTCAACCCGCTCCAGGGATAACAGCAACCCTGGACTGGGACCTGTTTCATGGCAGCATTGTGGGTGGCCTGGACGGGATCGACCGCTCCTCCATAGAAACGAATATGGCCAGGATGGAGGGCGATATCCCCGGCATCGCCCAAAACGCCACAATTGCCTTGGACCACGCAGAATTCCATATGCGCCGCAACAACGGAGACCTCGATATTGCGTTCAATTCAAAGGGGACCGATATCGGCGCGTCGATGACCGATCAGAAACTGCCGGCCTTCTCTCTTTCCGCCGATTTGACACTGGCCGATTATGCACCCTTTCTTGCCGGGCGGGAGGTGACCACATCCGGCTCGACGCAGGGCCAGCTCAGACAGCTCAGAGTCGATTTCGGCGACCAGGGGGCGCTGACACTCAGCGGACCGTTCTCGATCTCCGCCGACGGTCTTCTATCCGGCGATTTCGACCTTCAGGCAGAACAAATTACAACGCTCGGCGCATTGTTGATTGGCAGCTTTCCCGAAGCAACACAGGCAATTGAAGTATCACAACAACTGCTCCAAAGCCTGTCGACGAATGGCGCGAGTGCTCGCGTGCGGCTAACCATGCAAGATGGGGTCATCCTTCTCGGCTTTATACCGATCGGATTTATTCCTCCGATTTAGCAGAGCCGTGAGTTCGCCCGAAATCGGGCTCAGACGTATCCTGCCCTGCTTCAATGATAGATCGCCGGATTGCCCTTGTGTGCGTGAAAAGATCAAACAGCTTGTCGCCATCGCCCCAGCGGATAGCCTTTTGCAGATAGGCCAAATCCTCTGAAAAGCGCGCCAGCATTTCCAGGATGGCATCTTTGTTGTGTAGACAAACATCGCGCCACATCGTTGGATCCGATGCGGCCAGACGTGTAAAATCGCGAAAACCGGAGGCGGAATATTTGATGATTTCCGATTCCGTCACCGTCTCCATATCCGCCGCCGTGCCAACTATATTGTAGGCTATGATATGCGGCAGATGCGAAACGATTGCCAGCACCTTGTCATGGTGCCCGGCATCCATTTCCTCAACCTGCGAACCAAGCGCATTCCAGAACGCCCGCAGCTTTGCACGTGCATCTTCGTCAGCGCCCGGCAGCGGCGTCAGCAAACACCATCGCCCAGCAAACAGCCCTTCAAACCCTGCATCCGGGCCTGAATGTTCAGTACCGGCAATCGGGTGGCCAGGAATGAAATGGACACCCTCAGGGACGTGCGGCAACATCTGCGCAATGACGGAGGACTTGGTCGAACCGACATCCGTGAGGATGGCGCCCGGTTTCAACGTATCCTTGATTGCCTTTGCAACATCCCCCGAAACGCCAACCGGCACCGAAACAATCACCAGATCGGCATCGCGTACGGCTTCTGCGGGATCAGTCGTATAAACGTCCCCCAGACCAAGCTCTTCTGCCCGCTTCAGCGTCTTTTCGCTACGCGTGGATATCACCACGCGCTCCGCGAGCTTGAGCGCCCGCACATCGCGTGCAATCGACGAACCGATAAGACCTATGCCGATAAGCGCTATCGTATTGAACTTGACGGTCACTGGCCTAGCGCCCCATAAATTCGCCAAGTGCGTCAATCACGCCCTGGTTCGCTTCCTCTGTCCCGATGGTCATGCGCAACGCATTGGGCAAGCCATAACCGCCAACGGCCCTCAACACGTAGCCCCGCGACGAAAGAAACCGGTCAGCATCTACCGCGCGTTTACCCTCAACGTCCGGGAAATGAATGAGAACGAAATTGGAGACCGATGGAGTAACCTCCAGACCTAGGCCTTCAAATGCTCTGGTTAGTTTTTCATTCCAGGCAAGATTGTGATCAGCCGCCTTTTCAATGAAAGCCTGATCGCGAATGGCCGCCGCGCCAGCAGCAATGGCTGCCGCGTTAAGATTGAAAGGCCCCCGCACGCGGTTCAATGCCGCCAATATTTCGGCTGGGCCATAAAGCCATCCGATCCTGAGCGCCGCCAAACCATAAATTTTTGAGAACGTCCGGGTCATGACAACGTTCCGGGCAGAAGAAACCAGTTCAATGCCCGCTTCATAGTCGTTCCGGCGTACGTACTCAGCATAGGCTGCATCCAGAACAAGCAGCACATGCGGCGGCAAAGTGGCCTGCAAGCGCCGAATATCCTGCATGGGCACGTAAGTGCCGGTTGGATTGCCAGGATTGGCGATGAACACGGCTTTCGTTTTTTCCGTAACGGCTGCCAGGATTGCATCAACATCCACACGGCAATTATCTTCGGCAACAACAACAGGCGTTGCGCCCGCGGCCATAATCTGAATTTTATAGACCAGGAAACCGTGCTGCGTGATGATGGCTTCGTCGCCCTGTCCCAGATAGGTGTGCGCCAGCAACCCCAAAAGCTCATCCGAGCCGTTGCCACAAACGATATTTGCAGGATTAAGTCCATGGACTGCAGCAATAGCGTCACGCAACTCCACCGACTGGCCATCGGGATAAAGCTCAAGATGACCAGCCACATCGCCAAAGGCGGCAATCGCTTTGGGGCTCGCGCCGAATGGGCTTTCATTCGAGGACAATTTGTAGACCTTTTCGACCCCGTCGACATGATCCTTGCCAGGCACATAGGCGGCAATATCCATGACACCGGGACGCGGCACAGGCGAAAGTTTTTCGTCACTCATTGAAATGATCCTTGAACGAATTATCGGCATCCTTAGACGCGGGCCATGGAATAAAGGGCTTCACGGGGTTTGTCGAGAGCCGTGGGGCATTCGCGTCGTTGGTAAGCCTTGCGGCGCCAGGACCGGCACGAAAACGCGCCTGGAAGCTCGCTCAGCAACAGGCAGCCCCTGATAAAGCCGCTTATGCGCCTCCACAATAATAACGCCCGAAAACACCGGCCAGAGCACGCGACCGATACGCTCAAAACTCTGACGAACCTTCAACAATGCACGCGATTTTGCTGGTGGGAAAAACAGCGCTTCTGACATCGCGCCCGGGGTAAAATTCGCCTCGCGCAGCAGACTGGTCAACTGCCCGCGAGAATAGGGTCGACCGGCGCCAAAGGGCGTATGGTCGAAACGCGCCCAAACGCCGCGTCGATTGGGCGCTACAATAATCACCCGCCCGCCGGGAGCCAGAACCCGCCAAAGCTCCATGAGCGTTTCTCGCGGATTTTCGGTAAATTCCAGTGAATGAACCATCAAAAACCGGTCTATGGATGCATCGGGAAGCGGTAGTTCCTCGTCAAAGACCAGAGCTGTCGAAGACGCTTCACCCTGCGGCCAGTTTACCGCACCCTGCCCGGCAGGCATGAAGGCAAACGTTCGTTCGGCATCGGCGCGAAAACGATCCAGATAGGGCAACGCATATCCAAGCCCGACAAGCCGTTCATCCGGCAGGGGCGACCAAATCGACGAAAGCGCCATTCCAATGGAATGCTCCGTCAACCGCCCGAGCGGCGAGAGATAAAATTCTCGGAGATCAACAATATCAGTGTGCATTATGGAAGATGTAGTCTGCCCTTATGTGGACATCAAGCAACAACGCACTACATTGGCGAAATCACATGCGCCGGGAGATTATGATGGCCGATTTGGAAACCGAACTGTTTACCTGCTTGTCCGATAATTTCGGTGTTCTGATCCATGATCCGGAGAGCGGCCAAACAGCCTCAATTGACGCGCCCGAAGAAGCGCCCATCCTCGAAGCGCTGGAAAGGCGGGGCTGGACGCTGACCCATATTTTCGTAACCCACCACCATCATGACCATGTCGGGGGCATAGCGGCGCTCAAATCTCGTTTTAACGCACAAGTTTTGGGTCCGGCGCGAGAGGCAGGCAAGATTGCCGGGCTCGATACCCTGGTTGATGACGGCGACACGTTCGACTTTGGCGGCCGCGCCATCAAGGTCATCTCCACGCCCGGCCACACTCTTGGCCACGTTTGCTATTACATTCCTTCAGACGGGCTTCTCTTTGCCGCAGACACGCTTTTTGCGCTTGGATGCGGTCGTGTATTTGAAGGGACCATGGCCGACATGTGGAACTCATTGAACAAGCTTGCCGCATTGCCAGACGAGACCCTTGTCTATTTCGGTCACGAATATACCCAGTCAAACGCACGCTACGCCGTTACCGTGGAACCGGATAATGAAGCGCTCATCGCCCGCGCGAAAGAAATTGACCTGAAGCGGGCGCAAGGCATGTTCACAGCCCCCACGACGATTGGGCTGGAAAAACAAACCAATCCTTTCCTGCGCGCTTCCACCGACGAGCAGTTCGCTGAAATTCGGACCGGGAAGGACAATTTCAGATGAATGCTGACGAAGTCGTCAAAAAACTCAACATGTTCCGCCATCCTGAGGGCGGCTGGTATGTAGAAACGTTTCGAGATCATGCGGGTGCGCCGCGCGGCCATTCAACGGCCATTTATTATTTACTGGAGAAGGGCGACCGTTCCCACTGGCACAGAGTGCGCGATGCTGTTGAGATCTGGCACTACTATGCGGGCTCGCCCATGCGTCTTTCCATTTCTCCGCGCGGGACCAGTATAGAGACCTTCGAGCTGGGACCCGATATTACCAACGGCGCTCAGCCACAGGTGGTCGTACCGGCCAATTTTTGGCAATCCGCCGAACCCATGGGAGACTGGTCGCTAGTGGGATGCACCGTCTCGCCCGGCTTTACCTTCGAAACATTCGAAATCGCACCGGCCGGCTGGCAGCCATCGGTCGATCCTTGAGGTTATTGCTCAGGGCGCTGCCCAATAAATCGAAAAACACAACGACTTCAAAGCCGCGCGCGCACCTCTCTCATCCGAGATATATCGAACATGCCAGCTTGCCAGGAAAAGGAGGGGAGCTGGACAGTTTCGGAGTCTGATGAAGAAGGCAATACGTGGAACATGCCTAATACCTTAGTATAGTTCATGTATTAAACTGCACCAAAATACCGTTCTAAATTATTTTATTAACCATTTCCCTTGTATGAGTTGGGTTAACTTTGAACGCAGGTTGATCTCGGGCACGATGATATTCGATCACGACCCCATAAATGACGCCAATTTATATTTAAATGGCCTTTGCCTGCGTTGTCGAAAATTCATCCTCCTTGCAAACGACTTTTGGAGGCGAAACGCTCAATGAAATGGTCCGGGTAACGCTGCATGATCCCACTATCGTTGAGGTGTCGGCAACTGCCACCAGCCGGCTCGCCATTGAGACCACCAAAATTGCTTCTCTCGTTTCAAGACAAAGACGAAAAGCAACAGAGGGCGTCAAAACGGCTACGAGTGTGGGCGGCAGCGCAGGTTCGGCTGCAAAGGCATTGAATGAAAAAACCAAAAGCGCCTTCACAGCGGTAGCAAAGGCAACCGACACAGCAGGTTGGGGAGAATTCTGGGGGGCATGATATGAATAATACAAGCGGCACATCAGATTCCTGTCGAGCAATACAGGAGAAAGGCTGTCCTCAGACTGACAAGGGCGAGAATGGTGAGGCGGGGCTATTCTTCATCTTACGCATGGAAGCGGACGGCCATATGTCTGTTCCTTTTTTATCTGGAAACCTTCAATTGGTTGCTGGATTGCAGCCGGAAGCTGTCAAGGATGATATCGCCCCCTTTCTTGCTGTTCTGTATGGCGACGACCAGGAGGTTCTTGTTGCGGAACTGCAAAGGTCAGCCAACAGTTTGGTGTCTGTCTGCCTAAACCTGAGATTTATTCCTGAAAACGCCGAGCCCGCTGTGCTGAGCATGACGGCGACGCCAGCGGTCAGTCGGATATCGCCACGCACCGTGGAATGGCACGGCTATTTGCATCGCAATATCGCACCTGAAAGCGCGCGCGCGGGGGGCGGCGAAACATCGGCATTCTTCAAGAGCCTTCTCGATGATCTTCCTGTCCCGATTTACCACAAAAACAGGCAGGGCCACTATCTCGGATGTAATGCTGCGTTTAGCGAGTTCTTCGGCTACTCCCGTGAACAGTTGGTTGGAAAGACTGTGTTCGAGATATTCCCGCGAGACCTGGCGGAAGAGAATCACGCCAGAGATGAAGCGCTTTATGCTCAAAAGGAATGTCAGCGGTTCGAGACCAACGTTACCAACAGTCAGGGAGTTGTGCGCCATGCCTTGTTTAACAAATCTGTATTGCTGGATGAGCGCGGCGAAGCATCTGGCCTGATTGGCGTGGTACTGGATATTACCGAACGCAAGCAGGCGGAACAGGAGCTCAAGGAAGCTCTTGAATTTACCGAAGGTGTGCTTGCAGCAATTCCGGATTTGCTGTTCGAGGTTGATCGCGATGGTCAGTACCTGAACGTCTGGACGGGCAATCAGGATTTGCTTGTCGCCAGCCGGGAGAATCTTCTTGGCAAGACGGTCAATGACCTGCTCCCGCCAGAGGCGGCCATGGATGCCATGCGCAACATCGCCGAAGCCGATCGCAACGGGTACTGCGACGGCGGTGTTATCGCTATTCCGCAACTAGATGGAACGGTGAGATGGTTCGAGCATACGCTTGCAAAAAAGAATAGTAGCGGCGGCGCCCCAACCACATTTTTTGTTTTGTCCAGGGATGTAACGGAGCGCAAACAGGCGGAACTGGCCATTGAAGAAGCAAGGGAGCGTTTGCATACGGTCCTCCAAACGATCCCGGATATGGTTTGGCTAAAAGACAATAACGGGCGATTCTTGCTTTGTAATCATGCGTTTGGGCGCCTTGCCGGTATGCCCGAGGCCGATATTGTTGGAATGACCGCCCGAGATCTGTTCGACGCAGAAACAGCAGATGCTATCCGCCTGAAAGGCGAGGAAATGCCGAATGCGAACCAAATTCTCATCGATGAGGCATGGGTAACCCACGCAGAGAGCTGTGGTTCCGTGCTCCTCGAAACCCGCAAGGTTCCGGTATTCACGTCTGACGGCAGGCTGACCGGCATTTTGGGGGTTGCTCGCGACATCACTGAACTCAACACTTCTCGCGAGAAGATCAAACAGCTAGCATTCTACGATCCTCTCACGGCGCTGCCTAACAGGGAACTCTTCAGCGACCACTTGCGGCAGATGATTGCCAGCACACAGCAAAACAACAAGCTCGCTGGCATCATGCTTATCGACCTTGATCATTTCAAAACAATCAACGATACCCTTGGACATCCGGCTGGGGATGAGTTGTTACGCATGGTCGCGGCTCGGCTATCTGAATGTGTGGGACAAGAGAATACGGTGGCCCGGCTGGGTGGTGATGAATTTGCCGTCCTCCTGCCGGAAATCGGCAATAAACTCGACTTGCAAATGGTTGCGGAGCGGGTTTTGGAGGCCTTCAAGGCGGGCTTTTTATTGGATGGCAGGGAGCTCTTTACGTCGTGCAGCATCGGTATTGCGCTATGCCCGGATGATAGCGTCGTTGCAGAAGACCTTGTTCGGCACGCCGATTCTGCGATGTATCTGTCCAAGCATTCGGGACGGAACACCTACTGTTTCTACTCCATGGATTTGGAAAACAGCGCCAAGGAATATCTGACAATAAATACCGAACTGCGCCGCGCTCTGGAGCGTCAGGAGTTGGAGCTTCTGTACCAGCCCAAAGTTTCACTGCAGAATGGCAATATCGTTGGATCAGAAGCGTTGTTGAGGTGGCGCCATCCGGAAAAAGGGTTGATTCCACCAAATCAGTTTATTCCCGTAGCAGAAGAAACCGGATTGATAAGGGAATTGGGTCGCTGGGTGTTGAATGAGGCATCCCGCGCCGCAGCCGCCTGGAACACTGGAAAAGGCTCAGTGCACAAGGTCGCAGTTAACCTGTCGGCGAGAGAGTTTCAGGAGCCAAACCTGCCTGAGGCGGTGGAGGAAATCCTTCTCAGGAATGGTTGCCGTCCCGAATGGATCGAGATTGAAATAACCGAAAGTCTCCTGCTGAACGACAGGACTAATCCAGCGGAGACGCTTTCCGCGCTCAATCGTATGGGCATTTCCATAGCCATCGACGACTTCGGTACCGGCTATTCTGCTCTCTCCTACCTTACCCAGTTTCCAATCGACACATTGAAGATAGACAGGTCGTTCATTAACAAGACCGACCGTCGCAGCCTGGAACTCGTTAAGTCGATCTTGTCGATTGCAAAAGCGCTCGGGCAGACTGTCGTTGCAGAAGGTGTTGAGACAATCGAACAGGCGGAGTTTCTGGTGGAGAACGGTTGCGAAATCGCGCAAGGGTTCTTCTTCAGTAGACCGTTGAGCGCTGACGACCTAAAGCTTTTCATGCGTCCATCTGCGGTCGATCTGCAGGAGATAGCAGTTTGAATGCTCTGGCATGAGCGCCCGAACATCTCACACAGCTATTTGGTAATGCAAAAGTGCGACTCGTTGGAAATCCCATAAATTGCGCCGCACTTTAGGTATTCTTCCGCCCCAGCATGTCTTTCGCCGCCAACAATGCGCCAAGCGTGATCAGCGATGCTGCCCCGCCAATGCGCCAGGAGAAATCGGTAATACCGGCGGCGACAAGAATCAGCACCGAAAGCAGGGGAGCGGCGTAGCTTGACACACCCAACAACTGGATGTTGCCTCGCTTCACGCCAAAATCCCACGCATAGAAAGCAACACCCACCGGCATCAGGCCCAGCCCTGCCACCGCCAGCCACTCCAGGCTCGATTGCGGCCACACAGTTGTTTCCAGGGCAATGTGGCTGACGAGGGAAAGGAAAGAGGTTGCAAGGCAAAAGCCGGTAACCGCCTCTGTCGGTACAGCGCCAAACCGTCGCGACAGAAGCGAATAGCCCGACCAGAAAAAGGCGCAGGCAAAAGCGGTCAGATAACCGAACGTGTACACCCCATCGATTTGCAGCCCATTACGGGAAACAATCAAACCGCAACCGGCCAACCCCAGAAGCCCACCTGCGACATGGTGCCAGCCAAGCTTCTCGCCTGGCAAAAATGTGGACCCCAGAACGATGAAGAGCGGCCATAAATAAGCAATCAGGCTGGCATCAGCTGCAGGCGCATTTCTGAGCGCAGTAAAATAGAGGAAGTGATAGCCAAAAAGTCCACCAATACCGACCAGCCAAACGATCATCGGTTGGCGTAAGGTTACGAGCCGTTCCGGCTTCGCCACCAAAATGGCGATGCCTGGCAAACTGCCAATCGCAAACGTAATAGCCGAAAGCTGAAAAGGGGGAACGGCCCCCGAGGCTGCGGTAAACAGAGCCAACAGCGCCCACATGAGAACGGCAGTAAAACCAACCAAAGTGGCGCGGTTCATTCATCCCTCCGGCCAACGCCGGCTGCCGGAGTTATCGCCCAAATCGGGTTGCCGATACCGCAAGCGTTCCGAATTGCGTTGGAATTTGCAACTTCACCGGCGCGTATACATCCGCAATCGGAGACTTTGCAAGCCAGACCTCGAACCCGCGCAAGTTCTGCACTTTCTCCAGATCGTTATGTCCCTTGTGATATCCGGATTTCAATCGGAAATCGACGCGGCACACTTCAGCCTCCACCGCCACTCTATATTTGCGATAAGTCTTGTGACCTTTGGGCGAAAGATGCAGTTCCATCCGTGTTTCACCGTCAAAGATCGGAACAACACCATGACACGCCTTGCCATTGTAAGGCAGGATAAATGCCGTCATCGGGTCAGAAATACTGCGAAGGTCGGTTTTGGAAACGGGAATCCAGCCATCTGGGAAAGTACCGCGATGCGGATTGCGAACTGCCCTCTTCACGTTGCCGCCGGAAAAAATAACTTCGAAGCCGCGTTTTGAACTCCCGATACTATAATTGGTCTTATAATTTTCAGCCTGAAATCCGCGTTCGCCAACCCGGCCCGTAACGGCGGCTGTCCCACTCCATTTTTTGAACGCATTGACCAGGCCAACTGTCGAAAACCCACCTGAAATGGTGAAGTTCCGTCCGCTAATATTCGTTCTGAAAGACGCCTTGGCCAAGGGAAGGCCCGAAATTGTAATCGCGTAGTCCGTCGTATTCGAATTCCCGGCCGGAATTGCCGCCACAGGAACCAGCGTTGCGACTGTAAAACAGATTGAAGCTACTGAAATTTTCATTGCGCCCGTATCCGATTCTGGAAATCACCCCTTAGCCTGCGATAGGCAGACATTGCGGCATTTATGCGCCAACCACCATGAATGCAGGATGAACCGTCCAAAATTTGATCGCTTTAGCCATGTTTGTCTTGACTGGCGCGTATAGTCTGACTATAGAACCGCAACTTTCCAATCAGGGCCGAGAGGATTGAGGCCGGTCATGGCACCGGAAACCTGTTGTCCCACGGCTATAAAAATAAAGGTGTTACCATGTCGCGTACCTGCGAATTGACCGCCAAGGGCGTACTGACCGGCAACAATGTGAGCCACGCCAACAACAAGACGAAGCGCAAGTTCCTTCCGAATCTTGTCAACGTGACACTGATTTCCGACACGCTCGGCCAGCGTTATCGCTTGCGTGTTTCGGCTGCAGCTCTCCGCTCAGTTGAACATCGCGGTGGCCTCGACGCTTTTCTGCTCAAGGCAAGTGAAAACGAACTCAGCATGCGCGCGCGCCTGCTGAAGCGTCAGATTGCCAAGAAGCAAGCTGAAGCCGCTTAATAAAGCACAATATTCATACGGAATTTAACGGCTTGGAACACATTGTTCCGAGCCTTTTCCTTGCAATCGAATGCAAGAATTCCGGTTTGTTCACTCCAACTGGTGGCATCACCCAGGATAAAAAAATGCAGAGCACAATCACTCGCACACTTCCTTATGTTGCGCTCATGACCCTCGTGGTCGTGGCGTCGAATTTCCTTGTACAGTTCCCTGTGCCCGGCACCATATTCGGCATCAATCTCGCCGATCTCTTGACCTATGGCGCTTTCATCTACCCGATCGCATTCCTCGTCACAGACCTGACAAACCGGCAGTTCGGCCCCAAGGCCGCGCGTATGGTCGTCGCAGCAGGCTTTGTCATCGCGGTTGCGTTCTCCATCTGGGCTTCAACGCCACGCATCGCAGTTGCATCTGGGTCAGCATTCCTGTTGGCGCAACTTCTGGATATTTCGATATTCAATCGTCTGCGCAGATCGAACTGGTGGAAAGCGCCGCTTCTTTCCTCACTTGTCGGCTCGGTGCTTGATACCGCGATGTTCTTCTCGCTAGCCTTTGCAGCCAGCTTCGCTTTCCTCGGCCCGAACAACGATTTCGCCATCGGCTCTGCGCCCATTTTGGGTGTTGTCGCCACCGAAGCACCGCGTTGGGTTTCATGGGCAATTGGCGATTTCTTCGTAAAAATGGCTGTCAGCCTAGTCATGCTGCTGCCCTATGGCGCAGTTATGAGCATCGTCAAACCGATGCCTGCTTCAGAAGCTGCCTGATCCAAAAAGAGCAGTAATATTTGACTTTAACCCGCAGTGCTTCGGCACTGCGGTTTTTTATTGCAGCAGGCGGAATTCAAGCATCAAATTGCGCTGAAGAAGCGAAAAGTTGTCATCAGAGACCATAATGATGTGCGTTGTTCCATCCTCAGCCAGGAAAGCGTCAACACCTTCCATATTATCAATCTGATAACGGCCATCAGCTTCCAGGATTACGTCCCCGTCAACCGTCGCTCCCGGCTTGATGTCCGCTGTATGAATAAGCCGTAATTGCATACCGACGCCCGTAGTGATGCCGAACCGTCGTTCGAGAATCAGAAGATCGCCGTCTGGCAGAAATACGCCATCTGTTACGCTGTAGGGCGCGACCTTTTTGACAAAAAATATACCCTTGCGTGGGCCATCAAGCACCGCAGCAATATGGTTGCCTTCCTTGTTCAGGCTGTTTTCCATGATGGTGACCGGTGCCCCCGCCAACGGACCGTCAGCTGGCGCGACAGCAACCGTTTCAACGCTCTTATTTTCGCGCATATTCCGCTTCTTGATCAGCAATGGAACATGGCCGACTGGTCGCGATGTTTCGTAACCCGGGTCTGGGTAGAGGTCGATACGGAAGTTACGTTCAAACCCCACAAGAACGTGCCCATTTCGGAAGGCGAGGCTTTCGGAATCAACGCGCCACTTCTTGCTTCCCGGCTCGCCTTTTGCATCCATGATTGACGAAATATCGACGTCTGACAGTGTCTCAAGACGCCCGTCCGCGCCGCGCTGAAGCGACCCGGAAATCCAGCTGCCAGTGTCAAGAACACCCAAAAAATGTTGCCTGTCTGGCCTCAGGCGAACCGCCGACCATCCTCCCAGCGAGCCGTCCGCAGATACCATCTCAATGCCGCCAAGAAACTCTGTCTTGCCAAATTGGGTTGTATCCGAACCGATCTTGAAATGCTCGATCACATTGCTTCTGATTGAGGTTACCTGCGCAAAAGCTGGTTGAAGGCATAGAAAAGCGCCGAAGGCCGTTGTGGCCAAGAGCCGGAGTTTTTCTGTCATTCAAATTCCTCTCAATCGCCAATACAACGCACAATTCGTTTGACGGCACGCACCCTCGCCAGATGACAGGATTAACCCGCCCGCAGACTACGCGTCGTTCGGCTGCCCGATTGCGTTTCGTCGGCAAAGAGCTCAGCAAGCTGTTCGGTCATGGCGCCAGCCAGCTCGTCCGCATCGACGATCGTCACGGCGCGGCGATAATAGCGCGTCACGTCGTGGCCGATACCAATCGCCAAAAGCTCAACCGGCGATTTGGTCTCGATCTGCTCAATAACAGCGCGCAAATGACGTTCCAGATAATTGCCCGGATTAACCGAAAGAGTGGAATCATCCACCGGCGCGCCATCGGAAATCATCATCAGAATGCGCCGCTGTTCGCTTCTTTGCAAAAGCCGGTTATGCGCCCAGATCAGCGCCTCGCCATCAATATTTTCCTTCAATAGCCCTTCGCGCATCATCAGGCCGAGATTATTACGGGCTCGCCGCCAGGGCGTGTCCGCAGACTTGTAGATAATGTGGCGCAAGTCATTGAGACGGCCAGGTGACTGCGGCTTGCCTTCAGCCAACCACTTCTCACGCGATTGCCCGCCCTTCCACGCCTTGGTGGTAAATCCAAGGATTTCCACCTTCACGCCGCAACGTTCCAGCGTGCGCGCCAGAATGTCCGCACAAGTTGCAGCAACAGTGATCGGTCGACCGCGCATGGAGCCGGAATTATCAATCAGAAGCGTCACCACGGTATCACGGAAATTGGTATCGCGTTCCATCTTGAAGGAAAGCGGCTGCATCGGGTCGATCACCATGCGGACCAGCCGCGCAGTGTCGAGATACCCCTCTTCAAGATCGAAATCCCAGGACCGATTCTGCTGCGCCATCAAACGCCGCTGAAGCCTGTTGGCAAGCCTGCCCACAGCCCCCTGCAAATGCGCTAGCTGTTTGTCCAGGAAGGCACGCAGCCGTGAAAGCTCCGCCTCATCACACAATTCCTCTGACGCAATGATCTCGTCAAATTCCTGCGTGAAAACGTTATACTCGACCTTCTCATTGAAGTCGTCGAAAGGATGGTTCGGACGCTTTGTTTCACCCGGCGTCTCGGAATCGTCCTCTCCCTCATCCATCATGTCGTCGTCGGAAATTTCCGCGCCGTCCATCTCGCCATCATCAAGCTGCTCTTCAGCGCTCTCATTATCCTCGGAGGGGGATGCATCATCGCCGGCTTCTTCCTCGGCGCTCTGCTGATTCTCTTCCTCTGAACGTGGCTGATCATCATCAGACTGGTTATCCTGATCATCATCATCCTGATCGAAGTCACCATAGTCTTCAGCCATATCCATGGATGACAGCATACTACGTACAAGCTTGGCGAATGCTTCCTGATCGTTGATCGCTTCAGGCAGGGCGTCGAGGTCCTCACCCGCCTTCTCCTCGATAAACTGCCGCCAAAGCTCAGCCACTTTGCCCGCGGAGGCAGGGGCTTTTCGCCCGGTCAGCTTCTCGCGAACAATCAAGGCGAGCGCTTCCGGCAACGGCGCATCTTCCTGCTTTGTCACCGTGCCATAGTTGGACTTTGAAAGCCGTTCATCAAGCGCTACAGCCAGATTTTCAGCCACGCCAGCCATGCGTTTCGCGCCAATTGATTCAATACGAGCCTGCTCAACGGCGTCAAAGATAGCCCGCGCGTCATCACCTTGCGGCGAAAGGACCGCATGGACACGTGGCTCGTGACAAGCTTTCCTGAGCGCCATGGAATCGCCCAGCCCGCGCGCCAGCGAAACTTCGCGCGCCGTTGGCCTTTTGCTGATTTCGGGCAACCGAATTCGATCTCCCGCCATACCGGGACGCTCGTTGGTAAAGGCCACTTCCACCTCGCTGTTGCCCGCAATCGCGCGCACACAGCCGGTAATAGCCCGCCGCAACGGCTCGGTATCAACCGGACCGCCGGGTTTGCCTTTCAAATTGTCGCCACGGCCTGCCATTTAAGCCCACACTTCAAGCCGACAGCACAATATTGGCGGCGCTTTCCTTCAGCTCTTCACCAAACGCACGCTGATAGTGCTCGGCCACAAGAGCCCGCTCCAGTTCATCGCACTTGTTGAGGAAGGTCAGGCGGAAAGCAAAAGCGAGGTCGCCAAAAATTTCCGCATTTTCAGCCCAGGTAATCACCGTGCGTGGGCTCATGACGGTGGAGAGATCACCATTGATAAAGGAAGCCCTTGTCAGGTCCGCCACGCGCACCATGGCAGAAACCTTTTCACGGCCTTCCTTGGTGTTGAAGCTCTTCACCTTGGCCAGAATAATATCAACCTCATTGTCATGCGGCAGATAGTTCAGCGTGGTGACGATGGACCAGCGGTCCATCTGCGCCTGGTTAATCTGTTGCGTACCATGATAAAGCCCTGTCGTGTCGCCAAGCCCGACCGTGTTGGCGGTGGCAAACAGACGGAAAGCCGGGTGCGGGCGAATGACACGGCTCTGATCAAGAAGCGTCAAACGACCAGAGGATTCCAGAACACGCTGGATAACAAACATCACATCCGGGCGGCCGGCATCATATTCGTCAAAAACCAGCGCCACATTGTGCTGGTAGGCCCAGGGCAGAATACCGTCCTTGAATTCAGTGATCTGCTTGCCGTCTTTCAGGACGATCGCATCTTTGCCCACGAGGTCGATACGGCTGACATGGCTGTCGAGGTTGACACGTACGCACGGCCAGTTGAGACGCGCTGCCACCTGCTCGATATGGGTAGACTTGCCAGTACCGTGATAGCCGGAAACCATTACACGGCGGTTATGAGCAAAGCCGGCAAGAATCGCCAGTGTCGTGTCCTTGTCAAACAGATAATCGGGATCAAGGTCCGGCACATAGGGGTCAGCTTCCGAATAGGCGGGAACCCTGATGTCGCTATCGATACCAAAAACCTCACGAACTGAAACGGTGGTATCGGGCAGGTTGTTAATCTCAAGATCGATCTTGCTCATCACTACTCCAAGGCAGGCAAAAATGAATTGCCCGTGAAAATGTCATCCTGACTGTCGTATCTTTTTCGCTTAGCAGAAGCCAGACTGTTTTAACAACTGATAGGCCTGAACAACGGCGCGAAATCGCTCCTCAGACCCCCTGTCTCCGCCATTTGCATCTGGATGATGCTTTTTGACAAGCTCCTTATACCTCGACTTGATATCCGTCGCCGTCGCATTTGCGTCAAGACGGAGCGTGTCAAAGGCTTTTGCTTCAAGCGTTTTCAATTTGCGCTGGCGAGGTTCAGGCCGCGCGGATCGCTTACCGGCTTCGTTGAAAAACCCGAACGGATCATTGACGCGCCGATAAGAACCCGCCGTCCCGGACTTCAAATCGCTTTGCGAAGGTCCGTGTCTGGCCGCCTTGTTGACCCCCATCGTCCAGGTCGGACGGTGACCGGTAATCGCCTCTTTCTGATAACGCGCAATCTCGTTGTCAGAAAGCCCGGAAAAGTAGTTGTAACCCTTGTTGTACTTTTGAACATGTTCAAAACAAAAGAGAAAATACTCGCCCTCGGCATTGCGGCCCACCGGCGCACGATGTTTTCCAGGCTCGTCGCAGCCATCCCATTGGCATTCCGGCACACGGGTTTCTGCCTCGCGTTCCGCCCGGGGTTTCCGCGTTCTTATCTTGTCAAAATATTTGGAATCAATCTTCATTTGGAACCAATTATGGGGCGCGAGCGCCAGAACAACAAGAATTGACAAAGCCGAATGTTGCTGGCTTTGTGGAACCATTTTTCGCAAGCTTCCGCTCGCAGGAAGCCAAACTGATACTTACAGGCATGACCAGACAGCAAGACATCGAATCAACCCTCCGCGAAGCATTCCGCCCCGAACGGCTGATTGTCATCAACGAGAGCCACCTTCATGCGGGCCACCGCCCGGAGGAGGAAGGCCCCGAAACCCATATGCGGGTGCGTATTGTTTCGGACGCTTTTGCAGGGATAGGCCGCGTTGCACGACATCGAGCGATAAATGACGCTCTTGAGGCAGAATTCAAGGCCGGACTTCATGCTTTGGCTGTTGAAGCGGCCGCTCCGGGCGAGCCAACCCGCTGGTAATCATCCGCCCGCAATGTAAATATACATAACATGACCGACCAGAAAACATCGCGCGACAAGCGCGGCTATCACCACGGCAATCTGCGCGAAGCACTTATTGAGGCAGCCCTGAAGCTGATCAAAGAGCATGGCTCCGACGGCCTGACCCTGTCTGAAGCCGCCCGGATGGCGGGGGTCAGTCCGGCGGCCCCGTATCGCCATTTTAAAGACCGCAATAGCCTGATGGCGGCGGTCGCTGAACAGGGTTTCACAGCCTTTGCCGACCAGCTTGAAAGCGCCGCCGGCAAAAGCAAAGGCAAAGCTTTGCAAAAGCTTATGGACATTGGCGTTGCCTATCTGGAATTTGCCCGCCAAGCCCCGGCGCACTATGCGGCCATGTTTGAAGCCGGTATCGCGCATGGCTCTAGCCCAGCACTTTCGCGTGAGAGTGACCGCGCCTTTAATGTGCTTCGGGATGCCGCCAACGAGGTATACGCGATCCTGCCCGTTGATCGGCGTGCGCCAGCGCTCATGATTGCGCTGCATATCTGGTCCATGACCCATGGCATCGCCTCTCTCTTCCTGCGTGGCGATATGGCCCGGCGCAATCTTCCAGTAAAACCAGAAGAACTGCTGGAATCCGGCGTCTTGATCTATCTGGACGGGCTTGGTTACGCCGGCGAGCGCTGACCGTAAACACCAAATACTGAAAATTTTTGCCTCAACTCTTGACTCCAGCGCAACAACATCCATCTATGTAAATGTTATTAACATTAACACCAACGGAGACCGCGATGAACATCGCAACCAAACTGGATGAACACGGCAGATTCGCCTGGATTGCGACGATGATTGTAAGTTTCGTCATTTTCTGGCCGATCGGCCTCGCCATCCTGGCTTACATGATATGGAGCGGAAGAATGGGATGCAGACAGCACGGCTATGGCCGGGAAATGAAAAACGAATGGCGCGCATATAAGGCTGATTGGCGAGCACGCAAGCATGAACTGCGCGAAATGTGGCGCCAGGAGCGTGATCGCTATCGCGCAGCAACATCCCCCAGCGGAAACAGCGCTTTTGACGACTATAAAGCCGAAACCTTGCGCCGCCTGGAAGAAGAGCAGGCTGAATTCAACGAATTCCTCGATAATCTGCGCAAAGCCCGCGACAAGGCTGAATTCGACCAGTTCATGGCGAGTCGCCGCGATGTAGTGGACCCAGAGCCCGTAAATACTCCGCCTTCACAAAATGACGGCGACGGTTACCACGGCAGTTCGGTTCCCAACGTCTAAGAGATCGGTCACTGACCAGCCTCGGCAATACCGGCCCCGCATCAAGTGTGGGGCCGTATTTTTTTAAAAATCACCATCTACGGCGGGTCTTATCCTCAACCGTGTGATGCGGTTTTTCTCGCGTTTCATCACGATGAAGCGCTTGCCATAGAAGGTAAATGCCTGCCGTTCTTTGGGGATCATCTTTGATTCATGGATCACCAACCCGGCAATTGTCGTGGCCTCCTCGTCTGGCAGGGACCAGTCAAGCGCCCGGTTCAAGTCACGCACAGGCACTCCACCATCAACGACAATTGAACCATCGGCTTCCTGACGCACCCCTTGGATATCGATATCGTGCTCATCGGAAATATCGCCGACAATTTCTTCCAGGATATCCTCAAGCGTCACCAGCCCCTGCACTTCGCCATATTCATCGACAACGATTGCAAAATGGGTTTTGCGGCGCAGGAACGCGTTCAACTGATCCTTCAGGTTAGTGGTATCGGGTACAAACCAGGGCTTCTGCGAAAGTTTGATAATATCGATCTTCGAAGGATCTGCGTTGGAGTCCGCCATGGCCCGCAACAAATCCTTGGCATGCAGAACGCCGATAAAATTATCCGCCGAGCCTCGCCATACGGGCATGCGCGTGTAGGGACTATCGAGCACGGCGCGCACGTTTACCTCCGGGGGATCATCCCCATTCAGCGCCTTCATGGCCACGCGGTGGATCATCACATCCGAGATTTCCAACTCTTCCAGATCAAGAATACCGCCCAATCGGTCCCGGTCCGCTTTCACAACGGAGCCTTCGCGATGCAGGAGGTCAACAGCGCCTCGGATCTCCTCGTGAGCCGACAGCATTGGCGCCTCAGTCGACAAGGCCACGCCGAATAGCCCCAAAAGCTTGCGCACAAACCAGTTGACCGCTGTTGAGAAGGGGCCAACCACGGCCACGAATACATTGATCGGCTTTGATACACCGAGCGCAAAACGGTCAGGCGAGGCAATCGCCCAGCTCTTTGGTAACACTTCGGCGAAGACAACTAGCAAAGCAGTCATCGCCAGCGTCGCGATAGCCACGCCGGAGTCCCCAAAAATATTAAGAAACAGACTAGTCGCCAGGGCGGAAGAAAGAATGTTGACGATATTATTGCCGATCAGCAGCGCGCCAATCAGACGGTCACGCCGTTCAATCAACGCATTGACGACACCTGCGCGCAACTCGCCGTTGTTTTCCAGACTGTGCATGCGCGCACGCGATACCGCTGTCAGCGCCGTCTCAGATCCGGAAAAAAAGGCCGACAGTGTGACCAGTCCAAATATGGAGGCAATTGATATCCAGTAAGTGGCAAGGAATTCGATGATGCTCTCGCCCATCACAGCTCCAGTTTTTCTTCCAGAAAACGCTTTACCTCGGAAGGCGGTACGTCATCAGCAATGAAAGACTCACCCAGCCCGCGCGTCAAGATGAAGGTCAGCGCGCCGCCTTTGACCTTCTTGTCCTGTGCAATCGCGTCCATCAAACGCTCTGCAGTCGGCGTTTCCCCAGGAATCTCCCTGATCGCCGTTGGCAGTCCGACATCCTTGA